>NZ_JARFTS010000006.1:0-185555 GCF_029167175.1 Shewanella sp. A32
CTGAGCTTGCTCTAGTATAGAAGGCCCCCTTTTAGGGGGTAATCACAAAGCCACCTTCTTCAGAAGGTGGTTTTTTACTGATGATGGAACTCGGTGTTGATGATGTGACAGGATTCTGTTTAGTGAGCATCTGTTAGTCCTGATTACAGCGCTTTTAACATAAAATGTCACAAAAGTTTCTATTATTTGCGCGAATATAAGATTTGGCCGTAAGGACATCCGTATTTCTGTGTCTTCGTTTTAAATGTAACCAATTGAATTTAAATATATATTTAAAGCAATCTGTGTAAACAAAGGGTTACTCTTGAAGGTGCTGGCGAAATTTGAAACTCCTCATTGCAGGATACAGGGATTTCGGTGTTATAATACGCGCCTTAATTTATGGGGTTCCGTCTGTCGCAGCAACGAAGTGGCATACTCCGTCTCCTATTCACTAACTCATAATGAAGTTGAATCATGACTGACTTATCGAAATACAGAAACATTGGTATTTTCGCTCACGTTGACGCGGGCAAGACTACCACCACCGAGCGTATCCTGAAACTCACTGGTAAGATCCATAAAATAGGTGAAGTACATGATGGCGCTTCAACCATGGACTTCATGGAGCAGGAAGCTGAACGTGGTATTACCATTCAGTCAGCTGCGACCACCTGCTTCTGGAAAGACCACCGTTTTAACATCATCGACACTCCTGGGCACGTTGACTTCACTGTTGAAGTTTATCGTTCTCTGAAAGTATTGGACGGTGGTGTTGGCGTATTCTGCGGTAGCGGCGGTGTAGAACCTCAGTCCGAAACCAACTGGCGTTATGCTAACGAATCAGAAGTTGCTCGTCTGATCTTCGTAAACAAACTGGACCGTATGGGTGCAGACTTCCTGCGTGTAGTTGGTCAGATCAAACGTGTACTGGCGGCTACTCCATTGGTAATGACTCTGCCTATCGGTCGTGAAGACGAATTCACTGGTGTGGTAGACGTACTGACCCGCAAAGCCTATGTATGGGATGATTCAGGTCTGCCAGAAAACTACACTGTGACAGACGTGCCTGCTGACATGGTTGATCTGGTTGAAGAGTACCGTGAACAGATGATCGAAACTGCCGTTGAGCAGGATGATGATCTGATGGAAGCTTACATGGAAGGTGAAGAACCTTCTATCGACGATATCAAGCGTTGTATCCGTAAAGGTACAATCAATCTGTCGTTCTTCCCCACATTCTGTGGTTCTGCATTCAAGAATAAAGGTATGCAGCTGTTGTTGGACGCGGTAGTTGATTATCTGCCTTCTCCAACTGAAGTTGTGCCTCAGCCATTGACTGACCCAGAAACTGGTGAAGAAACTGGCGAAGTTGCCACTGTTTCTGTGGATGAACCACTGCGCGCTTTGGCATTCAAGATCATGGATGACCGTTTTGGTGCCTTGACCTTCGTTCGCATCTATTCAGGTGTGATGAAGAAAGGCGACACCATCCTGAACAGCGCTACCGGCAAGACCGAACGTATCGGCCGTATGGTGATGATGCATGCTAACGACCGGAGCGAAATCGATTCTGCTCAGGCCGGTGACATTATCGCTGTAGTAGGTATGAAGAACGTTCAGACCGGTCATACTCTGTGTGATCCTAAGCACGAATGTACTCTGGAACCTATGATCTTCCCAGATCCAGTGATCTCTATTGCGGTAACTCCGAAGGACAAAGGTGCTTCTGAGAAACTGGGTATCGCACTGGGTAAAATGGTTGCTGAAGATCCATCATTCCAGGTGGAAACTGACCAGGAAACTGGCGACACCATCCTGAAAGGGATGGGTGAATTGCACCTGGACATCAAAGTCGACATTCTGAAACGTACTCACGGTGTTGAACTGAGCGTAGGTGCGCCACAGGTGGCTTATCGTGAAACTATCACTAAAGCCGTTGAAGATAGCTACACTCACAAGAAACAGTCTGGTGGTTCTGGTCAGTACGGTAAGATTGATTACCGCATCAAACCAGGTGAAGCCAACACTGGCTTCAAGTTTGTGTCTTCAGTAGTGGGCGGTAACGTACCTCGTGAATTCTGGCCAGCTGTTGAATCTGGTTTCGAATCTATGATGAAAGAAGGCCCTCTAGCAGGCTTCCCTGTACTGGACGTAGAAGTTGAACTGATTGATGGTGCTTACCACGCAGTTGACTCATCAGCTATCGCGTTTGAAATTGCTGCGAAGGCTGCGTTCCGTCAGACTATGCCAAAAGCGGGTCCACAGCTGCTGGAACCTATCATGAAGGTTGACGTGTTCACTCCAGACGCTAACGTCGGTGATGTGATTGGTGACCTGAACCGTCGTCGCGGCATGATCAAGGATCAGGAAGCTGGCCTGACTGGCGTACGCGTTAAGGCTGACGTGCCATTGGCTGAAATGTTCGGTTATATCGGTACTCTGCGTACAATGACTTCAGGTCGTGGTCAGTTCTCTATGGAGTTCTCACACTACGCTGCATGTCCTGCCAACGTTGCAGAAAAAGTTATTGCTGAAACCAAAGCTAAAAAAGCTGCTAAATAAGCTTGCTTAGTGAAGAAAAAACCCGCCATTTGGCGGGTTTTTTTATGACAAAAATAATTGATAAAAAAGCCAGCTAATCGCTGGCTTCATAAAAATCTAGTTCAGATGGAACAATTAAGCTTCCAGATGACCACAGAAACGATAACCTTCCCCATGGATAGTAGCGATGATTTCCGGAGTATCCTGATGGCTTTCAAAGTGCTTACGGATGCGGCGGATAGTTACGTCCACAGTACGGTCGTGTTGTTTCAGTTCACGTCCTGTCATTTTCATCAGCAGTTCTGCACGAGTCAGAATTTTGCCAGGGTTTTCCACAAAGTGGAGCATGGCACGAAATTCGCTACGCGGCAGCTTATAAGATTCACCCTCTGGGCTGACCAGCGAACGGCTGTTAATGTCCAAACTCCAGCCATTGAAGTTATAGCTATCAACCGCAGATTTTTCTTCCGGCTCAGTGCCCGCTGTGGTAACACGTGTCAACAGGTTACGCGCGCGAATGGTTAATTCTCGTGGATTGAATGGTTTGGTGATGTAATCATCTGCACCGATTTCCAACCCCAGGATTTTATCCACTTCGTTGTCACGGCCAGTGAGGAAAATCAAACCGATATTATTGATTTCACGCAGTTCCCGTGCGAGCAATAACCCATTTTTACCGGGCAGGTTGATATCCATAACGACCAAGTTAATCTTGTTATCCTGTAAGGCTTTGTGCATTTCTGCGCCATCATTGGCTTCAGTAACAACGTATCCTTCAGCTTCGAAAATACTTCTCAGCGTGTTACGGGTAACTGCTTCATCTTCTACGATAAGAATGTGCGGGTTCTGCATATCATGTACCTAATAAATCAGATTGTTCTAACCACGAGCGGAGCTCATGTTCAATTGCTTTCTATGAATCCTGATGACTTCATTCCAGTACTGGTGAAACCAAATTACATTGTCGGCACTGCATGATTAGTTGAATTTTGGCATACGGTTGTTACCAGTACGCGAATTGTATTAACTGAGATATCCAGAGATGAAATTAGTTCCTGATTTCCATAGATATCCAGTTTATTTTCCTTCGGATGCTTAAGCGCACCACAAAGGGCTTTGGTCAGACATCGTGACCGCTATGTCCAGCGGCCAGCACAAACATGACCGATTTGTGATGAGTATTAACATTGTACTCTTATTGTGCATTTGTTAACAAATGAAATGTTAACAAATGCTGTTGGTATTCAGCCGAGAGTCAGCAAAATTTCGTAAAGTAACATCAATTTTATGACACAGTGTTTCAGAGACTAGGTGAGTGCCTCAGCTTTTGTTAAACTGGCGCCGGTTACTTCAGGGGCTACTGATTGATGAATGACGGATTAGAACAACTTTGGCAACACTACCTGGATTGCTGCTTTCTTCTTACACAGCCATTGTCCTCTGCTTTACCCTTTGCCATCATTACCGCACATAACCCGCAAGGGCAAGAGTTAGAACCCTGTCAAAATCGACTTTTAGATCGTGCCTTACAACGCGATATTGAGCAGTTATTGGTGCCATACCGGGTAATCATTGGTACTGCGCCAGATCACAGCCATATGGAGAAAAGTTGGGTGCTGTTTGTCAGTCACGAGCAAGCAAGTGAATTAGCCAGTAAGTATCAACAGAATGCATATTACTATGTGCAGGAAGATGTCCTTTATCTGGTGTCGTGTCGGGACAGTCGACAAACAGAAGTGATGGGGCCGTTCAGTCAGCGGGTTCATATCGTCTCAGAGTTGCCTGAATTTTGTGACTGAATTTTACTAATCTTCGCAGAAAGTTGGCAGCGAAGAAATTATCGTTGACTTAGTGCGTCTATTGTTGGTAATGTCGGCGTCCCCGCTTTAATCGCGGGGAAACAGAAGAGGAGCGTTAACTAGGTAGTGAACTCGAGGAGGCCAATCTCCGATAACGGTTCATGAGGGAGATTAACGCCGAGGCTACAGGATCATCTGGCGGATCCTCTGGTCGGTTGTTCAGGCTGAATCCTGATGACTGTCACCTTTTTATGGTGGAGAGCTTCTGGTGAGGATCATTTTCCCTTTCTCAGGGTGCCTTTGTATCAGCACCAGGCTCTTCGAACGAATTTTGTTCGGGGCTGATTATGAATTCAATGTTATTTCTCCTGTTATCTCCTTGTCCTAGGGAGGTAAGGTAATGTCTCTCGTTGTTGCTAAATTTGGTGGTACATCTGTCGCGGATTATTTTGCGATGGGACGCTGCGCCGATATCGTACTGGCTAATCCTGCCACCCGCTTAGTTGTCGTGAGTGCCTCTAGTGGGGTCACTAATCTGTTGGTGGAATTAGCACAACCTGGTGTAACTGAACCACAGCGGTTAGCGGTACTAAAGAAAATTGCCGCCATTCAATATGCGATTGTGGATAAATTACCGCGCAATGATGATGTTGCCGCCGACGTTGACGCGCTACTCACTCGGGTAGATGTACTGAGTCAGCAGTTGCTAAAAAATACCGATAAAGCAATCATCGATGATCTGCTGTCGTTAGGAGAGCGGTGTTCATCTGTATTGTTTGCTGCTGTATTACGGGAAAAGGGGGCGAAGGCCAGTGCGTTTGATGTGCGCCAGGTAATGCGTACCGATAGCAACTTCGGCAGAGCAGAACCGCAGATTACGGAGATCCGTCAATTAGCGCAAGCGCAATTGCTGCCGCAGCTTAGTGAGCAGTTACTTGTGACTCAAGGCTTTATCGGTGCTGATGCAAATAACTGTACCACTACCTTGGGGCGGGGTGGCAGCGATTACTCGGCCGCATTGCTGGCTGAAGCATTAGATGCTAACGCTGTTGAAATCTGGACCGATGTCGCCGGTATTTATACTACCGATCCGCGTTTAGCACCTAACGCCAGACCTATCCCAGAGATCAGTTTCAATGAAGCCGCTGAGATGGCAACATTTGGTGCGAAGGTGTTGCATCCGGCAACAATTTTGCCTGCGGTAAGACAGCAAATTCAAGTTTTCGTCGGCTCCAGTAAAGAACCTGAAAAAGGGGGAACCTGGATCCGTCATCAGGTGGAAAATCCACCGGTGTACCGCGCGGTAGCCTTGCGACGTGATCAAACATTGTTGAACCTGCATAGCTTGCAGATGCTGCATGCTCAAGGTTTTTTGGCGGAAACTTTTGCAACGCTGGCGCGCCATAAGATATCGGTAGATTTGATCACTACCTCAGAAGTGAACGTATCACTGACACTGGATAAAACCGGTTCTGAGTCCAGTGGCCAGGGATTATTGACGGAAGCGCTGCTGCAGGAGCTATCACAACACTGCCGTGTGCGGGTTGAGGATAAATTGGCACTGGTGGCGATTATTGGTAACCGTATTGCGACTACTGCGGGTATCTGTCAGCAGGTCTTTGGCGTGTTAGCATCGCACAATGTCCGAATGATATGCCAGGGCGCCAGTCCTCATAACCTATGTGTATTGGTGCATGAGGCAGAAGCAGCGGATGTTGTTGCGGCATTGCACCGTTCGCTATTTGAAAACGTCGAGCAAGTCTGATGCAGCCTGAGCGGTTATCGGTAGGTGAACTGGCCGCGGGACAACCGCTGACAGTACCGGTATATCGGTTTATTGGCACTGATGCCTCAGCCCCATCCGTGTATATTCAGGCGAATGTGCATGGTGCCGAAGTGCAGGGTAACGCGGTTATCCTGCAGTTGCTGCGTTATTGGCAAGCGCACCCACCGAAAGGCAATGTCACGCTGGTACCTTTAGCAAATCCGCTAGGGATTAACCAGAAAAGCGGTGAATTTACCCTCGGACGCTTTGATCCCATCAGTGGTGAGAACTGGAATCGACAATATCTGGATAATCAGTTGCCGCTGGCGCAGTGGGTTAGCGAACATTATCACCTTGCAGACGCTGAGTTGGTCAGCGCCTATCGCCAGGCGCTACAGACTAACCTGCAGCGGCGTCTGCAAAGTCCTTGGGGGGTGACGACCGGACAACGGCTGGCTTACACGTTACAGCTGATGGCGAGTGAGGCTGATATTGTGCTAGACCTGCATACGGGGCCGAAATCTTGTCAGCATCTGTATTGTCCGGCATATCAGCAACAGGCTGCGAAAGAGTTTTCAATTCCGTTTACCCTGTTTATTCCCAATCTTTTTGGCGGAGCCATGGATGAAGCGATCTTCTGTCCCTGGTGGCGGTTAACCGATTACCTGGCGTCTCAACAGCGAAAGTTGGCGGTGCCTGTGGCCGCATTTACGCTGGAGCTGGGGAACCAGGAGTTGATCGATATGGCGCAGGCACACCAGGATGCACAGAATATTCTGGCATTCTTGCACTGCCGTGGTGTTGTGGCCGAAGCCATTGCACCTCTGGAAATGAAACGTTACGGTTGTTATTTGCACAACTATCGTAAATTTCACGCACCAAGAGCCGGACTAGTGCAATACCTTGCAGCTCCGGGCGCTTTGGTTAAGGCTGGTGAGCCATTGGTGCGGTTGTTAAGACTGGATTTAGCGATTGATGAACAGGAGCAGTTATTGACCGCACCTGAAGATGGCGCAGCAATTTTACATTTTGCCTCGGCAGCAGTGCAGCAAGGCACTGAGCTATACAAAATAATGACGCAGCTGTTCGAGGTCGATTGAGCCAACAACAAAAGGCCGAATTAACGACCTTTTGTTTTTTGAGATCAGTTTGTTACGGTTTTACTGCGCGTACAATCGGATTTTGCAGACTGATTAATGTTTCAGTCGATTGAATTTCATCAATCGACTGTATGCGATTGATTAACACGTGCTGCAGCGCTTCGATAGATTGGCACATCACCTTCACAAAGATGCTGTAATTACCGGTGGTGTAATACGCTTCCACAACTTCTTCCAAGGCATTGAGCTTGGAAATCGCCGCAGGGTAGTCACCTGCACTCTTCAGGTTAATCCCGATAAAACAGCACACGTCGTAACCCAAGGCTTTTGGGTTTACGGTGATTTGGGCCCCAATGATAATGCCAGCCTGCTTCATCTTTTCCACCCGAACGTGGATGGTACCGGCACTTACGTTGAAACGTTTAGCCAGTTCTGCGAAGGGCGTGCGTGCATCCTGCATCAGCGCCTCAAGGATTTGGTTATCCAGTTGGTCTCTTTGAAATGATGTATCCACAATCACTTGCCTTTAGTTTTTTTTATCAAGCATAAATTTACGTTTTTTATTGTTCATTTACCAGAGAACATCGCAATTTTATGCCAAATGTCCTGTAAAGAAATAATTCAACGGCTACTGTCCAGCCATTGGCAGGCAGAACGGCACTGGTGAATTAAATGTCATGACTTCGCCAGAATATGGGTGTTTAAAACTTAGCTGTGCCGCATGGAGGAGCAACCTTGGTGCTAACGCTTTGGTGTCGGCATCCGCATAAAAGCCGTCACCCAGAATCGGGTGCCCCAACGACATCATATGCACACGCAGTTGATGCGACCTGCCGGTTATCGGTGTCAGTTTTACCAGAGTCGAACGTTGACCGTAAGAAATCACTTCATAATGTGTGACCGAAGGTTTACCTATTTCATAATCGACTTTTTGGCGAGGGCGGTTCGGCCAGTCACAGATCAGTGGCAGATCAACCGTACCATTATGTTCGAGTCGGCCAGCAATACGGGCATAGTAGATTTTATGTGTTTCACGATCCTGAAACTGTCGTTTCAGCTCACGTTCTGCGTTGCGTCGTAATGCCAGAACAATAAGCCCCGAGGTCGCCATATCGAGGCGATGTACCACCTGCGCTTGTGGGTGTAGCTGCAATACGCGGCTAAACACACTGTCATAATGTTCGGCTGCCCGTCCAGGAACGGAAAGTAACCCTGAAGGCTTATTGATCACTATGATATCTCGGTCCTGATAAAGAATATCAAGCCAAGGGAGTCGGGGTGGATTATAGGTAAAATCGCTCATCTGGCAGGCCTCCTGCGAACGGACCGCAAATTTACCTGTGAGCGTCAGAGGATGCAAGTACCGGCGTGATTAACACCTGGCTTTAGCCATCAGGCAAAGCTATTACCCGCCAGATGCATAATACAAAAGGTCCATACGACGAACGCTAATGTCCCATGCACAAAGGCATAAAATGCTTGGTCCAGTCGTTTCAGACCCCCGGCATCCCAAATGAGATAGAGATGTAGTCCCAGCACCAGCGGAAATAGCAGGAGCAATATCACCAACGCAAATTGGCTGGTATCTCCAAAAATTGCGTGTCCCAGCAGCGACCAGCACACCATTAACGCGGTGATTATCGGCGGCATCGCCAACCGGTATTGCTCCGGGTAGGGAAAAAACATGTGCTGCGTCCTTTAATGTCGTTGCCATTAGCTCTGAGCCAGATTGACAGCAATCAGTTGTGCTTTTTGCTGTGGCTCTCCCTCACTACAGAGCTTTCCCTCAAAGTAATGCAATGTTTGCAATTTGGCAAATGTGTGAAGTAACTCAAAATCCTGGAGCAGGAAATCCGGGTTACTTGGTTTACCAAATTCGGCTTGTCGTTTATTAAAGGTTTCGTAAAACAGCAGGCCATTTTCATCAAGTCGGTCTGCTATCCAGTTCATTAACGGTCGATGTAAATAGTTAACTACTAGCACAACATCAAAGACCGTCAGTGCTGGAGGGGCGTTTCCTTCTAAATCTGCCTGAACAAAATGACAATGAGGGAAGGCGGTTTGTAGATTGTCAAAAGCCGCAGCGTTACGGTCGACGAAAGTAACTTCCGCTCCATGCTCTGCAAACCAAGCACCATTGCGACCAGAACCACAGGCTAAATCTAGGACTTTTAAGCTATTTAATGGTTTAGTATTTGCCCAATTATATGTCGTGATTAATTTAATAGGCGTCATCCTTTAATTTCATCCTTACCATGTATTTGTCTACCATGAATAATTGAGTAGTGCCTTAATGAAGAAGGGCCATGTGTCACCACTACGGATAATAAGATAATCATGGTTACCAGCGCTGGTTTATATTCAGGCAGTATGATGAAACACATCAATATGAGTAATTTTGCAATAGTCAATACGCCTTTCATCTGTATCAGCCAGGTCCAGTCACGAAGTACCTCCCAAGCCATCAGCAATACACCTGATACCATGGTCATAATCCAATAAATACGCCATTGTTCATCTGGCACCTGCAATAGGATGCCGCCACCAGCGCCCGCAACGCCTAGGATATGCAGTGCCCGCAGCGTGGTTTTAGCCATCCGTTGAATACGGAAGAAGCGTTCTGAAGGTGGATTAGTCATACTCATCTGCTGCTCAGCTCCTGTGCGGCGTATTTTCTGCTTTAATCATAAAGCATTTGCTAAATAATTTTAAGTTTAAATTAATAAACCATGAATCCTTTAATATTAATAACGCACTTTTAAATATTAACTGAAAATTAATATTAAATGGTGGTGTGTGAACTTTAGTTTCAAAACTATTGTGCTGAATTTTTTGTGATTGAGTTAAATATCCGTTTAATTACCAAATGATATTTTTTAATTGGGAGATATGCCAAATGGTGATATATCGTTCAAATATTAAAAAATCCTGTTTGGCGTGACTATTATTACAGCGTTAAAGATCATTTTGGAGGAACATTTTATGTTCTCTGTCTTATTTAAACGAACCAGCCTAGTGTTGGCATTGTCTGGATTTATCGCGGGATCGGCATATGCAGCACCAGAGGTTCTGGCAGATTTTCACCAGCAGATGGGGGACTGTACAACCTGTCACGTTTCCCAAAAAGGCCCCACTGATGACAATCTTACTCATGAAAATCAACAGTGCGTTAGTTGCCATGGTTCACTAAACGACTTGGCTGCACAGGATGCAGAAAAGAAATTAAAGGTTTCTCCTCATAAGTCTCACCTGATTGGTGATATCGCTTGTACTACTTGTCATAAAGGCCACGAGAAGTCAGTGGCGTACTGCGATGCCTGCCATAGCTTTGGTTTCGACATGCCATTCGGTGGCAAGTGGGAACGTAAATTTGTTCCTGTTGATGTGAATAAAGAAGCCCAGGATAAGGCTATTGCCGCAGGTCCTCGTGACACAACCGACGTGGTGATTGTCGGATCTGGTGGTGCCGGTCTGGCTGCTGCTGTTTCGGCGCATGAAAATGGCGTTAAAGTTATTTTGCTTGAAAAAGAACCCATAGCGGGTGGTAATACCAAATTGGCTGCCGGTGGTATGAATGCTGCGGAAACCAAGTTTCAGGCGAAGTTAGGCATTCAGGATAAAGTGTCCATCATGATTGATGACACCATGAAAGGTGGTCATAACGTTAACGATCCTGCACTGGTCAAAGTGTTGGCGGAAGATTCTTCAGATTCTATCGATTGGTTGACCTCACTCGGTGCGGATATGAGTGACGTAGGTCGTATGGGGGGCGCCAGTGTTAACCGTGCTCACCGTCCAACCGGTGGTGCCGGTGTTGGTGCTCATGTGGCACAAGTTCTCTATACCGCCGCAGTTAAGAGTGGCGCCGATATGCGTTTTAACAGCCGAGTGGTGCGGATACTGGAAGATGCTGCTGGCAATGCCACTGGCGTATTGGTTGAAGGCAAATATACCGGTTATTACGTTATCAAGGCTAAAGCCGTGATTATGGCCACTGGTGGATTTGCCAAGAACAACGAACGCGTTGCCAAGTACGACCCGGCCCTGAAAGGCTTTGCTGCGACTAACCATCCAGGCGCTACTGGCGATGGTCTGGATGTCGCGATGGCCGCAGGTGCTGCAACTCGCGATCTGAAATATATCCAAGCACATCCAACCTGGTCTCCTGTTGGTGGTGTGATGGTAACTGAAGCGGTACGTGGTAACGGCGCCATTCTGGTCAACCGCGAGGGTGATCGGTTTGTCAATGAAATCACTACACGCGATAAAGCTTCTGCAGCGATCCTGAAGCAAACTGGTGAAAGTGCCTTCTTAGTGTTTGATGATTCAGTACGTAAGAGTCTGAAAAAAATTGAGAATTACATTCATCTAGGCATTGTTAATCAAGGCAATACCCTGGCAGATCTGGCGGCGCAGCTGAAAATGCCTGCGGCCGAGCTTGAAAAAACTGTTGCCGCATACAATAGCTACGTGAAATCAGGCAAAGATACTCAGTTTGAACGTCCTAACCTGCCGCGTGAATTGGCGACTGCTCCTTATTATGCGATTGAAGTAAAACCTGCTGTTCACCACAGCATGGGTGGTTTGAAGATTGACACTCAGGCTGAAGTACTGAACAAAGATGGTAAAACCATCAAGGGCTTGTTTGCTGCAGGTGAGGCAACTGGCGGTGTTCATGGTGCTAACCGCCTCGGCGGCAATGCTATCTCTGATATCGTGACCTTTGGTCGCATTGCCGGAGCTTCTGCTGCCAAATACGTAAAAGGCAATTAAGCCTCAGCGGTAACAAACTGCATCAGGCAGTAACTGTCAGACATCAAAGCGGACCATAGTGTCCGCTTTTTTATGCCCGGGCGGCGGCCACAATGTCTCAAGACAGGCGTGTGTTTTTCCAATACACTCAAACAATCACTATTTTTGAGGGCATACCGATGAGAATTGGTTTTTTCAGTGCTAAGCGATACGACATTCAGCATTTCTCTGCCATGAATGAACAAATGGGATTAGGCGCTCAAATAGAGTTTTTCGATTATCGTTTGTGTCAACAAACGGTGAAGCTAGCGCTGGGGTTTGAAGTCATTTGTGCCTTTGTTAATGACGATCTGTGTGAACACACACTCGCTGAGTTATATGCCAGTGGCACGCGGGTAATCGCCATGCGTTGTGCTGGTTTTAATAACGTTGATCTCGATGCCGCCAAACGGCTGGGAATGAAAGTGGTGAATGTCCCGGCTTATTCCCCGGAGTCTGTGGCAGAACATACCGTGGCGTTGATGCTGACGCTCAATCGTAAAATTCATAAGGCCTATCAGCGTACCCGTGATGCGAATTTCTCGCTAGAAGGGCTGGTCGGCTTCAACATGTATGGCAAAACTGTTGGCGTGATTGGTACGGGCAAAATAGGCGTCGCCACCATTCGTATTCTGCGAGGCTTCGGTTGTAAGGTGCTCGCTTATGATCCCTATCCAAATCCAATTGTGGTGGAACTGGGTGCCAGTTACACCGACCTCGATACCATGTTCAGTCAAAGCGATATCATCAGTCTGCATTGTCCGCTGACGAAGGAAAACCATCACTTACTGAACGCGACAAGTTTCACCAAAATGAAACCCGGCATGATGGTGATTAATACTAGCCGTGGCGGCTTGCTTAATGCCGTTGATGCGATGGAAGCGCTGAAACTGGGGCAGATTGGGGCACTGGGAATGGATGTTTACGAGAATGAAAAAGAGCTGTTCTTCGAAGACAAATCCAATGAAGTGATCCACGACGATGTCTTTCGTCGTTTGTCTGCCTGTCACAATGTGATTTTTACCGGTCACCAGGCATTTTTGACCAGAGAAGCACTGGATAACATTGCTGAGACGACCCTCAACAACATTAAACAAGTGCTCGGGAATCAACCCTGTGGCAACGAATTGTTTTAACGGCAGGCCACGAGCCGCCAAGCCTCATGCCTGGCGGTGCTCTTCATCTGCGGCTGGAGTTTCAGTGTCCTTGGCAACAGCCGTCTGATACTGCAGTTTTAATACCGCTTTTTGTAATACCAGGCTGTTGGGGTAGGTGATGGTGTCGCCATTATCGCGTTTGATCAATAAATGAAACAATGCGACTTCCTGCAAGATGCCACTAATGTCTTCATCGGCATCGACAATCCGGATACGTTCACCGACCTTATAGGGAAATACAAAGAAAATCAGAATTCCTGCCGTTAAGTTGCTCAGAATGGACCACTGGGCAAACAGTGCTACCCCCAGTACAGCAAAGGCTGATGAGACAAACAGTGAAACATCCTGGTATCCCAGCCCCAGGGAAATTGCCATCAGTGACAACGTCAGAAAGAACAGCAGTATGGTAATGAATTTACTGACCAGACTGACGCGGGCGGTGTTGATATGTTTAAGCTGGCCGTATTCACGTACGCCTTTCACCACGCGTCGTTGAATGAATGCAAAAGCGCTGAGATACAAAATGACGATGAGGATGTGGGTCATCATAGGCTTCGACTCCTCCTGGGTTAACCTGTATGCTGTGTCTCCATGTTAACGGCTTTGGCCTCCAGGTTTAAAGTCCGCGTTGTCGAGTCCTTTGTTTATGCGTGAATATCGCACACTAGCTACAGCCAAAGATCAATGGGGTAGCATTTTCGTTTTAGAAGATGCCGAACAGCGGATACTGGCATTTGGCGAACATGATGAACAAAGCAAGCTTTTAAAAGCCACGCCGCATATTCCCAAACATACTTACCTGCGTGCGATGTTATTAGCGCTGCTGTTCGGCCAACCGCGTAGCGTAATGGTACTGGGACTTGGCGGCGGCGTGTTAATTCATGCACTGCGCCAGTTTGACGCGGCGATTCGCATTACCGCGATAGAATTGCGTCCGGCGGTGATCGAACTCTGTAAACGCTATTTTCGGCTGCCGTTGTCAAAAAAGCTGACTTTGATAGAAGCGGATGCCTTGCACTATCTCGCACAATCACAGCATAAGCGGGTAGATATGCTATTTTGCGATCTGTTTGACAGTGAAGGGATTGCTGCCGGTGCGCTTTCGACGGCTTTTTTGCAGCGGTGTCAGCAACAATTAAAAGCTGACGGCGTGCTTATTTTAAACTGCTGGAAAGAACACAGCCGTGATGCTGAATTGCTGGCCAAGCTTCAGGCGCTATTTCCGTCGGTATACGCCTGTTTAACCGGCAGTGGTAACTGGGTTGTGTTTGCTACCGCTAAGGCATTACCCGCGGGGCAGGTCGAGTTGAAGCGCCAGGCCATGGCCTTATCGCAAAAGTTGGGATTCGATTTACAGTTATCACTTAATCGATTTGCCGAATGGCAAAATGTGCAGTTCTAAAAAACCGATTGTAACGATAGTTTTTATCTGTTTTATTCTTTACTTCCCGCTGACTATTATGGCTCTCAACAAAAGGACAGCGACGGACGTTGTCCTCTGTATCCAACCAAAAATATGGGAGCTTTCACATGGTTCAGTCACTGAATACTGCTGTTAAACCTTTTACCGCTACTGCATTCCACAATGGTGAATTTGTTGAAGTCACCGAACAGAGTCTGATCGGCAAGTGGTCTGTTGTGTTCTTCTACCCTGCAGACTTCACCTTCGTATGCCCAACTGAGCTGGGTGATCTGGCCGATCACTACGACCAGTTGCAAAAGCTGGGTGTTGAAGTTTACTCAGTGTCTACTGACACTCACTTCACTCACAAAGCTTGGCATGACAGCTCTGAAACTATCGCCAAGATCAAATACTTCATGGTGGGCGACCAGACTGGCACTATCAGCAACAACTTCGGTGTGATGCGTGAAGGTCAAGGCCTGGCAGACCGTGCCACTTTTGTGATTGACCCTGAAGGCGTTATTCAAGCCATCGAAGTTACCGCTGAAGGGATTGGTCGTGATGCTGAAGACCTGTTGCGTAAGATCAAAGCCGCTCAGTATGTTGCTGCTCACCCAGGTGAAGTTTGCCCTGCTAAATGGCGTGAAGGTGAAGCCACTCTGGCACCATCTCTGGACCTGGTAGGCAAAATTTAAGACTGCGTCCCTTCCGGCTCGACCGTTACGGCGGCGAGCCGGACCCTTTAATGCTATTTCTTTTCACAGGACACGTTCATGTTAGACGCTAATTTGAAAAAACAACTGGACAGCTATCTGCAGTATATCAAGCAGCCGATTGAGCTTAGCGTGTCCAGTGACGATAGTGATAAATCTCGCGAAGTCGCAGAACTGGCTCAGGAATTGGCGGCAATGTCCGACAAAATCTCGCTGACACCGGTGAACAATGCGCGTACGCCAAGCATGGCGGTGGCGCCCAAAGGACAATCCCCACGGGTCAATTTTGCCGGAGTGCCGATGGGGCATGAATTTACTTCGCTGGTGTTGGCGCTGCTACAGGCGGGTGGTCACCCCTCTAAAGCCGCACCGGAACTGTTAGCGCAGATCCGCAACTTGCCAGGTGAATATCACTTCGAAACTTATATTTCGCTGTCATGTCATAACTGTCCCGATGTGGTACAGGCACTGAACCTGATGGCAAGCCTTAATCCAAACATCACGCACGTGATGATCGATGGCGCGTTGTTCCAGGAAGAAGTCAATCAACGTGGCGTCATGGCCGTACCCGCAGTGTTCCTCAATGGTGAACATTTTGGTCAGGGCCGTATGACGCTGGAAGAGATTGTCAGCAAAGTTGACAGCGGTGCCTCTGAACAAAAAGCGGCGGCGCTGAATGACAAACCGGTTTATGACGTGCTGGTCGTGGGCGGTGGTCCTGCAGGGGCCGCTGCGGCAATTTATGCCGCGCGTAAAGGTATTCGTACTGGTCTGGTTGCCGAACGTTTTGGTGGTCAGGTGATGGACACTGTCGGTATCGAGAACTTTATCTCGGTGCCGTATACCGAAGGTCCAAAACTGTCTGCTGCACTGGAACAACATGTGAAACAATACGGCGTGGATATCATTACCGGGCAGCGTGCTGCCAATGTCAGTCGTGACAGTGATATTGCTGTCGCCTTGGAAAGCGGTGCCACCCTGAAGAGTAAAAGCGTGATCCTGGCGACAGGTGCGCGCTGGCGTGAATTGGGCGTACCGGGTGAAGCTGAATATCGCACTAAGGGTGTGGCTTACTGTCCGCATTGTGACGGCCCGTTTTTCAAAGGTAAAAAAGTCGCCGTGATTGGTGGCGGTAACTCAGGCATCGAAGCTGCTATCGACCTGGCCGGTATTGTGGAACATGTCACTGTACTGGAATTCGCTGACACGCTGCGGGCCGATGATGTGCTGGTGAAAAAAGCCAAATCACTGCGTAATGTCGATATCATCACCAGTGCCCAGACCACCGAAGTTATTGGGGATGGCAGTAAGGTGACCGGTTTGGCTTACAAAGATCGCAACAGTGGTGAACAGAAGCAGCTGGCTTTGGCGGGTATCTTTGTGCAGATTGGTCTGGTACCCAATACTGGATTCCTAAAAGAAAGTGAGATTGAACTGACCCGCTTCGGTGAAGTGATTGTCGACACCAAGGGTGCTACCTCTATGCCAGGTGTATTTGCCGCAGGTGATGCAACTACAGTGCCCTACAAGCAGATCATCATTTCCATGGGAACCGGAGCGACTGCTGCATTGAGTGCCTTTGATTATTTGATCCGTCAGTCAAGTGATGAAAAAGCGGCTTAATTGCAGGTGCTAATTGCAATAAGAAAACCGGCTATGCCGGTTTTTTATTGCCAATCACACCATGAGATATGTGTACCCAGTCGGCATCTTCTGACCTCAGGCTGTGGTGTTGATAATCGTACCAAGGTTACCCGCAGTTGCTGGAGCATCAGCTTGATCGGCCGGAGTTGTGGCATTGATGAGTTGCAAGGCTATATTGCCTTCAGCTTGCATCTGCTGCTTGGACAGTTGAGCCACTTTTACGGCAACCGCTGTCTGCACATTTCCTATCGCAGTCGGGTGCACATTGAGATTAACGGCCATAATGAGCCCTGTTTTTATCAGAAGTTGCATTCACTCTAATGCAATTATCCCAATAAACAAACCCGACAATGGCGCCGGGTTTGTTTATTTACGCAAATCAGGCCATTTTGGTTTTATGGCGTCGCTCGCGCAGTTTGCGTGCTGTGACAATAATCGCGGTGACGACAATTGCACCGAGGATTAAGCTAATCGCTACTGTGACACTCTGCAGTGCTGTGGGGTCAACTGCCAGCGTACCGCCCAATCCCAGCATCATAATGCCTGACATCAGTTTCAGTGTCTGACCTTCTTTCTCGGTCAACTTGCGTTTGCCCAGCGTCATACTGAAGGCAACCACAATGGCAATCAGCGGGATGACATACACCACGTTGTAGAATACCAGATACATGTAGCGTTCCATGGTCGGGAACTTATGCATCGACAGCACACTGGTATAAATCATTGGAAATCCAGCCGTGCACAAGAGTTCATAGGCATTGGCCAGAATTGCCAGGATTGTGGTGCCGATAATCATGGTCGTCAGACTGGAGGCACTGGAGAGTTTGCCCATGCGTTTGATCAGACTGGTGCGGTTTTCGGCCGTCATTGACAGACTCACTTCGCCCTTAGTGAAGAAATATTCCTTCACGTTGATCGAGCCCGCCACCAGTGCCAGCAAACCGGCTACCAGAATAATCATGCTGCCATCGCTGGCTCCTAACAATTCAAAGACATTAAGCCAGGCGCTCATGAACAGCAGATAGATAAAACCGGAGAAAAATACAAAGATGCCGCCGACCAGTAACATCCGACCGCGGCTCTTGGCGTTGACCATGATGGACAGTAAAAACAGCAGCACGAAGAAAGCACATGGGTTAAACGCGTCCACCCCGGCCAGCACCAGTGTCAGAATGGGCATAGACATGGTATCGGTCGTCACAACTCCTAACAGCGGTAATTCCACCGGCTGAATATCTGAGGTCGCGACAGGGGTAGCAGTATCACATGCGCCATTACCAGCATCACTGCCACATGTTGCAAACGGCGAGTCGCTATCAGCAGTTACTGCTGGTGCGGTTGCCGCATTTTCATCCGGCATTTCATCGGCAGCTAAGGTGCCGCCCTGTTCCAGGTAGCAGGTTTTAAGACGATTCAGTAAAAATTCACCGGTGACTTCGCGACTGGAATAACCGATAACGGTTTTGCCACAGACGGCCATAAATGGCACGGAGCGGGCCTGTGTCTTGGTGGCGTCAGCTAATTGCTGCCAAATCTCCTGCGTGCCACTGTCACCTACCATGTAGGTATGTAGTTCAATCCAGGGATATTTTTTAGGCAGAGAATCGATAAAGGGATGAGCCTCTTTACAATGAGGACAGGTTTTCGACCAAACAAAATACAGCGGAATTTTAAGCTGTCCCTGCGCATCAACTTTGTGCCATTCAATAGTATTTTCCGTGGCGGCTGCGTTATTTAGTACCAGACCAAAACTCAGCAACAGGCAAACCAGCAGTGTTCTGAACATAAAATACCTGCTCATATGATAAAGATATTGAAGGATCTGCTTCACCCATCCAGGGTAAAACTTGTCAATATTCAATGTACAACAGCTGCGCTGCAGACTTAACGACGGTGCGGTAAATCTGTTATCCGCATCCAAAAAGTCGTCAAAGTGAGATACTTGAGAAGTCGTTAATTTTTAGGGTGTTGATATTTAGTCTGCTACATAGCTCTCATTCGGCTAACTCGCATTGCACAACGATATCCGCTGAAATGAACCGCAATACCAAAGCGCTCAGGTATAGTTCAGAAATCTTTCGACGGATATATTAACGGCGGCAGATAAGGCGCAGATGCTGACGGCACTGGCGCAGTCATGACAGCAAGCAGCAGAAAACTTGAGGCCGTGACTTATTGTTTCTTTGCGTTGCTATTGTCTGCCATGGTGGATGTCGGACACCACAGAATGTCTACATTCCGCTGTTCTTCCGGTGCAGCAGTACGGATTCGAGTAATGATGGGTAACGGCAGATTGGCGACCGACAGGTAACTTTTGACCCGATCGATACGACGATTGGCCAACCATAAATTATATTGTTGCTGCTTTTTATCACCGGGAGACGGGAATAGATTAAATTCCAACAATAGGTAGCCGTCCTGCTTATTGCTGACAATTTTTTTAATATGATCCAGTCCTTTGGAGTCTTTGGCTGAAAAAAAAGAACTGTTGTTGGCATAGGTTACCTGACCAAGTTTTTGTTCATCGTTGCAGCTAGCCATCACTGAGCCAGACACAAAACAGCAGATAACAGTACTTAGAACCCAACTACGCATTATCCCCTCCCTGTGGATGGCCGGAACTATTTACGGTGTTTTACATTATCGCATCTGACTACCAAAGACAATTGTTTAACAGCGATAAATGTGAATATTTATAATAAAAAACAGTATGTTAGACAATATTTTGGCACTTTATTGAGGTTGTCGGCTTCCCGGCGACAGCGACAGATAGGTCAAAATTTTGACCGTTAGCTGCCGCTACAATTCCATTTTATCGCAAACAAAAATTGGCAACGCAGATAAGGTATTGTCAGTAAAGCATTAGACCGATTTGGCGAGGCTTTTGTGGCGGGATCGATATTTGCGGCGGATACAAGTATATTGTGTACAATTCGATGTCAATTCGGGAGCGCTTGGATTGTGAGTGACAAATTGCCGGAAAATCCACTCTGTCTGGAGAACCAAATCTGTTTCTCTTTGTACCGAGCCGCCAACGCTATGGTGCGGGCTTATCGTCCTTACCTGGAGCAACTGCAACTGACATACCCGCAATATCTGGTAATGATGGTGCTGTGGGAAAATAATGGGATCAGTGTAAAACTGCTGGGGGAGCAGCTCCATCTGGATTCTGGCACGTTGACGCCATTGCTTAAACGCCTGGAAGCTAAAGGGTTGGTTTGCCGAGGCCGCAGCCAACAGGATGAGCGGATGCGCGTGTTGGCGTTGACTGAGGCTGGCCGGGCATTGCGAGAATCGGCGATGAATATCCCGTTACAGATGTTTTGCCGCACGAGACTAGCGCCGGAACAGTTCACTGATCTCAAACAGTTATGCGATCGCCTCTGGTCGCAACTGTCGGAATAACTGCGATGAAAGCCGTCGATCTTGTGATCATTGGTGCCGGTATCAATGGCGCTGGCATTGCGCAGCGTGCCGCAGCGGCCGGATATTCGGTTGTCCTGCTGGAAAAATCTGCGATTGCCAGTGGTACCTCCTCACAGTCCAGCAAGCTTATCCATGGGGGCCTGCGTTATCTGGAAACCGGACAGATCCACCTCGTTTATGAAGCACTTAAAGCTCGTCGAGAGTTGTTGCAGTTAGCGCCATCATTAGTCCATCCAGTTAAATTCTACATCCCGGTGTATCGGGACAGCCGTCGTGGGGCACTGACGATTCGTGCGGGATTAAGCCTTTACGGGTTGTTGAGCCAGCCCGATCCGCTGGGGCGTTTTCAGTCAATAACCGCATCAGAATGGGCACAATTCCCGGGCCTAAAATTGGCAGGCATGACGCACTTGTTCCAATATTGGGACGCGCAAACTGACGACAAAAAACTCACTGAAGCCGTTGTGAATAGTGCGATAGCGCTCGGTGCTGAGGTGTTGCAAAAGGCCGAATGTATCGGCATTCAGCATGACGCCAAAGGATGTACCGTGCATTACCATCAGCAAGGACAGCAACATCAGCTTTACTGTCATATGTTGATTAACACTGCCGGTGCCTGGGTGAATGAGATCCTCTCAAACGTTCACCCCCCCCTGGCATTTCAGGCGATCGAATGGGTGCAGGGCAGTCATCTGCTGTTAGATATTCCGGCACCGCCAGGAATATTGTATCTGGAGTCCTGTTTTGACGAGCGGGTGGTGTTTGTCATGCCTTGGAACGGCCAGACGCTGTTAGGTACCACAGAAACCCACTGCGATTCACCTCAGCCGCAGTTAACCCAAGAAGAAACCTATTATCTGTTGGGGATCTACCAACACTACTTTCCGTTGGCGGGAACGGTAGCGTCGTTGGAACAAAAGATCGTGGGCAGCTACAGCGGTATGCGCGTATTACCGGCGGGAAGTAGCAGTGCTTTTTCCCGTACGCGTGAAGTGCAGTTACTGTCTCAGCCATCACATCCGCATATTTTGTCACTCTATGGCGGCAAGCTCACGACTTTCCGTAGCACTGCCGCGCAGGTGCTGATACATATCGCGGAGCACTTGGGCGAACGGACCGCTATTGCGGATGTTGACTCCCTTATCCTGAGGTGATTTTTCACGTCAAAACCGCTAAAGTGTGCCAGCCCGGAGAGCCCTCAAGCTCACTCTTAATTTTCAGTCTCGGAATGTGTCGTGATTTGTCATCATTTTGCTGCCGGCAGTTGTCAATCTTGCCGTCATATTCAACAACCGCTAACGGAACAATTAGCTGCCAAACAGTCGTTGTTACAACAGCTGTTGGCACCGTTTGCCGCTCAGGAGTGGCTACCTCCCGTCAGCGGGCCGCAAACCGGTTTCCGTAACAAGGCTAAAATGGTGGTGCTTGGGGCTGCCCATCAACCGATATTGGGCATCCCTGGACCCGATGGTGAACCGGTCAGTTTGTGTGATTGCCCGCTATATCCTGCCGATATGCAGCAGTTGCTTCAGCAGTTGCAGCAGTTTGTCCAGCAAGCAGGCATTCCGCCTTATCGAATCGATAAAGCTCGCGGAGAATTGAAGTTTATCTTGCTGACCCGGGCGCAGGTGAGCGGTGAATTCATGTTACGTTTTGTCTTGCGCTCATCTGAGGCTATCCCGCGGATTGAACGACAGTTGCCGGGATTATTACAGGCATTTCCCTCAATAAAAGTGGTGACGGTTAACCTGCAGCCGGTGCACATGGCGCGTCTGGAAGGGGAAGAAGAAATCTGGCTTGCCGGGGAACCGCGTCTGCGTGAGGTGTTTAATGAGGTGCCACTGTATATTCGCCCTAAAAGCTTCTTTCAGACCAATCCCGTTGTTGCGGCACAGCTTTATCAATCGGCGAGAGAATGGTTGCGGCCGATAGCACCATCGTCGGTGTGGGATCTGTTTTGTGGCGTGGGTGGTTTTGGCTTGCATTGTGCCAATGGTGACACCCAACTAACCGGTATCGAAATTGAGGCTGAAGCAATCGCCTGTGCCCGTTTGTCAGCTCAGCAACTGGGGCTGGAAAATGTGAACTTTCAGGCTCTGGACTCCACCGATTTTGCGGCGGGAAAAAATGCCACTGAGGTTCCAGATGTCATTATTGTTAATCCGCCACGGCGGGGGATTGGCAACGCCTTATGTCAGCAACTTAGTGACTTTGCACCCGCTTATATTCTGTATTCTAGTTGTAACCCGCAATCACTTGCACAGGATTTGGCCGCGATCGACGGGTATTGTCTGCAACGGGTGCAGCTGTTTGATATGTTTCCCCATACCGACCATTTTGAAGTGTTAGCTTTATTGCGTCGTAATGCCTGATGTAAAGGGGCTTGGCAATATATCAACCGCAGCTCAAGGTATTTGGTTATTAATGTTTAAGTGGATGTGACGAGGAGCAGCAGATATCCAGTAAAGCTGCCATTGTGCATTTTTGATGATCATACCAATGAAAAATGTCTTTATTTAAATTGCCAGAAATAGAATATTTACTCGAAAATTATCTGCGTTAATCACCTGTAAATTTGGTAAACCTCGTCACATTAATTAAGTAAAATCAGCATCTTTTTATCAAAGTCTTAACAACATATTTTTCTAATACGTTATACTTCAACCACTCCATCCGGGACCGGGAATTTCGCAGTGATGAATCTAGGTGTACGCAATAAGGTGTTGTTGTTGGCTCTGTTACCGATGCTGATCGGTGGAACTGCTGTTGCCATATTTTCTTATATAATGGAATCTGCTTCGTTGGACGAAAATGTGCAGGAATTTCGCGGCAAGCTTATCCATGAGCGACGTCAGGAATTGATACATGTAACGGAAGTTGCAAAGGAGATCGTGGCCTACCAGCGTGAACATAATGGTGATGTGAATGCTGCTTTACGTAACGTGAGTTTTGGCAGTGCCGGTTATTTCTATATCTACGATGGTCAAGGGAAGAACCTGTTCCACGCACGGTTACCGAAACTGGAAGGCACGGAGCAGATCAATATGACCGATCCCAAAGGGATCAAAATTGTACAGGGTTTGCTTAAAGCCGCGCGCAGCGGTGATGGCTTTTTAACCTTTTATTTCCAGAAACCGGGGACTACCAGTTTAGTCGATAAGATCGGTTATGCGGCTACGGTTCCGGGAACTGACTGGATAATTGGCACTGGGGCTTACATCGATGATATTGATGCCACGGTGGCGAGTTATCACGACGATGCTCAGGCGATGATCCTCAACAAAATCTGGGTGATCATCTCAGCGATTGTGCTGATTGTCGTTGTCAGTGCTTTTCTCATCTTCTGGATGTCCGGCAAGATGGTCGATCCGATTCTCAACATGCTGCGCAATCTCGATGATATTGCTAAAGGCGAAGGGGATCTCACCAAACGTCTGCACGTTACCGGTAACGATGAAATTGCTCAACTGGGTAAGGCCTTCAACCAATTCATGGTTAAGCTGCAAGGCATTATGCAGGATGTGGCCAGTACCACGCGCGAATTGAATGATGCGGCGCATCATATTCACGAGCAAAGCAAGTCCATCGCCTCACAGCTGTTTAACCACAATCAGGAAACCGATCAGGTCGTGACCGCTATCACTGAGATGTCTTCCACTGCGCAGGAAGTCGCCGGCAATACTAATCAGGTAGCAGAGGCAACGCATGATGCTACTGAGGAAGTTGCCAAGGCACAGCAGTGCGTCGATACCTCGCTGACTGAAGTGTCATCGCTGATGCACGAAATCAACAATGCGGCGGCCCACATTAAGTCGCTCAATGATCAGTCGCAAAAGATCAACAGTGTGTTATCTGTGATCGGCGGTATCGCGGAACAGACTAACCTGCTGGCATTGAATGCGGCAATTGAAGCTGCTCGCGCTGGTGAACAGGGTCGAGGCTTTGCGGTCGTCGCGGATGAAGTACGTAACCTTGCCAGCCGCACTCAGGCGAGCACGTTGGAAATCAATGAAATGCTGAGCGAACTGCATACATTGGTCGGACAGGCGGTTGCTGCCATGGAGCAAAGTCAGCAGAACTGTAAGCGCAGTGTGGAATCCTCGCAGTTTATCTCTGAAAGTCTGGGGGCGGTGACCTCTTCGGTTACTGCCATTAATGACATGAGTACCCAGATTGCTACTGCGGCGACTGAGCAGAGTTCTGTCACCGAAGAGATCAACCACAATATCTATAAGATCCAAGAGATTGTGTCTGAGTTGATGCAGTCGAGTGAAGAGGCGGCACAGATGAGTGAGAAGGTGTCTGGCAGCGGCGAGCGCTTAGACAAACTGGTTGGTCAATTCCGCGTGTGACCTTGCTTTAACGATAAGAAACGGCGCTGCGGGCGCCGTTTTTTGATCGGTGGTGTTCTTGCCCGAGTGAGACAGTGGGATTTTTTTCAGCAATATTGGCTGTCACCATAGGTTTCAGCCGTGGCTTAGGTTAAAATGCGCGGCTTGCATACAGTGTTATCGATCAAATTACGCAAAGTAGAGTCTACATGTTTGAAGTAAATCCGGTAAAAAATAAAATCAAGGAGCTGGCGGAACGTACCGATCTCCTTAGGGGGTATCTTTGACTATGACGCCAAGAAAGAGCGTCTAGAAGAAGTCGTCCGCGAGCTGGAAAGCTCCGAAGTCTGGAATGACCCTGAACGGGCACAGGCATTAGGTAAAGAGCGCGTGTCTTTGGAAAAGGTGGTTGAAACCATCGATGACATGGACCAAGGGCTCGAAGATGTCGAAGAGCTGTTGGCGCTGGCTGTTGAAGAGGATGATGAAGACACCTTCAACGAGACTGGTCACGAGCTGGGAAAACTGGAAAAGGAACTGGAAGAATTGGAGTTCCGCCGTATGTTTTCTGGCGACAGCGATGCTTCCGATTGTTACCTGGATATTCAGTCCGGCTCCGGTGGTACCGAAGCTCAGGATTGGGCCAACATGGTATTGCGTATGTACCTGCGTTGGGGTGAAGAACATCAATTTAACCCTGAGTTGATTGAAGTCTCTGATGGTGAAGTCGCGGGTATCAAGAGCGCCACCATCAAGTTCAGTGGTGAATATGCCTATGGTTGGCTGCGTACTGAAACCGGGGTGCATCGTCTGGTACGTAAGTCACCGTTCGACTCTGGTGGCCGCCGTCATACCTCCTTCTGTTCGGTGTTTGTCTATCCGGAAATCGACGACTCGATTGATATTGAGATTAATCCGGCAGACCTGCGTATCGACGTATATCGCGCCTCTGGTGCTGGTGGTCAGCACGTAAACCGGACTGAATCCGCCGTGCGTATTACTCACGTGCCAACCAACACAGTAACTCAGTGTCAGAATGACCGTTCCCAGCATAAGAACAAAGAAACGGCCATGAAACAGCTGAAAGCGAAATTGTATGAACTTGAGCTAAAAAAGCAGAATGCTGAAAAGCAGGCTGCCGAAGAGCTGAAGTCAGATATCGGCTGGGGCAGTCAGATCCGTTCCTATGTGCTGGATGATTCCCGCATCAAGGATCTGCGTACCGGCGTGGAAACCCGTAACACCCAAGCGGTGCTGGACGGTGATTTAGATAGATTTATTGAAGCCAGCCTTAAATCCGGGCTGTAAGTAGAGAAGAAACTGAAATGACTGAACAACTGGATGAAAACAAGCTGATTGCAGAGCGCCGTGCGAAACTGGAACACTATCGCGAAACCGGCCCGGCCAATGGTCACCCTAATACTTTCCGTCGCAGCCACAAGTCTGGTGAATTGGAACAGCAGTTTGGTGATAAGAGCAAGGAAGAGCTGGAAGCCCTCGGTTTTCACACTGCCATTGCCGGTCGTGTTATGGCTAAGCGTGGCCCATTTATGGTGTTGCAGGACGTTTCCGGTCGCATCCAGGTTTACGCTGATAAAGCAGTTCAGGCTGATCTGAAAGAGAAATATCAGGGGCTGGACATCGGTGACATCATCGGTGTGAAAGGGGAACTGCATCGCTCTAACAAAGGCGATCTGTTCGTCAATATGGAAGAGTATCAGTTGCTGACCAAGGCGCTGCGCCCATTACCGGAGAAATTCCATGGTCTGACCGATCAGGAAACCCGTTATCGCCAGCGTTATGTTGATCTTATCGTTAACGAAGAGTCCCGTAACACTTTCAAAATGCGCTCTAAAGTAGTCGGTGCAATCCGCAGCTTTATGGAAAGCAAGCAGTTTATGGAAGTGGAAACTCCGATGATGCATGTGATCCCAGGTGGTGCTTCTGCACGCCCATTCATCACCCATCACAATGCGCTGGATATCGATATGTATCTGCGTATCGCACCGGAATTATACCTGAAGCGTCTGGTGGTCGGAGGTTTTGAGCGAGTGTTCGAAATCAACCGTAACTTCCGTAACGAAGGTTTGTCACCACGTCATAATCCAGAATTCACCATGATGGAATTCTATATGGCGTACGCTGATTACCGTGATCTGATGGATTTCACCGAAGAGATGCTGTCATCCATTGCCAGCAAACTGCTGGGTGATACCAAAGTGGCTTACGGTGAACACACCATCGATTTCGGTGGCCCCTACGCACGCATGAGCATGCTTGAAGCCATTCAGCACTATAACCCAGATAACGCTACCATTCAGGCAATGACTTATGAAAACGTCAAAGACCTGGCCTTTATGCGACAGCTGGCGAAAGATGTAGGCGTGGAACTGGAATCTTTCTGGACCTGTGGTCAATTGCTGGAAGAGATCTTTGGAGAAACGGCCGAACCTAAGCTGATGCAACCAACCTTCATCACTGGTTACCCAGCAGATATTTCACCGCTGGCGCGCCGCAGCGATGACAACGATTTCATCACTGACCGTTTTGAATTTTTCATCGGTGGTCGCGAAGTGGCTAACGGCTTTAGCGAGCTGAACGATGCAGAAGATCAGGACAGACGTTTTAAAGCGCAGGTAGAAGCCAAAGATGCCGGTGACGATGAAGCGATGTTCTATGACGGTGATTATATCCGCGCACTGGAACACGGTTTGCCACCAACAGCAGGTCAGGGCATTGGTATTGACCGTCTGGTGATGTTGTTCACCAACAGCCACACCATTCGCGATGTGATCTTGTTCCCGGCAATGCGCCCTGAAGTGTAAGCTTACGGAACTGCAAGAAAAAACCGGCGGAAGCCGGTTTTTTTATCGATGCGGCTATTCTTCATGTTCATTACAAATCCGATTGCGGCCTAAATTCTTGGCCATATATAAACCTTTATCTGCGCGCTGAATAATAATGTCAGCTCTGTCATCCATCGGCAGAAATTCACTGATCCCGCCACTGATGCTGGTACATATTTGCGGTAAGTCCATTTCCAGCAGGGCATGTTGAATTTTCCGGCGTAGACGATCAGCTAAACACCAGGCTTGGTGTAAGGTGGTTTGCGGCATTAATACGGCAAATTCATCACCGCCATAACGCGCGGCTAAATCGTCTTCGCGTATCGTCTGTATACAAACCCGGCCAACTATTTCTATCACTGCATCTCCGATAGGATGACCACAGGCATCATTAAGCTGCTTAAAAAAATCCAGGTCGAAGACTAACAGACTGCAAGGTGTATGGTGACGGTGAAACAGACTAAATTGGCGTTGCAGATGACTGCGCAGTTTACGGCGATTGTATAGGTGAGACAGTTCATCTGTTTCACTGAGATATTTCAGTCGCTGTTGCAACTGGTGTCGGGCAGTAATGTTACTGGCTACCCACAATACGGCATCTTCACCTTCAAACTGAAAATTTAAGGGTTGGATTCGACCTTCGAACCAGATCGGGTCTTTCGGGCCTTCTTCCAGACCTAACACATCAGCGCCTGCCAGCGGATACTCCACAATCAGCATGTTACCTGACGTTAGCACCGTCGCTATCTGCTGCATAAACCAATTGGCTTTCTCAGGGATCAGCACCTCCGCAATAAAGCTACCGACCAAACTGCTACCGTCATGGTAGTAACGATTATCGGTGCCGCCGAAGATTTGCGCGTATTTACCGCTACGGGTGAGAATAAAAGCCGGATCAGGTAAGGCCGCCAGAATCGCTTGTGTTTGCTCCAACGAAAACATCACGTCTCCCACCTGAAGATTATCAATATCAGTCTACTCTACTCACACCCTTTTTGTGTACGAAATGTTAAATAGTGGAGGGTGACTATACTTTAGATCTCGGTGAGGTAAGTGACCGAGGATTTAATTGGAGGCTGGTTTATGAAAACTTCAGCTGTAATGATAAGTTCTCTGCTGCTAATGGCACCGTATGTGGCGGTCGCTGAGATGAATGAACAGCAGCATAAATTACTCGAGGATGCTTAAAGCGCGGCTCCCCCCACTATTAGAGATAAAGTCACCGTGGTCGATTGGGATAACAACATGTTGCAACGCGGTACCAATGAGTACACTTGTTTCCCAACGCCTCCGCAACTGCAAGGAACTGCTCCTATGTGTATGGATGGCCCGTGGATGGAGTGGGCCAAAGCCTGGATGAATAAGCAGCCATTTCAGGCAAAAAGTGTCGGGATCTCCTACATGTTGGCCGGTGATGGTGGCGCCAGCAATATTGACCCGTATGCAGACAAGCCGACCGCTGAAAATCAATGGATTGTGGAGGGACCTCACCTGATGATTATTGTGCCAGATCCACAAATGCTGGATGCTCTGCCAACGGATCCTGCGGTGGGCGGGCCTTATGTGATGTGGAAAGGAACCCCTTATGCACATATCATGGTGCCGGTAGGCCAACGCAAGTAGTGTGGATATTCTCTTAGTCAAAGCCCGGCACTGTTCGGGTTTTTTTATGGCAATGCATGCACGTTAGCTGAACAGATTGAGCTGTGGTTTGTGGCTGTCAGCCAAGCGGAATGGCGTGAGTGCCGTTGCCCCTTGCGCCTGACGATAATCGGATAAACGTTGCCACAATCTGGCCGCAAGTTGTGGCGCCGCAATGTTATCCGGGGTATGCACGAACAGATACGGCTGATAACCGCCATTTAGCCAGTCAGCAAGTTTGGCTAACCAGGGGGTAAACATCTGTTCACTGGTATCCAGATCTAACTGACCGATAAAACGAATGACTGGTTGGGCTGCTGTAGCAATGGCGTGTACCGGCACTCTGGGCTTTTTACGTTGTGCATCGCGAATGACTTCATTATCTGCTGTGACAGCAAATACCGGGCGGCTGTCCATGATAATCCGGTTAATCTGCTGTTGATGCAACAGGCGGTTAAGTTGACGCTCTGCATCTCCCTTGGCGAAAAATGCCGGATGACGTACTTCAACCCCCAAGGTCAGTCCGCTGGGTAATAAGGGCAAAAATGCTTGCAGTTGTGGCAATGCTTCCGGTCCGAAGGTTGCAGGTAACTGTATTTGCCACATGCCGGTGGTTGCCATCAGCGGAGTCATCGCATCAAAAAAGGTGGTTACCTCATCGCGACAATCGCGCAACTGCCTTTGATGGGTGATCAACTGTGGCAGTTTAAAGGTAAAACGAAAGGATTCGGGGACCGCTGCCGCCCATTGTGCTGCCACGGCTTTCAGCGGTGTGGCATAAAAACTGGTATTGCCTTCAACACTGCTGAACACCTGCGCATAACGCGCCAGCCGTTCGGGGCTAGGACAACTGCTACCATAAACCGAGGATTGCCAGTGGGGATGTGACCACATTGCCATCCCCAAGCGCAGTGGCATTGCTGCTGTCACAGCGGATCAGTAGCTAATTGTTCATGGATCAGCTCAACCATCGCTTGTGCGGCAAAGGACAGTGGATGCCCTTTACGCCAGAATAACGACAACTCCCAGATCAGATCGTCCGTAGATAATGGTACTCGCATCACCCCCGCAACCGCATGCCGTTCGGCAATAAACTGCGGCATAATCATCACCCCGGTACCGGCGGCAACTAGCGTGATGCCAAAATCTGGATGGCTGACCTTAGTGGCTATTTTGGGAATGAAGCCGGCTTTGATACAGCCGCTATACACTAAATCATGTAACGCATATTCCTCATCAAACAGGATCTGCGGCGTATCATTCAGTTGCTTCAAGGTTAACTTGGATAGGTTGGCCAGAGAATGCTGTTTGGGAACCACCACTACCATCGGATTTCGACGAATACAGAAGCCTTCAAACTCCTCGCCAACAGGGATAATCCCGGTCGCCAGCTCTACTTCGCGTTTTTTCAGGGCAATCGTCTGTTCAATACCACCGCGTACAAATAGCTGCATCCCAATTTTCGGGTACAGGCTGCGGTAGCGGGCGATTACTGGCGAAAAAATTTCGGCACTGCCCAATGGCGCCAGTCCCAGATGCAGTTCTCCGGCAGAGAGACTACGTTGGGCTTCCAGCTCGCGGTGCATCTCCTGCCTCACTTTCAACAGCTCCATGCCATAGCGATAGACCGTTTCGCCAGACGCGGTGGGTTTCAACTGGCTCCCCCGCTTGCCGCGTTCCAGCAGCACTAAATCCAGCTCTTCTTCCAGCTGGTTAATCGCCTTGGAAAGGGCGGGCTGCGTGATATGAATAGCTTCCGCCGCTTTGGCAAAGCCGCAGTGATCGATGATTTCAATGAAATAACGAATAACTTTGAGATCCATGTGATAACCCGGTGGAATGCTATCTATTATTAATATTCATTTTTTTTATCTAAAATACCACCCTAAAATACAACTCAATAAAATATTTTTTGGTGGTGTGATGCAAACTTTTACTCGCCCGTCTCATAGTCACCGCAGTCGTCTAATGCTAGCCCAAAGCAAGCATTATAGCGCGGCGCTATTGCAGATAGGGTTTATCTGCTTGTTGGCTTGGGGGGCGCATGCCGTAGCCGCGGCAATTCACTCGCCTATTCCAGGCAGTGTGATTGGGTTGTTTGTGGTATTGCTGGCCCTAGCATTAAAAATTATTCCGGAAAAAGCGCTGCAACTTGGCGCTGCCTGGTTCATCGGTGATCTGTTGTTGTTTTTTATTCCACCAATGATCTCAGTACTGAAATATGAAAATCTGGTAGAGCACTACGGCTTGAACATTCTGTTCACGCTGGTGGTTGGCACCGCTAGTGTCTTGCTAAGTACCGGTTTTGTTGTAGACAGAGTATTTCGTTTTGAGCGCAAATTAAACCTTAAACGGCAAATGGCGCATCAAAAAGCGCGAGGACATATCAGTTTATGAGCCAGTCGACATTGTTGGCACTGTTAAGTCTGGCTGTGACAGTCGCCAGTTATTATGCAGCCAAGGCTCTGTATCGTCGTCATAAAACCTGGTGGTTGTTGCCGAGTATTATGGCGCCGGTCGTGGTGATAGTGATGGTGATATTGTTATCCATCCCATTGCCAACCTATTTTGAATATACCCACTGGTTGGTGACCTTGTTGGCACCCGCGACTGTGGCGTTTGCATTGCCTATCTATCGTGAGCGGCAATTGATCCGTAAGTACCCCATCACGATCAGTTTTGGGGTGCTGGCGGGCGTGATTTTTGGTCTGACATCAACTTGGTTATTAGTACAGGTGGTGCCATTACCAGCAGAGCTGAGTCACAGCGTGTTGGTACGTTCTGTGTCTACACCATTTGCAATGCAGGCCACCACATCTTTCGGTGGTGTGCCAGAATTAACAGCAATGTTGGTGATGCTGACCGGGATTATCGGCATGGTGATTGGTGAACCTTTGTTCCGTTTGGCCCATATCCATACATCTTTGGGTAAAGGGGTGGCATTAGGCGCATCCGCTCACGGCTCTGGTACTGCTAAGGCCACAGAAATGGGCCAGCAGGAAGGTGTGGTTGCCAGTCTGACCATGATATTTGCCGGGATCACTATGGTGATTGGTGCACCGTTGTTTGCACTGGTCTTTTCGTAAAGTATTTGGTCGCAGTGATGCCGCTGTGACTGCCAGTTTGATTACAGCCTTTCGAGGTTTTGTAATCATCGCCTGAAACCCCATTCAGGCAAAATTTTCCTGAGTCTCTCAGGTCTTCATGTTGCGTTTACGCCGGTGGTTCCCCCCACCGGCTTTTTTTATCTGAAATTTGGTGAATTTCAGTCATTGAGATGGTGTTATCGCTGCGCGATAGCAAGCAGCGGTTGCTGCATAAGGATGATGGCTGGCGCCATTATCAAGCTGCGCTTGGCAAAGTCGTGAGCTGTCGCGCTCACACTGCGACCAAGGGGCGATGCTCGTCCCTCTATAACATCCATGTTAAACGGCCAGCTCGCCATCCGTGGCTCGCGCTCATAAGCACACTCATCGTAGATGAGTATTCGCCCTTATAAACCCCATCCCGCCCTCGGTGCAAAACGCTACGGGCTTATGGTTGGCCATTTTCACAAATCGCCGCCAACTCGGAATCCATTCCTCGGCGCGGCTTCTTCGGCATCCATGCCTCGATTGCTCAATGGCTGCCCAACGCACCTGCGCAGCGCCAAGGGAAATTGGTGTTGCCAGTTCGTTTAGCGTTTGAACGTTGCACTGTTCGAGCTTGATAAGCTTGATGGGCTGGCGCCATTACCAAGCTGCGCTTGGCAAAGTCGTGAGCTTTCGTGCTCACACTGCGAGCAAGATTAGTCTGCGCCTATGTAGCTGGCGCAGTTAGGATTTACCACTGCGTAATTGCAACCTGTGGTTGCGAAAGTCGTGGAACTGCTCGTTCCACACCAGAGGATAAGGGGGCTAGACGGCTTCGCCCCCTTATCAATCCCCCTGCCGCCCCACGGCGCAAAACGCTACGGGCTTATGGTTTGCCATTTTCGCAAATCGCCGCCAACTCGGAATCCATTCCTCGGCGCGGCTTCTTCGGCATCCATGCCTCGATTGCTCAATGGCTGCCCAACGCACCTGCGCTGCGCCGAAGGGGAATTGGTGTTGCCTGTTAAGTCAGAGTGTTAAACGCGGGAAATGGGGAACTTCTCATTCCACTTAACTTTTACTTAAATGGCGGCACAAAGTGCCGTCCAATTTCAAGTTTTTGTTAGGCTATTCATTATCGCCAAATATGGTCATATGCATATTCAGAAAGCGCAGTGGTTCTTGCTTTTATTAATGTTTCATTCCATTCGTCTTGAGGGTTTTTTGCTAAGAAATCTTTCACAACAAAATAATTTGATTTTTGATATATGATTTTTTTAGCGGAAAATGCGATTGTAGATGCATTTCCATTTATAAGTTCACCCATCGGAAGTAAGTTGCCGATAGAGCCGATTACGGTATCTGGGATTCCTTGGTCAGACTGATTGGCAATATGCTCCAGAGACAAGTCACTAGGTTCAAATTCGTTTGTTGCTCGCAATTTTCTTTCTATTTTTGCAAAAATATATTGAATTAGTTTTTTATTGCTTGTGTTCTTATTTAAAAATTGGAGTTCTGAGAATTTATTTATGAAATTATCTCTTGTTGGTCTTTTTTCTTCTAAGGTGTTTATAACATCTGCAATGATTTTATTACATTCTTGCGCATTCTGTGCATAAGTTAGATTTCTAGCATTTTTTGCGTATATGCCTTCAATTCCAGATGGTCGTAAACTGCAGATTGCGTTGAACATAAAATGAAAATTTTCAATTTTATTCAATGTTTGAATTAAACGTCTCTGCTTTATTAGACCTTTTGATCTAGCTTTAAATAAAGAGAGAAGAAAAGAACGCATAATGCTAACATTAAAAATATTTAGAGCATTAAGTGCGTTGTATATGCCACGTTGGTCTGATTGTGGCCAATCAATTAAAAGTGGTGACGAAATTTTGACATATGTTGGGCAGTCCGCATGCAACTCTAATAGATACTCTTCAGATGTGAAGGTATTCGAATCCCATTGTTTTTTAAATGCTTTGTAAAGGTTTCGTTTGCTTGTATATGCAAATTTTGTTGTCCAATGATTAATTGAGTATTCATCTAGACTAATGCGAGATTCTCTAGATGATAAGGTTTTAATTATTTCATTCCATTTTGTTTTCGCAAAATCTATAGGATATGTGCTACTCCATTCTTGTAATACTTTATTTTTGATTAAATCGATCGGGCTAAGGTTGATTCCTCTAGCATTTAGTATTTCGAATATAGTGTATGCATCATCGCTATTTAATACGTTAACTCTAATAACTTTCAGATGATCTAATATCAAATCCAGAAGCACGAATAATAATTCACTATATTTTTCATCATTCACTGGAGTTGAAACATTCAATGATTTTTTCAATGACGCTCTGGAGACAAATTTATTTATCTGTGCAAATGCTGCTTTTACTAGTTCATCTTCCTCTGACTCAGGTTCTGCTTGATGGCGTTGTAAATCTTGGATCGTCATCGTAAAGTAATTTGTTTGTGATTTTTTATCTAATTTAGGAAATTCAGTTCCCCGCCTATCAATAGCTTTAATATATGTGCTAAATGTAGCACTTGCAGCTTGGGCTTTTCCTATTTCATAAAGTGCTCTGCCAATGGCAGAAATAAACATAGTCATAACAGTTAGACGTTGTTGGCCATCAACCACCTCTACTTCAAAATCTTCTTCACGGCCAGCTAGCACTAGTGTACCTAAGAAATATTCTTCACAAGTGAATTTATCATCTACTGTACGAATGTTGCTTATTAGATCTGACCATAATTCATCAATATTTTCTTTAGTCCATGAGAAATCTCTCTGATATCTAGGGATGCAATATTGTTTATTAACAGATAGTAAAGCATTAATTGTCACTGGGTCTGCTTGAAAATGCATAAATTAATAACTCAATAATTAAAAAAGGATTGATTAGGATTAGAGCCTAACAGTATGTCAGACGACATGATGTCGGAATTAATCACGATATCATGTCGCATTTCACGCATGTTTACTGCTCAACTTATGCGCATATCTCACTGAACACAATAGAAAAATGAATAAAATCTGACCTAGATAACTTTGAGAAAGTGACTAGCAGTAAGAGCCATAGCAGAAAATACGACATTGAGCTAAGGCGAAAGTTGTGACGGCAAGCAACACCTATTCCCCCTCGGCGCGGCGAAGGAGCGTTGGGCAGGCATTGAGCAATCGAGGCAAGGACGCCGAGAAGCGATGGTGAGTCATGGATGACGAATCAGCGCGATTTGCGAGAATGGCAAACCATAAGCCCGTAGCGTTTCGCGACGTCGGGGCAGCAAGGGGTTTGATAAGGGGGCGAGGCTGATCAGCCCCCTTGTCTCGTAGTGTGAGCGCGAAAGCTCACGACTTTCGCAAACGTAGTTTGCAATCACGAAGTGATAGCTTCTGCCAAGCGCAGCTTGGTTTGTCGTAACCCCGTTGCTAAACGGTAACAAAAAAGCCCGCGTTTGCGGGCCTTTCAGAAATAATAACGAAGGTTTATTTACCTTCGTTATAACGCGCTGCGCTAGACAGGATTTCAGCGCGGGCAGAAGCGGCATCTTCCCAACCGTCAACTTTCACCCACTTGCCTTCTTCCAGATCTTTGTAGTGTTCAAAGAACTGTTTGATCTGAGCTTTCAGCAGAGTTGGCAGATCGTTTACGTCCTGAATATGTTTGTATTCTTTAGAGACTTTGTCGTGCGGTACGGCGACGATTTTGGCATCTTCGCCAGATTCGTCAGTCATCTTCAATACACCTACTGGACGGCAGCGGATCACGCTACCAGGCTGCAGTGGGTATTGCGTTGGCACCAGTACGTCAACTGGGTCACCATCCAGGCTCAGAGTCTGGTTAACGTAGCCATAGTTGCATGGGTAAAACATTGGCGCAGTCATCATGCGGTCTACAAATAGGGCACCAGTGTCTTTGTCCACTTCATACTTGATGGGATCGTGGTTCTGAGGAATTTCGATCACGACATAGATATCGTCTGGCAGGGATTTGCCCGCAGGCACAGCAAGTAAGCTCATTTATTTATCCTTTCACTTTCAGTGGAATCTTGGCGGCATCGCCGGGATTAGCGTCATGTGGCGGCTATTATAACGCGATTTGGCGGCTTGCCAACGCTGGCAAACCGCCCGGTGTTTAGCAATTACAGCTCTGGCTCATCGCTATAGTCGACAGCATGGTATTCCAGGCAAGTCGCGACTTCGTTAGCAGAACCCAGAATGACCGCTACCCGTTGATGGATCGCTGCTGGTTGAATGTCCAGAATGTCCTGATAACCGGTACTGGATTTACCGCCAGCCTGCTCCACCAGTAATGACATGGGGTTGGCTTCGTACATCAGGCGCAGTTTGTAAGGCTTTTGCGGATTTTTGTTGTCAGTGGGGTAAGTGAAAATCCCGCCGCGACTCAGCACTCGGTGTACATCCCCAACCATGGCGGCAATCCAGCGCATATTGAAAGACTTTTCACGCGGGCCGATTTTACCCAGCAGCAGGTCGCCAATATACGTCTGCATTGGCGCTTCCCAAAACTGCTGGTTAGACATATTAATGGCAAACTCGGCAGTGTCTTTGGGAATGCTGACCGCAGGGTTGGTCAGTAGGTATTCACCGCTTTGTGGGTCCAGAGTATACAGCTGCACCCCTTGACCTGTGGTCAGCGCCAGCATGGTCGCTGGGCCATATAACACATAACCGGCCGCAACCTGATGGCGACCACTTTGCAGAAAACTCTGCTCACTCACGTCACCTTGTGGTGCTGGCAATACCGAAAAGATCGTACCTACCAGCGAATTGATGTCGATATTGGAAGAACCATCCAGTGGATCAAAACACACCAGATAATCACCGTGCTCGCCGAGCACGACCGGAAAATCTTCCTCTTCGGATGCCAGCGCCCGCACCGTGCCATCGGCACGCAGTGCATCTTTCAGCATCTCATTGGTGATCACGTCCAGTTTTTTCTGGGTTTCACCCTGCACGTTTTCGTGGTCAGTGCTGCCGAGCACGCCCGCCAGTGCGCCACGGCGTACGGCGTTACTGATAGCGACAGAGGTCGAGGCGAGGGTCTGGAGCAGTTGCGCCAGCGATGCCGGAATAGCTTGATTGGCTAGGGTTTGAGCCAGGGTTTGCATGCTGTTTCCTTATGTGAATTCGGGAGCCGATCCTGGGCGCCAATGATAGCGCAAAAATCTGCAGCTTTCAGCGATTGCATGGAGGTTTGTTTAACACTGAGGAAATAAGGCAGAATGGACTGCTGAAGTTATCAGGCGGTTTCTGATAAACAAATGATGGAATAACAATAAATGACCCGACACTGGATCCACTCTCTACTTATGGCAATCCCACTTTCACTTGGCAGCGCGGCCAGCATTGCGCAAACCCTAAACGGCGGCACTGTGCCACTCACTGTTGATCGACTCTATGGCTCGCCCGATCTGGCTGGCAGCAGCCCGCGTGAACTGAAACTCTCTCCTGATGGTTCCCGCGCCACCTTTTTGGTGGGGCGCAAGGACAATCTGCACTTTTATGACTTGTGGCAAATGGATGTCGCCAGCGGCAAAGTCAGCATGTTGCTGGATGCGTCCAAACTGCAACAGGGCGAATTGTCTGATGAAGAAAAAGCGCGCCGCGAACGGCAACGAATTTTTGGTGAGGGCATTATGGAGTACGCCTGGGCTGATGACGGTAACGCACTGCTGATCCCATCATCCGGTAAACTCTATTACTACACCCTGGCCGACGCTCAGGTGCGCTTGTTGCCTACGGGTGCGGGGTTTGCCACCGATGCCAAGCTGTCGCCCAAAGGACACTATGTCAGCTTTGTTGCTGGCCAGAATCTGTGGATGCTGACACTGGCGAACGATAAGCTCACACAACTCACCCAAGACGGTGGCGGCGTCATTAAAAATGGTATGGCGGAGTTTGTGGCGCAGGAAGAGATGGGGCGCATGACCGGCTACTGGTGGGCGCCGGACGAATCAGCAATTGCGTTTAACCGGGTGGATGAATCGCCGGTAGAGGAAGTTACCCGTAACGAAATTTATGCAGATGGTATCAAACTGACACAGCAACGTTATCCGGCGGCGGGTACCGCCAATGTGCAGATCAAGCTGGGCGTGATTTCGCTGCCACAGCAATCTGTCAAATGGGTCGACCTCGGTAACGACACCGACTTTTATCTGCCGCGGGTGAAGTGGCTGCCGGACAGTCGTCATCTGTCGTTCCAGTGGCAGAGTCGTAATCAGCAGCAGTTGGATCTGCGCGTTGTTGATGTGCACTCTGATCAGGCCCCAACAACCCTGGTCGCCGAACGCAACAATATCTGGATCAATCTCAATAAAGATCTGCATTTCCTCAAGCAGGGTGGTTTTTTGTGGACCTCTGAGCGCAGCGGTTTTAATCATATTTATCTGTTCGCTGCGGATGGCAAGGTGAAACAACAACTGACTCACGGTAACTGGGCAGTGGATAGTATCCGCCATGTGGATGAAAAACAGGGCTGGGTGTATTTCACCGGCCGCAAAGATAGCGACATTGAGAAACAGCTGTATAAAGTGCGTGTTGATGGCAGCGAGCTAATCCGACTTTCCCAACGGCATGGGATGCATGAAGCGGTATTTGCCGACAATAAATCTGTCTATCTGGATTACTTCGACTCACTGGCGCAACCGCCACAGGTGAGTTTGCATGATGCCGATGGTAAGCGTCTGGCGTGGGTGGAGGAAAATGCGGTCAAACCAGGACATCCCTTATATCAATATGCGGGTCTGTGGCAGCTACCTGAATTTGGTACGTTAACCGCAGAAGATGGGCAGACGTTGCACTATCAGCTGTTTAAACCGGTTAACTTTGATAGCCATAAAAAATATCCGGTGTTGGTGCGGGTGTATGGTGGTCCGTACGCACAACTGGTGGTTAACAGCTGGAACAGTCAGGACTATTTTACCCAATATCTGTTGCAGCAAGGGTTTGCGGTATTTCAGTTGGATAACCGGGGTTCCGGTCATCGGGGGCTGCGCTTTGAACAGGTGATCTACAAACAACTTGGGGTTGCCGAAGTTGCAGATCAGCAACAGGGTGTGGAGTATCTACGGACTTTGCCATGGGTGGATGCCGACAAAATTGCTATTTATGGTCACAGCTATGGCGGTTATATGGCGCTGATGTGCAAGTTTAAAGCACCGGATTATTTTAAAGTCGCGATCAGCGGGGCACCGGTCACCGACTGGTCACTGTATGACACGCATTACACCGAACGCTATCTGGCAAATCCGCATGATAATGCCGAAGGTTATCGCTTAAGCAGTGTGCTGCCTTACATCGGTAGCTATCAGAGTGGACTGCTGATGTACCATGGCATGGCGGATGACAACGTACTGTTTGAAAACAGTACCCGCGTTTATAAGGCGTTGCAGGACGATGGCAAGTTATTTGAGATGATTAACTATCCTGGCGCCAAGCACTCGATGCGCGGCAATAAGGTGAAAACCCACCTGTATAAATCGCTGACAGACTATCTGGAACGGCAGTTTAAGATGCAATAACTGACAAACGCCGCTACTGCGGCGTTTTTTTTGCCACCGTGCCGTGGGGCAACAGGGCTTTCAATAGCAGCGGCCCCAATAAAGTGGTGATGGCAATCACCACTACCAAGCCAGTAAACACCTCTGCCGGAATGATTTGCAGTTGTTGCCCAATCTGCGCAAACACCAATCCAACTTCTCCTCGCGGCACCATTGCACAGCCGACTAACCATTTGTCGCGCCAGGGGCCTTGCACTGGCAAGCCTGCTAATAGTTTACCGGCGAACGCTAACACAACAATCAGCAGCAGTAACAGCAAATTACTGGCATTGAACTGTAATTGACTGAGATCGAGACTGATCCCGACATAGACAAAAAACACCGGTGCCAGCACCTCCGTCAACGGTCGCATGGCATGTTCCAGCTTATTGGTAAAGGAAAAGGGGTTTTGCAGATAGCGTCGCCACGGCCAGGTAAATTGGCGGGATAATGCCAGCCCAGCCGAAAAGCCACCGAGCAATGCGGGCGCTCCGGCGGCATCGGCCAGCCAGGCAAACAAACAGATAAATGTCAGCATCACCACTGCCTCGTAACCTTCATTTTGGGCATGGCCGCTGGCAAAACGTAGCAGGTAAATCATCAATCGCCCCAAAGGTGGGGCCAAGATTAAAAAGGCCAGTAGGGTAACGATCAGTTTCAGTAGTTGTAGCGGGGCAATACTGCCTTCATTGGCAAAGTTGTAGAGCAAACTCAGCAAGACTACCCCGGCAATATCGTCGGCAACGGCCGCACCGAGTACCACCTGACTGCTGTGTTGTTGCTGTTGTCCGGCATCTTTCAGGACTCGCAGCGACACCCCGATGCTGGTGGCGGTCAGTGCACAGCCATAAAACAAGGCCGCAAACGGCGATAGCTGCAGCCAGAAATAGGCCACCACACCAGTGAACAGCATCGGCAGTACAATGCCACTGATTGCCACCAATAATACCTGTGAGCCCGCATGGTAAAGCCGTTTAATAGAGGTTTCAGTACCGATGCTAAATAACAGCAGGATGATGCCTAATTCGGCGATGTTAGCCAGCACCTGATTGGGATGCAGCCATCCCAGTAATGATGGCCCAAGGATGACCCCGGCGGCAATTTCGCCGACGACCACCGGCCATCCGAGTCGCTGACACCCCTCTCCGAGCAGTCTGGACAGCAGTAGGATCAAAAACAGCGCGATTAAAAGGTCATCTATCGGCACGTTCTGCCCCCGCTTTGATACACTTATGAAGGGGCTTGTAGTCTTACCCCTCCCCCTATTGAGTAGAGACCAATTTCTGCCTAAAAACCAGTGGAAATACGGGAGAAATCAAATGGGTAAACTATTTATCGTGGAACCGCATGAGTCCACTCATACCGATGTGATTAGCAAGGGACTACAGTTGGCTAAGTTGCTGGGAAAGTCTCCGGAGATTTTTGCCTACTGTTATGAGTACTTTTACGGTGATCGCGTCATTTACGAAGAAGCCAAACAGCAGTTGCAGGAGCATAAACGGCAACAGCTGACCGAGCGTCTGAAACAGCTGGATGCCAGCGACGTACCGTTACATGTGGTCTGGAGTAAGTATCTGTATGAACATGTGACCGAATACGCGGCCAATGAAGGCTTTGATCTGGTGGTTAAAGGGATCCATCCCAGTGAGCATATGTTACCTACCGACTGGCAACTGTTGCGCACCACCAAAGTCCCAGTGATGTTGTTGACGCAAAATCCGTTACAACATGGCAGCAGTGTGCTGATGGCGCTAGATCTGGATACTGAGAATCCGCAAAAGCAGCAATTGAATCAGCAGGTATTACACCATGCGCGGGAGCTGGCAACGGCCACCGGCGGCGAGCTGCATCTTGCCTATGTTTTGCGGGTGCCCAGATTGATCCGCGATCTGGAAGTACTGAATGTGCAGCAGCTGATAAAAGATGCCTATCGGCGCCATCAGTTAACGTTGGAAGAGATGGGCCTACCCAAAGAGCAGATCCATATCATCTGCGGCGAACCGGATCTCTGTTTATATCAGTTAGCCTGTCGCTTGAAGAGTGATTATCTGGTGATGGGGGCGAGACAGCGTCAAGGGTTGATGGGCTGGATGCTTGGCAACACCGCTGAACAGATCCTGCAACGGATCCGCAGCGATGTCTTAGTGATCCCCAGCGCTGGCTAACACTAACTGCGGTGGCGACTCAGCGCCAGCAGGGCTTCGGCCGCTGGCGTCAGCGGCAGGTTATTGCGCCAAATCAGGCCAATTTGCCAGAACAGATCCTTTTCCATGGGGCGGAACACCAAGCGGCTTTTATCTAGCTTATTGCAGATAGGCTCAGGCAAAATTGCTATGCCCATGCCTTCTTCCACCATCGCCCCGAGAAAATCCCACTGACCACTGCGAAACGCGATATTGAGGGTGACCCCGGCTTCCTTGGTCAGCCTTGCAAACAGCTTCGCCAGCGAAAAATCTTCGTTGTACAGAATGAACGGGTATTGCGCCAAATCGTACCAATTGATCCGCTCTTTGGCCGTTAATGGATGATCGTTAGGCAGGCACACTTTTAATGGGTAACCTTGCAAGGGGACAGAAGACAACTGCTCTGAATTGGTGACCGGCAACGCCGTAAAGGCAATATCCAATGAGTCCGCCAGCAACGCCTGCTCACAACCGAAACCACCGTATTCCTGCATATGCAGTTCAACCCCTGGGTAGGTCTGGCGAAACTTGGTGAGCAGGTCGATGGTCAGTGTGCTCATCATCGGACAAACGCCCAAGCGTAAATGACCAGACTTCAAACCGGAAAGGTTAGCCAGATCCTGCTCCATCCGATGCCATTGTCCCATGATCTGACTGGCACTGGCATGAAAAATCTGCCCTGCCTGAGTTAACTCGACTTTCTGGTTACTCCGGATCAATAACTGCTGATCCAAAGTTTCCTCTAAACGCTGGATCATCTTGCTCAGCGTCGGCTGCGTGAGGTAGAGCTGCTCAGCTGCCCGCGTGAAATTGCCGATTTCCACCAGTCGTAAAAAGCAATGCAATGTCTTGATAGGAATATTCATTCTTCTTTGGAATCCTGCCTATGGAATTAATTCATTTTACCTATAGCTGTTCTAATACTAAAGTCGTATCTAGATAAAGAACAGAGGAATTTGCCATGAAATCCGCACAGAGTGGTTGGGTAAGCGCCCTTTATGAAGCTGCATCTACTGCAGTCCCTGAAGCTAAGGCAAAAACTGCCAAGGCGAATACCCAGGGCTCGTGGAAAGGCAGTTTCCTTTTCCACAGAAAAGTAAAAGCAGCTTAATCCATCTAGTTTAAAAAGCCCAGAATCGCTCGTTAACAACGGGCGATTTTTTTGACTATTTTAATCTAAAAAATAAATTATGAAATATTAATCTAATTGTTAAATTAGAATAAGATCTTGAGAAGGGGGCGTGGATCTCATATGCTGGGAGCACGACGAGGCTTCAGACTAACTCAATTCAGGGAGAGTAGTGATGTCCAAACTCAAGTTCCAGGCGCAAGCCAAACGCCAACTGCAAGTTGGTGCTAATACCTACCTGTATTATTCCCTCACCGATGGTCCTGTTAGTGAATTTCCCGATGTTTGCCATCTGCCGGTCAGCAGTAAAATTTTGCTGGAAAATATCCTGCGGCATCTGCATACCGAGCATTGTGACCTGACGGCACTGAAAGCTGTGGCTAACAGTCATGGTCAGGGTGGCACGCAAGAGCTTGCCTATCACCCCGCCCGGGTACTGATGCAGGATTTCACCGGGGTGCCTGCCATAGTCGATTTAGCCGCCATGCGCGCCGCTTTAGTCGAGCGTGGTGGTGATCCAAAGAAAATCAATCCATTATCCAAAGTAGATTTGGTGATTGACCATTCCGTCAGTATCGAAAAATTTGCCAGTCAAAGTGCCTATCAGGAAAACGTTGCGATTGAGATGCAGCGCAACCTTGAACGTTACCAGTTCCTCAAATGGGGGCAGGGAGCCTTTGATAATTTTTCCGTGGTGCCACCAGGCACTGGCATCTGTCATCAGGTCAATCTGGAATATCTGGCAAAAGGGGTCTGGCGTCAGGTCACGGATGACGGCACCTTGGTCTATCCCGATACTCTGGTCGGCACCGATAGCCATACCACGATGATCAATGGCTTGGGGGTCCTCGGTTGGGGTGTCGGCGGTATCGAAGCGGAAGCGGCGATGCTGGGACAACCTATCTCGATGCAGTTACCGGATGTTGTGGGTTTTGAACTCCGAGGCAAACTCAGTGAAGGGATTACCGCTACCGACCTGGTATTGCGTGTCGTACAGATGCTGCGTCAGCATGGTGTGGTCGGTAAGTTTGTCGAATTTTATGGTGACGGTCTGGATCAGCTACCGCTGGCGGATCGCGCCACCATCGCCAATATGGCGCCGGAATATGGTGCCACTTGTGGTTTCTTCCCGGTTGATGCGCAAACGCTGGAATATCTGCGCTTGAGTGGCCGTGATGAATCAACCATTACGCTGGTGGAAGCTTATACCAAGGCGCAGGGATTGTGGCGCGAAAGTGGTGCCCCGGCACCGGAATTTTCCGCGACGCTGAGTTTGGATTTGTCCTCGGTGGAACCCAGTCTCGCCGGCCCCAAACGACCGCAAGATCGGGTGCCCTTGGCGGGTATGAAACAGGCAGCAGAAGCTGCTATCAAGCTGTCCGGACGCGATGATCTGTCGCAACCGTTTGTGTTGGCGGGGACTGATTTGCCCATGCATCACGGAGATGTGGTGATTGCCGCCATCACTTCTTGCACCAATACCTCAAATCCAGCAGTGATGCTGGCGGCCGGGTTGTTGGCGCAAAAGGCATTGAACAAAGGGCTGGTGCGTAAGCCCTGGGTGAAATCATCATTGGCTCCCGGCTCCAAAGTGGTGACCCAGTATTTGGCAAAAGCAGGGCTGCAACCGGCGCTGGATGCCTTAGGATTCAATCTGGTGGGTTACGGCTGTACCACTTGCATCGGTAATTCGGGACCGCTACCAGACAATGTCACTCAAGCGGTAGGTGACCAGAAAATTCATGTGTCATCGGTGTTGTCTGGCAACCGTAACTTTGAAGGCCGTATTCATCCGCTGGTGGAATCTAACTGGCTGTGTTCACCACCGCTGGTCGTCGCCTTTGCACTGGCGGGCACGACCCGTATTGATCTGACCCAAGAACCGCTAGGCCAGGACCCTCATGGCCATCCGGTATATCTTAAAGATATTTGGCCATCAAATGCTGAGATTGCCGCGCTGCTGGCCGACATCAGCCGCCAGCAGTTCCGTGAGCAATATGCCGATGTGTTTCACGGCGATGATAACTGGCGGGCGATTGATGCCGGTTCTGGAAGTACGTATCGGTTTGAGGCATCTTCGACTTATATTCAGCAACCGCCATTTTTTGACGCTGCGTATGCCGGCAATCAAGCCGATATCAAAGGTGCCGCGATACTGGCATTGCTGGGTGATTCAGTGACAACGGATCATATCTCACCTGCCGGCGTGATCCCTAAGGACAGCCCGGCCGCACAGTATCTGCGCAGTCACGGTGTCGCAGATGCGGATTTTAACTCCTATGGCTCGCGGCGCGGTAATCATGAAGTGATGATGCGTGGCACGTTTGGCAATATCCGTATTCGTAACGAGATGGTGCCCGGACACACTGGCGGCGTTACCCGGATGTGTGGCGAGCAACAAGTGCGGTTTATCTATGATGCCGCGATGGCATACCGTCAGGCGCAGATCCCGACGGTGGTGGTTGCCGGTAAGGAATACGGCACGGGTTCCAGTCGCGACTGGGCGGCTAAAGGCACATTGCTGCTTGGCGTCAAGGCGGTGATTGTGGAAAGCTTCGAGCGTATTCACCGCTCCAACCTGGTGGGCATGGGCATGCTGCCGTTACAGTTTAAAGACGGCGAAAATCGCCAGACATTAAAACTTACTGGCGATGAGCACATTGATATTGTTGGTCTGACTGCACCTCTCAAACCCAATCAGAATATCCGCGCGCTAATCCATTATGCCGATGGCAGCAGCAAGGCCATTGACCTGTTAAGCCGACTGGATACTGAGATGGAAATTGCTTATTACCATGCCGGAGGCGTACTCACATACGTATTGAATCGGTTGGCGCGGCACTAATCTGTCTGGGTTAGCAAAAATGGCGCCGAAAAGCGCCATTTTTTTATGTGTGAAGCAACGGGGGATTATGGTCGTAAATGAGGCTCCCCCTGTAGTGGCAAGCGTAGCATAAATTCCGTGCCAATCCCAGGCGCGCTGTTCACGCTAATTTTGCCATGATGCTTCTGAATAATGCTGTATGACAGCGATAATCCCAACCCTGTGCCACTGCCAACTGGTTTGGTGGTGTAAAAAGGGTCAAAGATTTTATCGAGGTTTTCAGCGGCGATGCCGCAGCCATCATCTCTGATACTGATTTCCACGCTTGATGGTTGGCTGGTGCTGCGTATAGTTACCCAAATATGTCCCGTCTCCTCAATCGCCTGGGCGGCGTTCATTAGCAGGTTCATAAACACTTGATTCAACTGCCGTGGCTGGCAATACAGCAAGGGTAAATCTGCCTGATAATCTTTGTGCAGTGTCACTTTATATTTCAACTGGTTATTCATGATTTTCAGGGTGCTTTCCATGCCGTCTATCAGGTCGGCATATTGCCATTCATTGTCGTCGACGTGTGCAAAGGTTTTAAGGCTGCTGACGATAGCGGCGACGCGGCTGACGCCTTCCAGTGATTCATGCAGCAAATCACTAATGTCTTTCGCTATGAATTGAAACTGCTGCTGTGTGAGGATTGACTGAAACTCTGGTAATTGCTGCGGGGCGAGTAACGCTTCAGTACTGTTGATGATACTCAGCAGCCGTGTCACGTAATCCTGTAAACTCTGCAAATTAGAACTGACAAAACCAAGCGGATTATTGATTTCATGAGCAATTCCAGCCGCTAGCTGACCAATGGACGCCATCTTTTCTGCCTGCAGCAGCTGTCCTCTGGCCGCCTCCAATTTGTCCAGCAGTTGTTGCTTCTGCGCATGTTCCGCTGCCAATTCCTGTGCCATCTGCTGTTTGGTCTGGGCGTAGAAACTGCCGCTATCCAGCAACAGGCACAGCGTTTTGACAACGCCATCAGTGATGGTTAGCGGAAAAATTTCCATGTGTAACAGCGGTGAACTCGTGGCCATGATCTCATCTGTCACGGTAAATTCAAAGGCATCTGGCGGTCGTACATCGCAGGGAAAAGTTTCAATTGGCCAGGCCGCTACTTTGTCCAGGTGCTGCTTTAGCAACGGTGCGTGAGTAGGGCAAAGAGTTAGTAGCGATGACCATAACCGAAACTCTTCCGGTAGCTGTAATTCTTTGGCAAATCGTGGATTGAAGTACAGGATCCGGTATTTACGGTCAACAACGGCAATTCCGAGGGGCAGTTTATCCAGTAGCGATGCCAGCGAATTGTTAGTCATGATAACTCCTGCCAGTGGTCACAGTGTTTTGCTGTTGTTCAGGCGGTCGGTGAGTTGGACTTGTCGGTAACTTCCAGTTGCAACCGTAGCACGGTTTTGTGTTTGGCCTGATATTCCCGCAGTTTGTCCAGCGATTGCTGTGTCAGTACATGACCTTGCGGCAGCAACAGCATCTGATTGCGATTATATAAATTATGGCTCAGTTGCATGCCGGGTTGCAGTTGCTCGATAGTGGCACCCTGTACATCATCGACTTCGGGCTTATTCAGTTGCTGCCGTTGCTGCAGCTGTTCCATTATGGCAATCAACTGCGGGTCGTAAACAGAACCCTGTTGACGCTTTAACCAGGCGATAGCCTCGGCATGGCTGTGCACATTCTCGCTGAGGCGCTTATATATCAACGCCCAAAAGTCACGGGCCACTGCCAAGATGCGTGAACCCACCGGGATCTCCTGTGCCTTGAGTCCATCGGGAACACCATCTCCATTATAGTGCTCATACTGATGCAGGATGATTTCCACCATCGGTTGTAAGTGAACTGCCGGTGCCATAATTTCTTCGGCCAATTGCGGGTGGAACAGATACCGACGCGCATCATTGGCCCCTAGTGCGTGAAACGGTTTGTCCAGCAGCCCTGAGTTAAATCCCAGCTTACCGACTTCGCTGTATAGCCCGGCATGACTGATCAACTGCTGTTGGGTATTGCTGCATCCTAAGGCTTTAGCCAGATCATGGCAGGTTTGACTGACCCGGCGGGCATAGTCGCCGCTGAGGCGAGGGTGAATAGAAATAATGTTATACAGCAGCTGCAGAATCGCGTCGCTTTCTTTTTCTCGTTGAATTAACAGTGATTTCAGCTGTTGTAAGCTTTGTCTTAGTTGCTGCGTACGCTGCTGGACTTGTTCCTCTAGGCTTTGATTGAGCTGCTTTAATCGGGTGTTCTGTTGCTCGACCTGTGCGGTCAGCTGCCGATTGGTCAGCAGTAACCGGTAATACTCAAGTCCTTCATCCACGGCTTTTAGCAGTTCATTGTTATCCCAAGGTTTTTGTATATAGCGGTGAATCCGACCAATATTGACGGCGGCGATGGTGGATGCCAGATCAGCGTAACCTGTCATCAGCATCCGGTAAGCATTAGGTTGCAGTTGCGTGGCCTGTTGCAGAAATTCGGCACCACTCATCTGTGGCATGCGCATATCACAGATAATCACTTCGACAGCGCGATCTTGCATGAGCGCTAATGCTTCCTCGCCACTACTGGCAAGTAATACTTCGCAGGGTTGCCCCAGAAATAAGCGCTGTAACGATTTTAAAATACTCGGCTCATCATCCACGCATAGGATTGTGGCAGGCGTTTCTTTGGCCAGTGCAATCATCTACAGACTCCTTGCATGCAGTTACCTATAGGCTTGTCCATTGCCAGTTAACTTTATGATCTAAAATGAATACTAGCAAGTTAGCCAGAGGCTGACGGAGGGCTGAGAGTGACAAGCTGTGGGTGTCACCGTTAAGGTAAAACGAGAGGCTTGGCTGCTGGAAGGAGACTGCACATGAGTCAACTCAAAGTCATCTTTGTCGACGATGATATGTTGTTGCTGAAAGCACTGTATCGATTAGCAATGCGCTTGCGACCAGACTGGGTATTTGTATTATGTGACCAGCCCAAACGCTGGTTGGAATATGGTGGTGCGGGTGCGGCCATGAGTGCCGATATCGTGGTGAGTGACTATGTGATGCCGGGGATTATGGGAAATCAGATCCTGCAGCAGGCGAGTCATAAGCTGCCGATGGCTATTCGGGTATTGCTCACGGCAGATTGCTCATCGGAAGTGTTTCAACAGTTAGAATCCTATAGTCATTTTGTCTTTGCCAAACCCTACCGTGAACAGGATCTGGCCCATCTGTTCAATTGTGCCGAACGGTTACAAAAACTGCCTTTTACTCTGGAAGATCGCCAGCGAGTTGGTCGTATCAATCAGTTGCCTGTTATGCCGAAGTTGATCATGCAGTTACGTCAGGTGCTGGCTGATCCCGACTCCGATCTCAGTGATTGTGCCGAGCTGGTGGTCCATGATCCCGTTGTCAGTGGCAAATTAATTCAGAGCGCCAATTCGGCCATGTTGGGTTTTAGCCGCCAAACCTCATCATTACAGGAAGCGATTACGCGTCTTGGGGCCAAACTCACTGAAGCGATTATCACCACCTTGTTGATTAGCGAGGACATCAAGCAACGATTACCGGCCTGCGTGCATCATCACATCAACGATCAGGCATTCATTCACGCTAACTACTGCCGGCGGATAGCTCAGTATGCTGGCATGTCACTGGCGCAGCGGGACACGGTGTTTTCTGCCGCGTTGTTAAGCGCGATTGGGCGATTGATGTTGGAAACACTGCAACAGAATGCCGCCGCTGAATTACCAGAGAGTCGCAGCGATTTTGAAGATGCGACCTTACTCAGCGCGTACATTTTGACCTTATGGGGGTATCCGGAAGCCTTCTGTCAGACCTTGATGATGCAGGACTTACCCACTAATGAGGATTCTGAGCAGGGTAAGATGGCTTTTATGTTGTTCTTGGCAAAACGACTGATGTTGGATGGTGCCAGCGCGGCATCGGTGTTACAGGCGATGATTGAAAGCAAAGATGTTGCCGATGGATTTGCCAAACTCTGTCAGGAGTTGGGCTATTAGCCTCAGCCGCGTGGTGCTGACAGTACTATTGGCGGTGCGCTGCACTGTGATGAGAAGACTTTTCCCAACGGTGTCATGGTGAGGCCATCAGGGCACTACGTCAGCTTGTTCAAGGCTATGGCGTGAACTGTATAGATATGTAAAAGACTTAAAAAAGGGTCCAAACCCGCAGCAGAGCTGAATACACTCCAGCAAAAGTAACGCTACGTTCAGTTTCTTAGAGGTTAGGAGGCCGGTTTGGCAACTGCGCAACCATATAAGTTTTTTGCAGTGACCAGTTTATCGCATTCGGGGTCCACAGTGTTTTCTATGGCGCTTGCTTGTCATCCGCAATTGATTTCGCTTGGCGAAGTGTTGCAGGTGTTGAGACAATCGCCGTCTTATTGGCTAGACGATCCCACCCAAATCTGTAGTTGTGGCAAGCAGGCGGCTGAATGCAGCTTTTGGGGCAAAGTGCTCCATGCTTTGCCACCAGGCACCCCCGTTGGTAAAGCCTATTTACAGGTCATGAAAGAGTTCCAGCACCAGTATGGCAGTGAGATGTTTATGGTGGATACCTCTAAAGGTTTTCGTCATTTACAACTGATGGCGGATCAGCCACAACTCGAGCCTTTTGTGTTGTTTCTGATGCGCGATGTGCGATCTTTTATCTGTGCTCAAACTAGGCCAGAACGTTCGGCACATCGCCGTGGTCTGAAGAAAATCAAGAATCGTTACTGGTTTCAGATGTTGCGTTGGTATTTCGGTAACCGCTTACGTGAGCGCTTTATGCTTCGCCATCATTTAGCTCATTATCAGCTAAGTTACGAGCAGTTCTGCTTTGATGCCGCAGGCACGTTATCCAATATTTATAAGCAGATGGGATTAGCTGGATATAACCCGGACGACGCCATCACACAATCGCAGCACCATATTCTGATGGGCAATAATATGTGTCAGACAAAAGAGCGCTGCCAGAATATCCGCTACGACCATCGTTGGTTGAAGGAAGACGGATATTTGATGTCGGCGAGTCTGCTGCCGTTTGTGATGCGCTACAACAAACAATATATCTACCGCTAAGGCATAATCGTTGGGCATCAGGGCGTGGCGAATGCTAAAGTGTCGCTGATTTTAGCGAGCAACGGAGACGTGTTTGTCAGTACTGATTTGCCCTTTGTGTGGCGATGGCGGTGATAAGCCGCAGGTGGCAGCGCGAGTCGCTCGGCGCTACCTGCGTTGCGATTGCTGCAAGTTAATCTATCTGAACCCAACCGAGCGTTTGGCGCTGGCGGATGAGCGCGCATATTACGCAACCCATGAAAACAGCATTGACGATGCCGGCTATGTTGCATTTTTACGCCGGTTGCTGGACCCGGTGCTGCCTTGGCTAAAGCCAACGTGGCAGGGGCTTGATTACGGTTGTGGTCCGGGGCCGACGATGTCAAAACTGTTGGCACAACAGGGCATTCATTGTGATGACTATGATCCTGCATTTTTCCCGATTACGCTGAAACCGCAATACGATTTTATTGTGGCCAGCGAATGCTTTGAACATTTTCACCGGCCAGATATCGAACTTGAGCGATTAACCGCCCGTCTGAAGCCCGGCGGTATTCTCGGGATCATGACGGATCGCTGGCGCGATGAAGAGCAATTCTATGACTGGCATTACACCCGTGATCCCACCCACTGCAGCTTTTTCCATCTCGACAGTTTTCACTGGTTATGTGAGCGTTTTCAGTTGCGTTTGCGCTTTCATGACGAGCGGCGAGTGGTGATTTTGCAGAAACTGCCAGATGCAGTCGCAGGGAATGGCTAGCATTTGGAGAAAGACCAGGCTCCCTATCCATGGGAGCCTTGCCTAATCACGTTATCCCCAGGAACACTAGATAAGGTGATTTTTGCCTGTTTACTGCTGGCTGAAACTGTTGCCAACCAGCGGATGTTTATTGTCTGCCTGTGGTACGTGGCATTGAGTACAGAAGTAATTCTGACCTTTTAGCGTGCCTTTGTCATCCAATACATGGGATTTTGCCACTGGCGTGGCTTTCATTTTGGCTGCTCTGTCCCAGCTATGACATCCCAGACAGCTGTTGTGTTTGAGCGTAATCGGATAATCCGCTTTATGAGGGATTAATGGGGGTTGTTCGGCAAAGTTACGTGGAATGGCAGTTCCATGGCTGGGATATTGCGCTTCATCGGCCACCGCTACAGCCTTAGTGACGGGCGTCTGGCCTCCAAGCGAGGTTATATTTACTGGTTTGGCTGCGCTCGCTGCGTGTTCGCCGCTGCAGCCGCTAATCACCATCAATAGCGCTGCTAAAGTGAGTATTTTTTTCATTGCTCTTTCTCCGCCTTTAGGGCAAATCGTTGTAATTCTGTGTGAAAGACTGCTGATTGCAGCATTGATGCAACCCTCATCAATGCTGGTGCCGCAGGCAGGTGACTGAGTGAGTCTCAGTCACCTGCCTGTGCTAATCAGGCTTTCATGACCTTGACCGGACATTTCTTAAAATCGGTTTCTTTAGACAGTGGATCGGTGGCATCCAGCATCAGTTTGTTGACCAGTTGCCGCGCATCGAAAAATGGCATGAACACCACGCCTCTTGGCGGTTTGTTACGGCCCTTAGTCTCTACCCGGGTTTTCAGTTCACCGCGAGAGGATGCAACGATGACTTCATCGCCACGCTTCAGTCCACGGGCGCTGGCATCTTCTGGGTGCATGAAAATCTGTGCATCGGGGACGGCACGGTACAGCTCTGGTACACGGGCAGTCATGGAACCGGTATGCCAATGTTCCAGTACCCGGCCGGTACTCATCCACAAGTCATATTCGGCATCAGGCTCTTCCGCTGCCGGTTCATAAGGCAGGGCAAATATCACTGCTTTGCCATCAGGTTTGCCATAGAACTGGTAACCACTGCCAGCTTTAACATAAGGATCCGCGCCTTCCACAAAGCGGTGCAGCGTTTCTTTGCCGTTAACTACTGGCCAGCGCAGACCACGGCTGGCGTGGTAGGCGTCAAAGTCCGCCAGATCATGACCATGACCACGGCCAAAACTGGCGTACTCTTCAAACAGGCCTTTTTGCACATAAAAACCAAAGTGCTGTGATTCATCATTCAGCTCGGCTTTGCAGTCACTGACCGGGAATTTGTTGACGACACCATTGGCAAACAGCACATCAAACAGCGTTTTATCGGCATATTCTGGTTGCTTGGCTAACAGCTCTGCTGGCCAGACTTCCGCGACCTTAAACCGTTTGGCAAATTCCATCAGCTGCCACAGGTCAGACTGTGCACCTTGTGGCGCTTTGACCTGCTGGTGCCACATGTGTGTGCGACGTTCAGCATTGCCATAGGCACCTTCTTTTTCCACCCACATAGCGGTCGGCAGGATCAGATCGGCGGTCATCGCGGTGACGGTTGGATAAGGATCAGACACCACAATAAAGTTTTCCGGATTGCGGAAGCCCGGATAGATTTCCTGATTGATATTGGGGCCAGCCTGCATGTTGTTGGTACACATGGTCCAGTAACAGTTGAGCTTGCCATCTTTTAGCATGCGGCTTTGCAGTACGGCGTGGTAGCCTGGTTTGGGCGGAATCGCGCCTGCTGGCAGCTGCCAGATTTTTTCAGCAATGGCGCGGTGCTTGTCGTTAGTGACCACCATGTCAGCCGGCAGACGGTGAGCGAACGTGCCCACTTCACGGGCAGTACCGCAAGCCGATGGCTGACCAGTCAATGAGTATGGACTGTTACCCGGAGTGGCGATTTTGCCGGTCAGCAGATGCAGGTTATACAGCATGTTGTTGGCCCAAACGCCGCGCACATGCTGGTTAATTCCCATCGTCCACAGACTGGTCACCTTGATATTCGGGTCAGCATAGGCTTTTGCCAGTTCCAACAATTTTTCCGGTTCAACGCCACTCATCTTGGCGGCGTATTCTAAGGTGTAAGTGCTGACAAACTGGGCATATTCATCGAAGCTGATTGGGCTGGATTTGCCACTGCCCGGGTTCTTCGCTTTTTTCTCCAACGGATGATCCGGGCGCAGACCATAGCCAATGTCGGTAACGCCTTTGGCAAATTTAGTGTGTTTGCTGACAAAATCCTGGTTAACCGCACCATTCTGGATGATGTAATTGGCGATAAAGTTGAGGATCACCAGATCTGACTGTGGCCGGAAAACCATGGCGTTATCGGCAAGATCGAAAGAACGGTTCTGGAAGGTTGAGAGTACATGGACTTTGCCGTTAGGGTTGCTCAAGCGGCGGTCAGACAGACGCGCCCACAATACCGGGTGCATCTCGGCCATGTTGGCTCCCCACAGTACAAAGTGGTCAGCCGCTTCCAGATCGTCGTAGCACCCCATCGGTTCATCGATACCGAAAGTCCGCATGAAGCCACCAACCGCGGAGGCCATGCAGTGACGGGCATTGGGGTCAATGTTGTTGGTCAGAAAACCGGCTTTGTGCAGTTTGACCGCGGCATAACCTTCCCACACGGTCCACTGGCCGGAGCCGAACATGCCTACGCTGGTTGGCCCTTTGGTCTTGATCGCATGTTTCCATTTCTCCGCCATGATATCAAAGGCGCTATCCCAGCTGACCGGAGTAAATTCGCCTTCCTTGTCGTATTTGCCATCTTTCATCCGCAGTAACGGCGTCGTCAGACGGTCTTTACCATACATAATTTTTGACAGGAAATAGCCTTTGATACAGTTCAGACCGCGATTGACCGGACTTTCCGGATCGCCTTTGGTGGCCACCACTTTGCCATCGCGGGTGCCGACCAATACCGAACAGCCGGTGCCGCAGAAACGGCAAGGGGCTTTGTCCCATTTAATATTGTCACTGTGTTCAGCAGCTTCAACGATTTTCACGGGAAGCGTGGCGCCAATCGCTGATGCAGCCGCAATGGCGGCGTTGGCTTTCAGAAACTCGCGGCGACTAATGCTCATAGTGTTTCCTCATTCTTATGATCGTTATTAATGGCTGAGGGTCTCAACCTGATGATAAACAAGGCTGCTGGACAACACGCCCGACAGTCGGTTAATGGTTTCCACTTGGTCCAGCAGTGCTTTCTGGTTGTCCGCTTCAATGGTGACAACCAATTTGCCTTCTGGGGTACTGGCATGGATCTCTGTGCCGGATAACAACGAGATAGCAGAACTGACCTGGCCGATATGACCGGGGTCGGCATGGATCACCAGACTGGTGATGTGGTATTCCTTTGATGATGGCTGCATTTTCGACCTGCCTTTGCTCGTCTTGGCTTGCGAAAGCTTCAGAATTTGCAAAAAGTCTAGAACTTACCAAAGTTAGGGATATATACCCCGCAAGAGGTAATCCGGAGGATAGGCGATCGAGATCATAGTTTTCATAGTGATCCTGCTCGCAAATTATTAATTTGTAGCGTTAATAGTGGTTGTTGCGACGGATGACCGGTGTTAACTCTGGCACAACTACAGGGACCTGTTACCGTGGATGATGCCGTAACATCAGGGATGAACCATTACAAAGTGCGCTCGCCGCGTTATGGCATCATTGGAAGTAAAAAACGTATATTTATTACGTTTTAAGGTTAATTTAACGGTTTTTAGCGGTCTCCCCTGTTACTTTTTTCGTATTTATATTACGAAAATTTATTTTGATGTGATGCAGTTGGCGGTAATTTAGCCAAGCGTTCTGTAGCATTCGGTTAATTATTAATCTCGAGGCGGGCGCGATGGTGAATTCTGCAAAGCGTATTATCACGATTAAGAAAGGGCTGGATCTGCCCATTGTCGGCGCGCCCCAACAGTTGATTGAAACCGCAACAGCCGTGACCCAGGTGGCGTTAATCGGCCATGAATATATTGGCTTGAAGCCCACCATGCTCGTAGAGGAAGGCGAGCGGGTTCGCAAAGGTCAACCGCTGTTTGAAGATAAAAGTAATCCAGGTGTCCGTTTTACCGCGCCCGCCAGCGGTATTGTGACTGCGATTAATCGTGGTGACCGCCGCGTGTTACTGTCGGTAGTCATTACGTTGGACGGCGACGATTACATCAACTTCGGTGCCGAAGCGGATTTAACCACTCTGAGTCGTCAAGCCGTTCAGCAAAAGTTACTAGAAAGTGGTCTGTGGGTGGCGTTACGCACCCGACCTTTTTCCCGTGCCCCCAAACCCGGTAGTGCCCCTGCCGCTATTTTTATCACCGCCACCGATACCAATCCATTAGCCCCTGATCCGCGGGTGATTATCAATGAGGCCGCCGAGGATTTTGTCGCAGGTTTACAGGTGTTGGCGCACCTGACTGACGGCAAACTCTATCTGTGTCAGGATGGCAATCCGGCATTACTGCCTGGTAACGAAATTCCCCAGGTTGAAACTTGGCGCTTTACCGGTGTGCACCCTGCCGGGTTGGTGGGTACTCACATTCATCATCTGTTCCCCGTCAGTATTGAGCGTCAGGTTTGGCATATTGGTTATCAGGATGTCATCGCCATCGGGCAGCTGTTCACAACCGGTGAACTGGATACTAGCCGGGTAATTTCGCTTGCCGGGCCTCAGGTTAAACATCCCCGTTTATTACGGACGGTGATGGGTGCCAAAGTCAGTGAGCTGGTGGCCGGGGAACTCAAGCAACCACACCTGAGCCGTGTCATTTCCGGCTCGGTACTGGGCGGTTTCACGGCGGTGGCTGAACTGGACTATCTTGGCCGCTTCCGGCCGCAACTGTCCGTACTCAAAGAAGATCATCGTCCTAAAGTGTTACCGTGGATGCGCCCAGGCAAAGAGCTGTTTTCCGTGACCGGCGCCGTACTATCGCGTTTCTTACCACAAAAATTGTTTGCCCTGACCACCCATTATGGTGGTGCCAAACGTGCCATGTTGGCGTTTGGACAGTTGGATCGCGTGATGCCGTTGGATATTTTGCCCACCTTGCTGGTGCGGGATTTGGTGGTGCGTGATACCGATGAGGCGCAACTGTTGGGGGCGCTGGAACTGGATGAAGAAGATTTGGCGCTGTGCACTTTTGTCTGCCCCAGTAAATACGATTACGGCCAGGAACTCCGCGCTTGTCTGACCATCATTGAGAGGGAAGGCTGATGAAGAAGTCCAAACAGACAAGAAAGAATCGCCTTGATGCGCCAGGTTCAACCATCAAAGATTTCTTTCGTTCCATGTTTATCGGTCACGGGGGGAGTACTCAGGATTCGGTGCATGTGCGTGATGCTATCGATGTTAAACGCACCATGACCTTGGTGGGATTGTGTCTGCTACCAACGATCCTGTTGGGTATCTATAACACAGGCTTACAAGCCAAGCTGGCAATAATCGCCGGAGCCTCGGCTGCTAATAGTTGGCAGTCCTCGCTATTTTCTTTAATTTTCAAACCACTGAGCGCAGACACCGGTGCGGTTGCTACCTTCAGTTATGGTCTGTGTTATTTCCTACCGATCTATCTGGTGGCGTTACTAACGACCCTGCTGTGGGAGATGGTGTTTGCGAAGGCGCGCAAGCAGGATCTGCATGAGGGCTTTTTCGTCACCGCGTTACTGTTCAGCTTGTGTATGCCTGCTCATATTGCGCTGTGGCTGGTGGTGCTGGGCGTCAGCTTTGGTGTGGTAGTGGCTAAAGAGTTGTTTGGCGGCATGGGTTATAACTTCCTCAATCCGGCGCTAGCGGGCTTGGCCTTTATCTATTTTGCCTACCCAGCCGAAGTCACCACCAGTGCACAACTGGTGGCGGTTGATGGTTATAGCGGCGCGACCACACTGGCGCAGGTGGCAGCGAATAAGCTGCATTTCACCGATTATGCTTGGTATCAGGCGTTCAGCGATGCAAGTTGGTGGCAGGCATTTCTCGGCTTCGAGGTGGGCGCTATCGGCGAAACCAGCACCTTAGCCATTTTGTTGGGCGGCGGTTTACTGCTGCTGACTCGGCTGGCGGATTGGCGCATTGTGGCCGGGGTGATGCTGGGGATGATTGTCTCCACCTTGCTGTTCAACTACTTCGGTAACAGTCGCAGTGCCTGGACGGCGATGCCTTGGACCTGGCATCTGGTCACCGGTGGTTTTGCGTTGGGGATGATGTTTATGGCCACCGATCCGGTGACCACCGCCTATACCCGTCCCGGCAAACTGCTGTTTGGTATCTTGGTCGGCGCCATGACGGTGGTGATTCGGATCGCCAACGTCAAAATGCCGGAGGGCATAATGCTGGCGATTTTGTTCGCCAACTTGTGGGCGCCGCTGATGGACTCGCTGGTGGCACGGTTTAACATCAGACGGAGGATCAAGCGCAATGGCCTTCAATAAAGACAGTGTCGCCGGAACCTTCCTGTTCACCATCGTCCTGTGTCTGCTGTGCTCCTTTATGATCACGGGCACCGCCGGTGTATTGAAAGAGCGCAAGCTGGCAAAGCAGCGCAATGAGCTGATGCAGAATGTGCTGCTGGCCGCCGACATTCCGAGTGATAACAGCAACTTTAAAACATTGTTTGGTTCGCGGGTGATCCCCATGTTAGTGACCTTGGCCGATGGACAGCGGTTACCCCAAGATGACTTGCTGGATTATGACGAGCGTATGGCCGCGATCAATCCGCAGAGTTCCAGCAAGATTGCCAAAGACATCGCCCGCATCAAGACCCGCGCCAATCAGATCCGCATCTTTCGGGTGGATGATGCGCAAGGAAAGCTACAGAGCTGGGTGCTACCGATTTACGGAAAAGGTTTGTGGTCAATTATCTATGGTTTTATTGGTCTCACGCCGGATCTCAATACCGTCGAGGCGGTCGTCTTCTATGAACATGGCGAAACGCCGGGTATCGGCGATTTCATTAACCACCAGGATTGGCGTCAAAAATGGCATGGTAAACAGCTATTTGATGCAAACGGAAAGCTAGCGCTGAAAATTGTTAAAGGCGGCGCTAAGGCGGGCGATCTCAATGGGATAGATGGCGTCAGTGGTGCCACCCGCACTGGTGCAGGGGTGCAGAATATGATCAGTTTCTGGTTTGGTGACGAAGGTTTTACGCCGCTGCTTGCCAAACTAAAAGCGATGGAGGCCGCGAAATGAGTGCAACATTAACGACGCGTGAATTGCTGTGGCAGCCGGTGTTTGCCAACAACCCCGTGGCCATGCAGGTATTGGGCGTTTGTTCGGCACTGGCGGTAAGTAACTCCATGCAGACGGCCTTGGTGATGACATTAGCCGTGACCTTTGTGGTGGTCTGCTCCAACCTGTTTATTTCGCTGATCCGCCACCTGATTCCCAACAGTGTGCGCATCATTGCACAGATGACCATTATCGCCTCGTTGGTGATCGTCGTGGATATGGTGCTGCAAGATTTGGCGCCAGAGCTGTCAAAGCAGCTGTCGGTGTTTGTCGGACTGATCATCACCAACTGCATTGTGATGGGGCGCGCCGAAGCCTTCGCCATGAAAGAACCGCCGCATCTGGCGGTGCTGGATGCCCTGGGCAACGCTGCCGGTTATGGCTTTATTCTGTTATCGGTAGCATTTGTCCGCGAACTGCTGAGCGCGGGCACCCTGTTTGGTAAAACACTGCTGCAAACCGTGGCAAATGGTGGCTGGTATCTGCCCAACGAGATGTTTAAGTTGCCTCCGAGTGCATTTTTCCTGATCGGCGTGATCATCTGGCTGATCAATATCGCCCGCAACCGGCAGCGTTAAGGAGGCGTCATGGAACACTATCTCAATCTGTTTATTCAGGCGACCTTCATCGACAACATGGCGCTATCGTTCTTTCTCGGTATGTGTACTTTTCTGGCGGTGTCGAAAAAGGTGTCGACGGCATTTGGCCTTGGTATCGCGGTGATTGTGGTGATGCTGCTGGCGGTGCCGGTGAATCAGCTGATTTACAGCTATGTGTTGAAACCGGGGGCGCTGGCTTGGGCCGGATTACCCAATTTGGACTTGAGCTATCTGCAACTGATCACCTTTATCGGGGTGATTGCGGCATTGGTGCAGATCCTCGAAATGGTGCTGGATCGTTATGTCCCGGCGCTGTACCAGACCTTGGGGATTTTTCTGCCGCTGCTGACGGTAAACTGCGCCATTTTCGCCGGGGTGATTTTTATGTCCAACCGTGATTACAACTTTGGCGAATCGATTGTGTTTAGTGTCGGCGCGGGCTGTGGCTGGGCGCTGGCCATTGTGCTACTGGCGGGGATCCGTGAGCGACTGAAATTCAACGCGATACCGAAGAATCTGCAAGGTATCGGCATTACCTTTATCACCACTGGCTTGATGGCATTGGGCTTTATGGCCTTTGCGGGTATCACCCTGTAACCACGAAGGAGCATTCAGATGGAAATGTTAATTGGCATCGGCATGTTTACCTTGGTGGTGTGTTTGCTGGTGGCGTTGATCCTGTTTGCCAAAAGTCGTCTGGTACAAAGTGGCGATGTGCATTTGACCATTAATGATGATGCCAGCAAAAGCGTCACGGTGGCTGCTGGCGGTAAGCTGTTGGCCGCACTGGCATCCAAAGAGATTTTTGTACCATCTGCCTGTGGCGGTGGTGGCACCTGTGGTCAGTGCCGGGTGATTATCAAATCCGGTGGTGGCGATATTCTGCCGACAGAGATGGAGCATATCAGCAAAAAAGACGCTAAAGCGGGGTGCCGACTGGCGTGTCAGGTCGCCGTGAAAAACGATATGGAACTGGAGTTGGAAGAAGAGATCTTTGGGGTACGCAAATGGCAATGTCAGGTACTGTCTAATCGCAATACCGCAACCTATATCAAAGAGTTATTGCTGAAACTACCCGAAGGCGAAGAGGTGAACTTCAAAGCGGGCGGCTATATCCAGATTGAAGCCCCGGCTCATGAAGTGCATTACTGCGATTTTGATATAGATGCAAAGTATCGTGATGAGTGGCAAAAGCATGATCTGTTTGAGCTGGTGTCCAAGGTAAATACACCGCTGATGCGAGCTTATTCCATGGCGAACTACCCGGCAGAAAAGGGCCGCATTATGTTGAATGTGCGAATTGCCACGCCGCCTAAACCACATATTCCGCCAGGACAGATGTCTTCCTACATTTTTAATCTGAAACCGGGTGACAGTGTGACGATTTCCGGGCCGTTTGGAGAGTTCTTTGTCAAAGATACCAAAGCAGAAATGGTGTTTATCGGTGGTGGTGCCGGGATGGCACCAATGCGCTCGCACATTTTCGACCAGCTGAAAACCCGGCAGACCCAACGCAAGATGACCTTCTGGTATGGCGCCCGCTCGCTGCGTGAAGTGTTTTATCAGGAGGAGTTCGATGAACTGGCACGCGCTCATCCGAACTTTGAATGGCACATCGCCTTGTCGGAACCGTTGCCAGAAGATCACTGGCACGGTTATACCGGCTTTATTCATAACGTGGTGTATGAAAACTTTCTCAAACAGCACAAGGCGCCGGAAGATTGCGAGTATTACATGTGTGGCCCACCCATTATGAACAGCTCGGTGATCTCCATGTTGGAAAGCCTCGGTGTCGAGCGTGACAACATCCTGCTGGATGACTTCGGCGGTTAGCGTCGCATAAAAATCGGCGAACGCACCTTGTCGATTCAGCTTTATTGTTCATTCAGCCAACGATTGATGGAGGTTCGATCCACATTCAGCCGCTTGGCGACACGCGATTTATTGTAGTGTTCCTGTTGCAGGATATATTGCAGGAGCGTCAGACGGATCTCCCCAAAACTGCCATTGCAACCACGCAAGTGGCGGCATCAACCATTCTGACGGCGCTGACGGTGCCACTGCTTACCACTTGGGTTGCCAAGCGTAATGCGGCGAAAAAAGCGCTGTTGCAGCAAGCACAACAGGTAGCATAACCCCCGTTGTCGTTAAGGCCGTGACCTTGGTTCACGGCCTTTTACCTGAGTCCTTGTCATAAAATCATCAAGTTGTGGTAACCATTGCGTCAAACCTGCTAGCTAATCTGCAGCTGTTGAATTTCCGTCAGGTACAGGAACCTAACCATGACCTCAGCAGCAACTTCAACCAGCCGCTATTGCCGGGCTATCTGGCTATCGGATCTTCACCTTGGCGAAAAGCATTGTCGCGCCGAGTATCTGTTGACCTTTCTCAAACAACATCAAAGCGATTTTCTGTTTCTCGTCGGCGATGTTGTTGATATGCAGGCACTTAACCGGCGTTGGTATTGGCCTAACACACACCAACAAGTGTTTCAGTTATTAGTGGACAAAGCGCGCCAGGGGACTCGAGTGATTTATGTACCGGGAAATCACGATGTCACCATGCGCCGTTTTGATGGTGGTGCGGTGGACCAGATAGAAGTCCATCGCGAGTTTATCTACGACAGTCCATCTCACGGCAAATTACTGTTGATCCATGGTGATGAATTTGACCGGGAATTATGCGCCAGCCGCTTTGATGCCTGGCTCGGTGATAATGCTTACGATTTAGTGCTGTTCCTCAACCGACTGTGGAACGCCGGACGGCGACTGTTGGGTTTGCCGTATCAGTCGGTGGCACGTACTTTAAAACAGTGCTCTACCAAGGCAGAAACAGCAATGCAGCGTTTTCGCGAAGCCGCGCTGCAAAGCGCCTTCGCTCATGGCGTCAATGGTGTGGTTTGCGGGCATATTCATCATCCAGAACTGCAATACCGAGAAGGACGGCTTTATATCAATACCGGCGACTGGGTAGAGAACTGCACCGCAGTATTGGAACACCGTGATGGTCGCTTGGAGTTATGCCATTATAGTGAAGTGGAAAAGCCACTATCACGCTTGGTGCCACAAGAGACGGCAGTTACCGGGTAGCATTTAAATGCCATCAGATTGCCGCCAAGGGGAAAAGCCTTTGGCGTATATCGTGTTGCTCATCACCATCTACCAGCTTAACGCTAGCAATCCACGATTGACCAAAATTTAGCAATGCGACAGAGTGACGATTGTTTCCTTAAATCGGGGCTCAGGATAAGTTTATGTCAATTGATGAATGTGAATGCATGCAGCCCAGACTTTGGGATTGTGAACGTAACGGCGTATTTTTAGGTCTTGATATGACTAATAGTCGTTATGGCGACGTCTGGTTTTACCAATGTCCAAATTGTGCCAAAAACTGGCTAAAAGTGGGGTAAAACTGCTGTTTTTGGACAAAGGCGTGAAATCTTTAGCTGAATAAATCGCGAATGAAATTTTGGCGGATTTAAACCTCAGCGTACTGACTTAATCGCAGATTCCCTAGGGGAATGGGAAGAATTACCCCACTATCGGCATCAATGTGCCAAGATTAGATATATATAGGCTAATCGAAAGAAGGGAATCCATCTCATTTCCCTCACACAGATCAACACTATATAAGTGTCAATTTTTTTACAGTTGTTTGGCGATATCATTTAAAATGATGTTCATGTGCTTGATATACACACATTCTATTTTATTTTCATTAAGCCCATCCACCATTAAATCCTCTTGAAAATCGGCGTAGTGAAAACTGTAACCAATACAACAATCTTTACCAAGATGCATATTCACGAGTTTAAAAGTAGAGATGTTTAAATCTACAAAATAATTAACTTCGGCTCTCAATGCTGAAAAAATATCACCATCAAAAACACCGATACTATTTAATGCAATCAAATAATTCCATCTAGCAACGAAATCTTTATCAGTTTGATTATATATATAATTTATCAACTCCAATCTGAAATTTGACTTCTTGCCGCAATAAAAGCTTATACCTAAAACCTTAGTTAAATCTTCTTCTTTAAAACTATCAAAGCACCTAACCGACAGAGCCAATGCATTGGACATAAACATTTTAGATGGCAAAAACTCACTACTTCCCCTAAAAAATAATATACCATATTCGGACGATTTAAAATCATCACCGTACGACCAATAAAACTTGGCCAAATAAAACTCCGCTTCTTTTTCCGATAATCTACCTGAACCATCAATAGTCAATTTTGATATTTCACCCAACATCTTAGAGTATATTTTCGAATATGAATAATCGTTTTCTAACAACTGTTTTGCTGCATAAGTTATCTCATTTATTTTATCGGGATTTTTTAATAATCTTAAAATATTATCTTCAAAGTTAAAATCATCAAACTCGATGTATTGTTCTCCATTAGTAAAGTAGTTTTCCAATCGAGTTTCGCAACCAGGTATTAAATTACCATACTGAAACAAAAGCGCCCCAGAATTAATTATTTCACAAGTTCTATAATTATATGGCCCATGTATTTCTACAACATTAATTGATATTTTACTTCGTGATAGAATTTCAAAATATTCATTCTTATCAATTCTATCGGTCGCCATATATATATTATATTCAGTTCCGTATTTATTTTGGAAGTCATGAACTAATTTGTAAACATTTTTTCGTCTATTTGTTGTTGGCTGAAAAGTAATAGAAACATCAATATCCTTCTCCTTTTCAACTGTATTAATAATATGGTGAAAAGAGCCCCAATTAGCACCAAATGGTAAATTAACTACATGAGAATTACTATTCCTCTTGACAAATGTATTAAACTCAGTTGAAAGTGGGATAACTACATCAAATAACTTCGCAGCTGATGAAATGACATCTGACTTAGCCATGTGACACAAAGAGCATACTGTAGCAAAGGGAGCCTGCTCTAGCTTTAGAGGAATAAAATGATTGCCATCGATCTGATTATCGAAAAATAAATCTGGAATAAAACCATCGGGCAACCTAGAGATAATTTCGAAAATTGAATCTTCGAAAACATTCCATTTAACTCTATCTATCCTATTTTCATCGCTATAGCTTAATGAAACGACATCAGCAATTTTTAATAAATCATATGTATGAAAATTAGGAAAATGGGAGTAGTTCATTGAGCCCACTAAAATTCTAGGTCTAAAAAAACTAAGCCTTGATATATTTCTAATTCTAAAGCAGTTGTAGTTTAAAAGCAGCATCCAATTGTATTTTGACTTTAAAAGTAGTTCCCTATAAAGATTGTCAATTTTATCTAAAGCCTCATTATTTCCATTAGACTTAATTTCGAGGGCCATTAGTGAATTTAGATAAGATTCCATGCCATTCATCTATAGTGTCCGTATAGTTAATAATTTCTGTTTTTTAAAATTTAACTTCATATATGAATATTGATATAAAGTCAAATGCTATAATGGATTAACAGAATTAATTATCGTCTGAGGATTTGATGTGGTGGACGCACCTGCTTTCTAGCGTAGCTCTACCAAGCTTTAGGGATGGTGCGAATAAGTCCCTGATGTGAGATCCTGTACTCATCCAGTTTGCCAAGGAACAGGTCAGCTCATGGAACATCAACTCACATTTGCCGATAGCGAATTCTCCATTAAACGCCGTCAGACCCGCAAGGAAATCTTCCTGTCTCGGATGGATGCGATTCTTCCTTGGGCAAAACTCTTTGCGGTTATCGAACCTGTTTACCCTAAAGCCGGCAATGGCCGCCGTCCTTATCTATTGGAAACCATGTTGTTTATCCACTGCATGCAGCACTGGTACAACTTAAGTGATGGTGCCATGGAAGATGCCCTCTATGAAATTGCATCAATGCGCTTGTTTGCACATCTATCCTTAGATAGCGCCGTGCCTGACCGCACGATCATCATGAATTTTCGCCATCTGTTGGAGCAGCATAAGCTGGCCCGCAAGATACTCAGTACCATTAACCAATGGCTTAGTGAATACGGTGTCATGATGACGCAAGGCACGTTAGTTGATGCAACGATTATCGAAGCGCCGAGCTCAACCAAAAATAAGCAAAAACCAACGTGACGGCGATATGCACCAAATCAAGAAAGGCAACCAATGGCACTTTGGGATGAAGGCACATATCGGCGTCGATGCCAAAAGTGGCTTAACCCACAGCTTGGTGACCACGTCAGCGAATGAGCATGATTTAAATCAGCTGGAAAATTTGCTGCACGGTGAAGAACAATTTGTGTCAGCCGATGCCGGTTATCAAAGCGCAGAAAAGCGCGAGGCGCTTGCAGATAAGAAGGTTGATTGGCTAATCGCAGAACGTCCGGGCAAAGTCAGAACCCTCAAGCAACATCCACGGCTCAATAAAGTGCTCATCAGAACCGAATACTTGAAGGCTAGCATTAGAGCCAAGGTAGAACATCCGTTCCGCATCATTAAGTGTCAGTTCGGCTTTGTGAAAGCTCGCTATAAAGGCTTGGTGAAAAACGATAATCATCTGGCGATGTTATTTGCGTTAGCCAACATCGTCAGAGTGGACCAGATGTTACGCTATGAGCCGAAGACTACCTAAAATCCGGTAGTAAGCCAGAAAACTGGCTAAAAGTGGGGTAAAACAGCTGGTTTTTTGCCAAAGACGGGAAAATCTGTGCGGAAAAAGTAGAGGAAGAAATTTCGGCGGATTTAAACCTCAGCGTACTGACTTAATCGCAAGTTCCTTAGATGTACAGCGTAAAAGTGTTGAAATGTTTAAGAAATTAGCAGATGACGCGGCTATCATTCATCATATTGCGAGTGGTCATGCTTCAATCGTCGAACGTTATGGACGTTTCTCTTATCGAAATGGCATTTTAGGGAGAACATCGTCAGAAGACGAAGTTCAGTTTTTGTCATCTGAAGTTAATCGTTTCAGATAGCGATCTGAGAGGTAATTGATTGCTTGTTAGTCAGCTGACGAGCGGTATATGCCATACATTAGGTAATCTGAGATGACACTTTATTGCGCCGATCTCTAACAAGGAATTGTCCCAATAGCAATTCAATCTGCCAATTCAACCGTCAGGTGAGGAGTTAACCGGAGTGAATCTCACTCATCAACTTCTCTGCATTACCCCGTCCTAGCGCATGATAAACCTTGTGCAATTTCTTCCTGTTGTAAAAACTGTCGAAATTATTATCAAAGCTTTGTAAGCTGGCAATTCGAATAAGAACTAAGAAAACAATGAGTTGATAATGACGAAGTTATCAGTGAAGTGTGGAATGCTGGGTACATTATCCTGTTTACTTCTGGTTGGGTGCGCTGGCGTCACTCCTGCATCCACCCAAACTACAGCTGAATCAAGAATCGCGGCGCAAGTTGGCGTTCGGCCTTTTTATCTGGTGGATGATATGGCTGCCAGCGAGCTTAAACGTCAGCTGGAACAATGTAGTACTGGACCGTTTTATCGCAGTAACTTTGTCATTTCGCACCGTGGCGCTCCATTACAATTTCCGGAACACACCAAAGAAGGTTATCTCGCTGGTGCACGAATGGGGGCGGGCACTTTAGAGTGCGATGTCACCTTCACCAAAGATAAAGCGCTGGTGTGTCGTCACAGTCAGTGCGATCTCGCCAATACCACCGACATTCTGTTGCACTCCGATATCGCCAAGCAGTGCTCGCAGCCATTTACGCCGGCTAACAGCACAATAGGCGCTCCCGCTGCTGCCGTTTGCTGTACGTCAGACATCACATTGGCGCAGTTTAAACAGTTGAAAGGCAAGATGGACGGTTTTAACCCCAAGGCACAAACTGCAGAAGAGTATGTTAAGGGAACGCCGTCATGGCGTACTGATCTTTACGCGCAGACCGGCACCTTGATGACTTTGCAGGACTCCATCGTACTTTTTAAAAAATTGGGCGTAAAACAATCGCCAGAATTGAAAAAGCCGATGGTGCCGATGCCTTTTGATGGTATGACGCAGCAGGATTACGCGCAAAAATTGGTGGATGCCTACCGCGTCGCCGGCATTCCAACTCAACAGTTGTTGCCACAGTCATTCAGTCTGGATGATCTGTTGTACTGGCTAAAGCAGGATCCGGATTTTGGGAAACAGGCCATTTTTTTGGATGAGGGTACCAACAGCCCTGATTTTGACCCGATGCAGCCTCGGACCTGGAAATGGACCATGGCAGAATTGAAACGGCAAGGTGTTACCACCATAGCTCCGGCGATGTGGATGCTGGTTACGTTGAATGACGCCAAAAAAATTGTACCTAGTCGTTATGCGATAGAAGCGAAAAAGGCAGGTTTGAAAATTATTGCCTGGAGCTTTGAACGTTCGGGTCCATTAGCGAATGGCGGCGGTTGGTATTATCAGACCATCAGCAACGCGATTAACCATGATGGTGACATGATGGTGCTGCTTGATGTTTTGGCAAAGCAAGTCGGCGTAAGTGCAATTTTTGCTGACTGGCCCGGGACGGTGACCTATTACGCCAACTGCATGGGGCTATAGCGCTTAAGGTGACGCACTACAGCCATTGTTTTAACCGCTGTATAACTCAACGGCTATGAGACTTTTCTACTTTTATGGACGTAATGTGTGGGTCAGCATTAAAAGAAAAGCGATATTCAAATTCGCCATCGGCTTGGTCAACTTCATATGCTGTGAAGTAACCGGCACTGTGTAATGGCGCTTCGGCAGCAAATTGCTTTAAAGCCTTTTCCAGAGAGCCTCGGTCGCTGGCGCGCATATAGCCCCAACAGATACGGTCATCACAGCCGATTTGATAATCGCTCAACTGATTGCTGACAGGGGAATGAGTCAGATAAGCATTGAGCTGGCTTTCAAAAGTGCCGGTTTCAAGGCTCTTATTGTTAGCATTAGCATGGCTGGCGGTGAGCTCATGGAAATCTTCAGATGCCAATACCATTTGGAGTTGTTTAGCATCAATCACCCCAGCAGTTTCAATACTCATCATTTCAGGTTGTGGTTCGGGTTGAGAAGCAACAGTCAATTGTAGGCTATGTTGCTGGCCTAACGCTGGTGTGGCTGTGATTGGTGGCAGATTGGCAGTAGTCGCCGACTGGCGGTTTGCAACAGGCGTTGCTGTTGGTGGTTGTATACTTGCGTTGCTGTCGTGCCGTGTATGATTAACGACCAGATAAATCCCCTGAGCCACGACTAAAATCGCCAAAATCCACAATAATATTTTGTTATTCATACCAATTCCTTTTGTTAACATCCGTTAATTCATACAGATTCCATGCTGCACATTCTGTTGTACACATTGAGGTATTGAAACTCAAGCCAAGGTGATTTCACCCTAGGTTTCGCCAGATGTCGCAGATTATGCCCATGCCTATTTAACGCTAATAGACAGTTAGTAAGGCCGTTTTAAAAACAAACAGTAAAAATTCGCTGATGCTTTTCAGAATTACCTCAGTGATTGTTAACCGTTAACCATATGTAACATTTTTGTTTTTGTGAGTTGAAATAACCGGTATATGGTATTCACACTTTTCAGTGCGTTATGGCGTTGCTATCGCAGTTGCGTTGACCCCTAAAATCATAAAAAACGAGAACACTATGAAACCGAATACTTTGTGGCTGGCTCTGGCCGCTACCTTACTTTTCCCAGCTGTTGCTGTTGCAGATAACGTCACGCCAATGACGCCTGATGGCGTAGCCAGTTACGAAAAAATTCGTCCAGAAGCCGATTTTATTAAGCGGGTGGCGATGGTACCGATGCGTGATGGGACCAAACTGTACACTGTGATCCTGATGAAAAAGGGCACTAACAATGCGCCCATTTTATTGAGTCGGACGCCTTACAATGCAGAAGCCAGCGCTATGCGAGCCAGCAGTCAGAAGCTCAGCGAGAGCGTACCGGTAATGGACGTGGATTACGTGGAAGACAATTACATCCGCGTTTATCAGGATTTGCGGGGTGTGCATAAGTCGGAAGGTGTCTTCATTGGCAATCGTCCATTGTCTGGCCCATTAAATAGCACCGGTATTGATGAATCTACCGATGCCTATGATGCCATTGATTGGCTAGTGAACAACGTTAAAGAGTCGAATGGTAAGGTGGGCATTATTGGATCTTCATATTTGGGATTCACCACCTTGATGGCAGAGATTAACCCACATCCGGCGTTGAAAGCGGCGGTGCCACAGAGCCCGATGGTTGACGGTTGGATGGGGGATGACTGGTTTCATAATGGCGCATTTCGTAACGCCGTTATCAACTACGCGGTAGTGCAAAGTACCGCGAAAGCGGAAAGTGATGGGACTGCCGTTGGTGCTGCGGATGATTACAGCCGGTTTCTGGAAGCCGGGTCAACCGGTGATTACCTGAAAAAGTGGGGCTTTGACCACTACCCGATGATCCGCAAATTTACTGAAAATCCTGCCTATACCGATTTCTGGTCATTGCAAGCGGTTGACAAGATTATGGCTAAACAGCCGTTAAAAGTGCCCACCATGTTGGTCGTCGGTCAATGGGATCAGGAAGATTCTTATGGTGCGCCAGCCGTTTATAACGCCATTGAGCCTAAGGATAAACACAATGATATGGTGTCGCTGGTCATCGGTCCTTGGCGGCATTCCGGCGTCAATCATTATGGTTACAAACTTGGTGCACTGACCTTTACTGGCGATACCGCGCACGAGTTTCGCGTGAAGTATATGAAGCCGTTTTTCGACCATTACCTCAAAGGCGCGCCTGATCCAAAAACACCGCCAGTGTTGACCTACGCGACCGGTGCCAATCACTGGGATGTGTCACCCAAATGGCCAATGGGTAAACCGCAAAAAATCTACATGACAGACAATATGGGCCTGTCATTTACCGCAAACGGTAACGATAAGGCGCACGATGATTATGTGTCTGATCCCGCTAAGCCGGTGCCATTTGTGCCGCGTCCGATAAATCTGAATGATCCTGCTCAGTGGCGGCCCTGGTTAGTGCATGACCAACGCTTTGTTTCCAGTCGTCCAGATGTGCTGGTGTACACCAGTGATGCGCTGGATAAGCCGGTACATATTATGGGCGCGCCGATGGTGAACCTGTTTGCCGCGACTTCTGGTACTGATGCTGACTGGGTGGTGAAGCTGGTGGATGTTTATCCCAATACCACTTCTGAAGGCGCATCTCAGGGATATGTCGGACAGGAGATGACCGGTTTTGAATTGCCGGTGGGGATCGAAATCTTCCGCGGTCGCTATGTTAACGGCTTTGATAAACCCGCACCGTTAACCCCGGGCAAAGTTGAGCACTATCATTTTGGCTTGCCGAATGTGGATCATGTATTCCTGCCGGGTCATAAGATCATGGTACAGGTACAGTCAACGCTGTTCCCGCTGTATGACCGTAACCCGCAGACCTTTGTCGACAATATCTTTTATGCCCAGAAGGCCGATTACCAGAAGGCGACGATGAGCGTGTTCCACTCCTCCAACATTGAATTACCTGTGGCGGAGTAAAGCCGTTAAGTACCACCATCGCTTGATGTTAACTGTGGTAAAAAGGCGTTCCTAAGGGGCGCCTTGCTATTTTTAACCCTAAACCATTAGCACATCTTTTGTCGGCGTAACAGGAATATCGGGCAAATGCTGTTACAATAGCCGCAGCAATTACTATTCACTCTATTTAGCTTTCATCAGGATCTACTTTGACCACCATTGCCACCGATTTTGCCTCTTTACCCCTTAATCCCTCACTGATTGCCACCATGGCCGACTTGGGGTTTGCACAAATGACGCCCATTCAGGCGCGCAGTTTGCCCGCCATTTTACAAGGCCGGGATTTGCTGGCGCAGGCGAAAACCGGCTCCGGTAAAACCTGTGCTTTTGGTTTGGGGATCTTACAGCAGTTGGATGTCAGCCGTTTCCGGGTGCAATCGCTAGTGTTGTGTCCTACCCGCGAACTGGCGGACCAAGTGGCGAGTGAACTGCGTAAATTCGCCCGTGGTATTCACAATATTAAGATCCTGACCTTGTGCGGCGGCACCCCAATCGGCCCGCAAATTGGTTCTCTGGAACACGGTGCCCATATTATCGTTGGAACGCCCGGACGGGTGCTGGAGCATCTGCAACAGCGGCGCTTAAATCTCGAGGAAGTAAAACAGTGGGTGCTGGATGAAGCTGACCGTATGTTGGAAATGGGCTTTACTGAAGCCTTAGACCAGATCCGCAGTTACTTGCCCAAACGTCGACAAAATCTGTTGTTCAGTGCCACTTTCCCTGAGGCCATTGTGGCATTAGCCAAGCAAACATTGCAGCAACCGCTGGAAGTTAAGGTCGAAGATGCTACCGATGACAATCAGATCCAGCAGCGGTTTTATCGCATTGCAAATGTGGCTGAGCGTAAGCTGGCGGTATACCAATTATTACTGCAACATCGGCCGCAAAGTGCCGTGGTGTTTTGCAATACTAAGCAGGAAACTCAGGACGTTGCCGATTTCTTATTAGGTAAAGGTTTTGATGCCGTGGCACTGCATGGCGACTTGGATCAACGTCAACGTGACCAGGCGCTTGTCGCATTTGCGCTGAAAAGTGCCGTGGTGTTGGTAGCCACCGATGTCGCCGCTCGTGGCTTGGATATCGATGCGCTGGATTTGGTGATCAACTATCAGTTGGCATTTGAGCAAGAAGCGCATGTGCATCGCATTGGGCGTACTGGGCGGGCGGGTGCTAAAGGCATGGCGCTGAGTCTGGTTGCTGCCAATGATGGTATGCGGCTGGCACTGTTAGAAGACCGATATGGTGAGCTGACTTTTGCGGAGTTACCGGAAGTCAGTAATACCACACCGTTAACTGCCACCATGAGCTGTGTCCGTATCGACGGGGGCAAGAAGCATAAGCTGCGTCCCGGCGATATTCTGGGCGCGCTGACGGCGGGTAACGACATTAGTGGTAACGATGTCGGCAAAATTCAGGTGCATGATATCTGGTCTTATGTGGCGGTCACCCGCAACTTAGCTAAAGCCGCCGCGGCGAAGTTATCCAAAGGCAAGCTAAAAGGAAAATCTTTCCGTGCATGGGTATTGTGATACAAGCTGTGTGCTCGCATGTTCACCGATAAATCTGCCATTTGTAGCTGATTTTCCAAAATGTTATTGCTCCGAGAGTTGTGAAGCTCTCGGGGTTCACTTCATGTAACATTTTGTCTTTTGCTGAGTCAGCGCTATCGCGTTAATGTAAGAAAAAGCGGCGTGTTTCACGTCCTTAAAATCTAATAAAAATATCGAGGCAATCAATGAAACTACATCCACTGATGTTGGCACTGGCAGCAACTGCCGTGCTACCAGCAGCATATGCGGCTGACGCTGTGACGCCGATGACACCTGATGGTGTTGCCAGCTATCAAAAAATCCGGCCAGAAGCTGACTTTATCAAACGGGTTGAAATGGTGCCGATGCGCGATGGCACTAAATTGTATACCGTGATCCTAATGAAAAAGGGCACCACGAATGCGCCAATCCTGCTGAGCCGTAGTCCCTACGACGCCAAGGGCGATGCGGAACGTACCGGCAGTCAGCATATCAGAGATATCGTGCCGGTGATGGATGTGGAGTTTGTTGAGGATAACTATATCCGCGTCTATCAGGACATCCGCGGGATGCACAATTCCGAAGGGGAATATGTCACAAACCGTCCGTTGGCGGGCCCACAGAATGATACTGGTATCGATGAGTCTACCGACGCTTATGACACCATCGACTGGCTGGTAAAACATGTGCCTGAGTCGAATGGCAAGGTGGGTATTGTGGGTTCTTCATATCTGGGATTCACCACCTTGATGGCAGAGATCCACCCACATCCAGCACTGAAAGCCGCAGTACCGCAAAGCCCGATGGTCGATGGCTGGATGGGCGATGACTGGTTCCACAATGGCGCGTTTCGTAATGTGAATATCGGTTATACCGTCATGCAGGGTACCGCCAAAGCTGAAAGTGGTGGCATTGCGGTGGGTGCCGGTGATGACTACAGTCGTTTTCTGGAGGCTGGCTCAACCGGTGATTACCTGAAAAAGTGGGGCTTTGAAAATTATCCGTTCATTCGCAAGATGACCGAAAATCCTGCTTATACCGATTTCTGGTCACTGCAGGCGGTTGATAAGATCATGGCGAAAGAGCCGCTAAAAGTCCCCACCATGTTGGTGGTAGGACAATGGGATCAGGAAGATTCCTATGGTGCGCCAGCGGTTTATAACGCCATTGAGCCTAAGGATAAACATAATAACATGGTGTCGCTGGTCATCGGTCCTTGGCGGCATTCCGGCGTCAACCATTATGGTTACAAACTCGGGGCACTGACCTTTACTGGTGATACCGCACACGAGTTCCGCGTGAAGTATATGAAGCCGTTTTTCGACCATTACCTGAAAGGCGCGCCTGATCCAAAAACGCCGCCAGTGCTGACCTATGCCACCGGTGAAAATCATTGGAATGTGTCACCCAAATGGCCAATGGGTAAAGCAGAAAAGATCTATATGACCGACAACATGGGACTGTCATTCAAACCTGCGGCTAATGAAAATGCCCATGATGATTATGTGTCTGATCCTGCGAAACCGGTACCGTTTATTCCTCGACCGATCAATATGAGTGATTCTCACCAGTGGAAACCTTGGTTGGTGCATGATCAACGCTTTGTTTCTAGTCGTCCAGATGTGCTGGTATACACCAGCGATGTACTCGATAAACCAGTACACATTATGGGCGCACCGATGGTGAACCTGTTTGCCGCGACCTCTGGCACAGATGCTGACTGGGTAGTGAAGTTGGTGGACGTTTATCCCAATACCACCTCGGAAGGTGCATCTCAGGGATATGTCGGACAGGAAATGACCGGTTTTGAACTGCCGATTGGCATTGAGATTTTCCGCGGCCGTTATGTCAAAGGTTTTGACAAGCCTGAAGCGTTAACGCCAGGCAAGGTAGAGCATTATCACTTTGGTTTGCCTAACGTCGACCATGTGTTCCTGCCAGGGCATAAGATCATGGTGCAGGTACAATCAAGCTTGTTCCCGCTGTATGACCGTAACCCACAAACCTATGTTGATAACATCTTCTTTGCCAAGAAAGGCGATTATCAAAAGGCGACGATGAGTGTGTTCCACTCCTCTAACATTGAGCTGCCGATTGCCAAGTAATGGTTTTGGGTCTAGTCCTAAAATAAGTTGACACTTATTTCCACCAAAAAGCCGCTGAGTTTCAGCGGCTTTTTTTGTCTAGCAAGTTTAGTTGGCGCTGGCGGGATGGGGTTTGGGATATTCTTTATTAATATCCAACGGTGCAGCATAGACGCTGTTCCACAGCTGAAGTTGCAGCTGTTGCAGGCGGTTTGCCATCGCCGGATTTTGTAACACCAGCTCCAGATTGCGCGAGTTATTCATATAGCCACCTTCCCAGTTACTGGTGCCTATCCAGGCAATCTTGCCGTCAATTTCCATGGTTTTACTGTGCAAGGTACGAGCAAAGGGAATGAAGCCCTGCTTGGCTTCCGGAATAGTGACGACTTTAACGTCGATGTTGGGCAGTACCTGTAGGCTTTTAAGATAATCGATGTAAGGCTTGCCGGTATTCCAGGCGGAAATCATCAGGTGAATTTTGACACCGCGCTGAGCCGCTGCCCGGATGGCATCATCGATAACCGCATAATAAGGCGCAGGCTTTTTGTAGCTGTAGGACAGCGGAGCATAGGTCATCACCGTGATATAAACTTCGTGCTCAGCTTTGGCCAGTAGCTTGGGCAGTTCACTCTCGGAGTCACCAACACCGGCTGGATTATAGGCGTTCGGGCTGGCTACCAGATAGGCGCTCTGAGATTCGTCGGCTGCCACTACCTGATGATTCAATACCGGTACGGCTTTGCCCTCGGCTAATAGTTGCTGTGCTTGCCAGTCAACATTAAAGATGGCTTGCACCTGCGCAGCAATTTTACTATCAGTGATCAGCAGTCCGGTTTCGTGGATATGTTTCAGGGCCCGCCAATCGAAGTTCTGGCTACCAACAAAGGCGCTTTTGCCATCCACCACGATATATTTGGCGTGCACAATGCCACCGCCGATTTTACCGAAATCAATCAATTGAAAAGTCAGATTTGGGATGCTTTTGATGGCTGCCAGCGTCGGTTCATTGGACATACGTACACCGTGCAGGTCCATTAAAAAGCGAATTTTGACACCGCGCTCACCGGCCTGCCGTAAGTGCTTAAGCACCGGTTCCAGGGGCTCGCCCGGCTCACTGGTGACGTAGAACTGAGCGATATCAATCGTATTTTTAGCAGCATCGAATTGCTGACACCAAACCGTAACCGGATCGGCTAAGTCCGAGTTGCTGAGGGTCGTTTCTACCGGTGCAGTTTGGACCAGCTCAAAGCCAGGAATTGAAAAGGCAGCTTGAGCATTGAGGGACAAGCCCAGCAGCGAAATACAGAGCAGACGGAAATGCATTGAGACTCCAAACGGGAAAATTTCGTCACTCATTATAATGACAGCTTTCAGAAAATTAGCGTTGTCTTTGTGACAGAGTATTTCAGAGGCTTTTAAATCAAGGCATTAAAAAATTAGCGGCAGTTTCTGAAGACGCTAGCGCTCGCAACCATGCTGTCAGAAAAAACGGCTAGATTACCCAGTCTGCGTGTTTGCGTTTCTGTTTTTCGGCATACATTGCCTGGTCCGCCTCGGACAACAGTTGTTTCACCGTGATTTTTTGCCCTGCGTAGATGGCTCTGCCAATACTGAGCGATGGGTGTAGTTGCTTGCCTGCCCAAGTTAAGGCACTGGCTTCTACTTGATAGCGGAGCTTCTGGATAACGTGTGCCGCCATGGCTTCATCGGTAATACCTTCAAGGATTACAATAAATTCATCGCCGCCGATACGGGCAACAATATCGGTAGCGCGGACATGCTCCTTGAGCTGGCGCGCCACATGGCGCAGCAATTCATCACCCGCTTCATGACCAAGTTCATCATTGACACGTTTAAAGTCATTCAGATCCACATTTAATAGCGTGAACAATGCTTTATCATCGCCTTTGGTCACTGTTCGGCCTAACAGATTCATCATAAAACGGCGGTTTGGCAGGTGGGTAAGTTCGTCGTGTAATGCGGCGGTATGGGCATATTTGTAGTTACGATACAGCAAGATGATCGATATATAAGCCAGAATTGCGGTAAGTCCACCCAGGCTGTTGAGTATGCGCTGGGTCAGCATCATATTTCCTATGCTTTTCATATCGACTTTGGCGCCTAATTCCCATTTACCATTAGGCAGGTTGATAGGATATTCAACATCCGGTTGCTTAAAATTATCTGCGTCACCGTAAAAAATCTTGCCAGCATTCGTGAGATTTTCAGCATGTTTTCGTAGCGAAATACTGGCGCCTTTAAAATATTTAATCCCCGATTTATCTAATAGCTTGTCATAGTCGATAACGACACTGACAGTACCCCAATAGTCCAGATTGGTCGGATAATCAGAGAAAATCGGATACCTGGCGATAATGGCAACGCCGCCTTGCACTAACTCCAGCGGCCCGGCGATATAAACTCCCTGAAGCTCCTTGGCGAGTAGCACGGTTTTAAGTTGCTCAGGTTTAGTTCGAAAATCAAAGCCAATAGCCGATTCATTACCGGCGACGGGATAGATGTGACTGATGATATTATCTGGTGCCAGACCAACGTTGCGCACATATTGGGCCTTTTGCACTAATTTACCTGCAATCATCGACCAGTTTTTAATGGCGAAGGCGGGATCAAGCGTCACAACGGTGGCGAGACTATCGGCAAGATAGGTATCTTTGAAAATAATCGCTTCAATATTGGAACGAACCAGTGCCAGATGGCCTTTAATTTCTTCCTTTTTATAGTTGATTTCTTTGGCGACAAAGACCTGCGTGACAGTATTGACAATCAGCACGGATAAGCAAAAAAACACCAGAGTGAAAAGTAAAAAGAACAGCTTTTCTTTTTGACTCATCTGAGAGGACATAGCATACCTGTTAGTCGGGTTACTGCCGGTCGCGACGTTTGGTGACACGCTTATCGGTCGCGACATTAGTGAATGCCGTTACCCGGACATAATGCAGTAACATCCTGCCCATTTCCACAACCAATAACTTTAATTGTCTAAATTTATGATGATTTTTCCTATTGTTGTGACAGTTAAGGACAACTGAATGGGTCGGTTAATGATTGCTAATAAAGCTCGGCTGTTCGGTATTTATGATGAATTTGTGGCGCACCAACTAAAATATTACTCAGGTGATAATCGAGCTGTGCGGTAACCCTCAAGATTATCGCCCATCCGCCTGATGAAATAGGGCCGGGCTGCTGGCGTCCGCCATATTTTATTAATGGCATTCAGATATTCGGCATTTAAGGAACATCAATGAACAAAATTAAGCTTGTTCTCATGTTTTGCTGCTTGTTAGTTGCAGGCTGTGCGTCTGTTCCAATGACCGCGACCAATCAAGTCGATGTCAATCCAGCGCCTTCTGGCAAAGCACAGGTCGTCTTTATGCGCGATTCCTTTGTTGGCAGTGCAATCAGTTCTTCGGTATACGATGTCAGTGATGGTGAGCCAATGTTTATCGGCATTCTGGATAACGGCACCAAACTGGCGTATCTGGTGAATCCGGGTCAGCATGTGTTTATGGTGGTCTCGGAAGCGGCGGACTTTATGGAAGCACAGCTGGCAGCGGGAAAAACCTATTACAGTATCATCACGCCGCGTATGGGCTTATGGAAAGCCCGCTTTTCAATGTGGCCGGTTAAGGCCGGTGCCGATGCCGAGTACAAACTGGACAGTAAAGATTTTGCTGACTGGAAGCGCAGTACCAAGCTGGTGGAATTGTCCCCTGCGGCTCAAGCTTGGTATGACGCCAATAAAACGAGTGTAAAAGCCAAACAGCAAGAATACTGGTTACAGTGGCAACAGAAATCAGCCGCCGACATTAGTAAACGAACCTTGTCACCAGAAGATGGTCGTTAAGATGCGTTAACCTATGGAGTGCCATCAGCTGTATATCCGCCGTTAGCGGATGGCGTTCCAAGCATCATGCCGATCCGCTAACTTTGGCGGTTTATTGTGCTTGTTGCTGGCACCTTAAATTGCCCCTGTGGTAGCATCAATCCTCTATAAGCATTTCATTAATTTCCCTTATGAGTACTCCCACTACCGCGGATGCGTTGCAGTCACTGCGGGCATATCCCGCCTTTATGCGTTATTGGTGTGCACGATTAGCATCATCTTTTGGATTTCAGGTGTTATCGGTAGCCGTCGGTTGGCAGGTTTACGATATTACACGCGATCCGTTGGATTTAGGGTTGATTGGCCTGGCGCAGTTTGTGCCATCAGTTTTATTGGCGCTGCCAGCCGGCCATGTTGCTGACCAGTTTCCGCGTCGCAAAATTGTGTTGGTGACACAGACTTGCCAGTGGTTAGCACTATTGCTGCTGGTGATAGGCAGTTGGCAAGGATTCCTGAGTGAGGGACTCATCCTGTCACTGGTGTTTGTTATCGGCGCTTTTAAGGCGTTTGAGTTCCCGGCGTTAAAATCCATGGTGCCATCGTTAGTCCCTGAAAGCTTATTACCAAGAGCACTGGCATTGGATGCGTCAGGAATGCAGATGGCAAGCATTGCCGGACCAGCGTTGGGCGGGTTGTTATATATTGGTGGCCCGGTGTTAACTTATGGTCTTTCGGCATTGCTGTATCTGACGTCGTTGTCCGTGCTGCTGAAACTGCAATACCATTATCTGCCATCGGTGCGCCAACCCATGACCTTGAACACGCTGTTTGCAGGCGTGAGTTTTATTCGGGCGCGGCCGGTAATTCTTGGTGTGATTTCGCTCGATCTGTTTGCGGTATTGTTAGGTGGTGCCACGGCATTATTGCCGGTTTTTGCCCGCGATATTCTGCATACAGGCCCCTGGGGGCTGGGTTTGCTGCGGGCTGCTCCCGCAGTCGGCGCCTTGTTGATGTCATTCTGGTTAGCTCGGCATACGTTGCAGCGCCGGGTGGGAATGACCATGTTTGGTGCCGTTGCGGGTTTTGGTCTGGCAACATTGGTGTTTGCGTTATCAACTAATATATGGCTGTCGCTAGTGGCATTGGCCGCACTGGGTGCCTTTGACATGGTCAGTATGGTGATCCGTGGCGCGCTAGTGCAATTAGAAACCCCTGATGAGATGCGTGGACGAGTTACCGCGGTTAACTCAATTTTCATTAACACCTCTAACCAACTCGGAGAATTTGAATCTGGGGTGTTAGCGGCATTAGTGGGGGCGGTAGGTGCAACGGTCATTGGGGGGATTGGCACGTTAGTGGTCGTGGCCGCGTGGATGGTGATGTTCCCTCAGGTGCGAAACCGACAACGATTAAAAGAATAGGGGAAAACGGGGGGCAATTATCGCCCCCGTTTTTTATGCTTTGCATATATCTCGTTGGTCTGATGGTGGTGACTTTGAGACGCTATTGAAAAAGGCGGATATGGCAATGTATCGCGCCAAGTCTGAAGGACGCGATACCTATCGTTTCTTCAACGAAGAGATGAACTATGCAGCGACCGAACAGCTGAATATCCGTGTGGGTTTACGTAAAGCGCTGGAGCTGAACCAGTTTCAACTGTTTTATCAACCACAGTTGGAAATGACCACCGGCAAGATAGTGGGAGCCGAAGCGTTAATTCGCTGGTTTCATCCAGAGTTGGGAATGGTTTCTCCTGCCAGCTTTATTCCGGTCGCAGAGGCTTCTGGTTTGATCGTGCCAATCGGTAACTGGGTATTGCAGGAGGCTTGTCGCGAGGTCGCCCGTTGGCGAGATTCCGGCATGAGTAACCCGGTGGTGGCGGTTAACTTGTCTGCATTGCAGTTCGCTCGCGGTAATATCGAGCAGGCGGTTAGTGATGCGGTTGCCAGCGCTGGTATCACCCCGCAAATGCTAGAGTTAGAGCTGACGGAATCCATCATGCTTCATAACACTGAGAGCGTGCTGGCAACGGTAAAGCGGCTCAAGCAAAAAGGCTTTGCTTTCACCATTGATGATTTTGGTACCGGATATTCCAGTCTGCAATATCTCAAAAGCTTTGCAGTTGATAAATTAAAAATTGATCAGTCATTTGTGCGGGATATTACCGAAGACGAAGATGATGCGGCTATCGTAAGGGCTATCGTGCAAGTCGCCAAAGGACTGGGGCTGAAAACCATTGCCGAGGGGGTTGAGACTGCGGAAGCTATGGCGTTATTGGCGCAATACCGGTGTGATGAAGTACAAGGCTATTATCTTGGTCGCCCGATGCCAGCCCGCCAGTTTATGGCCTATTTGCAGCAGTATGGTGAATGCAGAAAAATCAGCGTTACCAGTTAACCCCAAGCCGATTAAGCGGACCGTTTCTGTCTCGATGATGACAGTATTGGGAAACAGGTTGATGACAAAGTATTGCGTAAATGTTTGGCGTTAGTCATTTGGAAATTCATCGTCTTTAGCAGTATCTTGACTGCTTATCCGTTGTTAGTGAGCCTGTTGAAATGCCATTCTATTGTTTTCGTGCCGTTTTATTACCGCTAACGTTAGTCGCACTGAGCTTCTCTGTTTTCGGTGAGCCGATTCCGCCAAAACTGGATGCGCTGTATCGCCAAGCAGTGACAGCTGATACTGTGCCTGGCATCAGTGTGGCGGTGGCAGATGCCAACGGCGTGCAGTGGGCTCAGGGGTACGGCTTTGCTGATGTGGAAAATCGATTACCGATGCGTGCTGAAGATAAACTGCGGATTGGCAGTGTTGCCAAGGTGATGACCGCTGCCGGATTAATGCGTTTGTATCAGGCAGGAAAAATCAACCTGGATAAACCGGTGACTGACTATGTGACAGCCTGGCCCAACGACAAACCTGTGATTACCCTGCGGCAACTGGCGTCCCATACGGCAGGCGTGCGCCACTACAAGGAAGGCGCTAATGAATTTCTGCTCAACGAGCATTTTCCCTCGGTCAGCGCCAGTCTGGCCTTATTCAAAGATGATCCATTGCTATTCGTCCCGGGAACGGCTTTTAGCTATTCCACTTTGGGCTGGACGCTGATCAGTGCGGCAATGGAACGGGCTGATGGAAAACGAAATTTCCAGCAGATTATGCAAGATGAAGTGTTTACGCCATTGCGCCTTAATGACACCGCGTTTGATGAGCAATCGCAGATTATTCCCAATCGCGTCCGGCCGTACAGCGTGCGCGATGGTAAGCTGATCAATTCGCCACAAACTGACCATAGTTACAAATGGGCGGGCGGCGGCATTATTGCCAGTGCCGCAGATGTTTCGCGTTTTGCGGTGGCGCAGATTGATGGTCATTACCTGAAGCCAAAGGTTAGTAAGTTGATGCTGACCAAGGCGCGTCTCAACGATGGTAAGCCGGTGAATGTTGGCATTGGCTGGTTTATCGGTTTTGATGATTATCGGCAGCGCAAACAATATAAGAATGATACCCAGGCGTTAGCGCTGATGGACGCGATGCCTCATGCCGTGATGCACTCAGGCGGTAGTATGGGCGGCATTACCATGACTATCTTATGTACTGAACATCATCGCGCGGTCACCGTCGTCAAGAATGTTGATGGTGATAACAGTGCAGATGTCTTTCTGCTGGCGCTGCAAACCTTGAGTTATTATCACCAGCGCGAACATATGGCAACTCGTCGCCCGATGTGAATGGCTTGATGCTGACCGTGAAACTCAATAGCCGGTCAGTTCCAGATAACCCGCGCCCTGTTGACTGCCGCTGATGCTGATGGGGCCTTCCCAGTAGGATACCGATAACGGCATTACTGCGTTGCGATTGAGCGGGGTAATGTCGAGTTCCAGTTGTTCCGTTGGCAATGACAGATGCCAGCTTACCGGATAGCGACCGCTGGTGGTCTGCTGCCAGGCAGTGGCTTGCATGCGAATATCCTTGGCGCTTAGTGAGTGACTACGACCATCTGGAAACATACGTTTACCGCTATAAAACGCCTTGTCACTTTTATCCGTTCCCCTTAGCTGAAACAGCATCAGGGCAGAGCCGTCGTTAAGGTGCAGCGCAAACCAGTCCCAACCCTGTTGTTGGCGACTGAGAAACTCAGAACTCCATTCACGATCTAACCAGGCGATACCACTGACATGTTGCCAACGTCCCTGATGCAGCACTGTACCATCAACATTGATAAACGGCTGACTGTAGTAATAGGACGCGACTTTACCATCAGCACTTTTGCGACTGTAGCCGTGATCACCTTGCAATACCAACGGCGCGTTGGCTGACAGTTGCAGGTTGTAGGCAAATTGGGCATCGGCCACCGAGAGGGTCGCAGGGAGTAGTCCGTGGTTGGGATTGTCTGATCCTGCCTGTGCCTGCCATTGCCAGTCATCCAGTCGCACCGATAACGGCGGTCCTGATACCTGTGCGGGCGCTTGCTCACCGTGAGTGCCTCGACCCCAACGTTCAGCGGTGAGATGCTGTTGCTTAAACGTCAGTGCGGCGTGTGCCATATACAATTGATTGCTGGCCCAGGGCGAGGAACTTGCCGGGGCGGCGGCTGACAGCGCTATGCGAAACTGGGTCCACTGTAATCCTAGTGGCGTTCCATCAGCGGTGTGCAGGTTCGCGGTGAGATACCACCATTCTTGACGAAACTTCGGATGCGCTAAATGATCCTCTGGAAACGCAAAATTCTTGCCCGGCAATACTTGGGCAAAGCCAGTATCAGCTCGGCCTAATATCTGTCCCATCGAGGCTGATTTTTCCGCGGGAGTGCAGGCGGTTAACAGTAACAGCGGTAACAGCCCAAACAGGTGATGCCGTTTCATAGTACCTCCTGCTGCAGTGCTGACACCATTGAGCGCCGACTTTGCCAGTAAAGCGGCAGCAACACCGCCAGCAGACAACATCCTAATGACAGGCCAACAACGCGTCCATAAGCCAGCCAGTCCCAGTGTTGCATGATGGTCCAGCCGAAGGCTTGCAACGTCACTTTATGGATCAGCAGATAGCCGAGGATGGCACCTAACGGCAGGGCCATGAGACAGGTGATGAACACCGCCAGCAGGATCTGGGCTAGCAGCATCAGCCACAGCTGCTTTTGCGGTACGCCAAGACTGCGCAAGATTGCCAGCGGTGCTTGCCTTGATTGGGTCAGCATTAATACGGCGCTGAATAACCCGATTGCCGCGACCAGCAATGTCAGGGTATTCAGCACTAAGGTGATACTAAAGGTCTTGTTAAATACCTTCAGGGCTTGTGTGCGAATTTTTTGCTGGCTGTATATCTGTGCCGGGTTGAGTCCCAGCGTATTTCCTATCTGCTCACCGAGTTTATCAATGGCTGCCTGCCCCGCAGTGATGCCTCCGATGGCCAGACTATAAGGTTGTGCGGGTAACTGCAGCTGTTGCCATAGCGTTGGTGCTGCCAACGCCTCGCCTCTGGGATTGCCGTAATCGAAATAGACCCCCGCAATTTGGGTCATGTGAGGGTGTTGGCAGCGGTTATCCTGGCATAAACGCACATTATCTCCCGTCTGGACTGTCAGTTTCAGTGCCAATGGCTCACTGATAAAGATGCCTTGGCCCGCCAACACCTGTTGTACCGCCAGGCGTTGCTTTGCCAACTGATCAGGTTGTTTAAACACGGTAGTTTCTGCAATTGAGGTCGGGTCGCGACTCAACAGGTTAATTGACTGCACTTCAGTGCCATTTGCCACATAAAATGGCGCTTGCCACTGATAGTAACGCGGTAATTTAGGCGCATTGGTGTCGAGATATTGCTGTAATGCTGACATCTCATTGTTACCGGGCCTAATATACAAATCGGCATGCAGTCGGGTATTGAGCCAGCTGCGCAGGGTTCGATCGAAGCTACCAACCAGAGTATTCATAGCGATGTTGGCGCATAATGCCAACAGTAACGCCATCATTGCCAGCGCTAGTGGCGCCGTGAGTTCGCGAGTTTCCGCAATCGCATAACGCGGCAGCCCGGCTGGCACCCAAGGCGTCAACAGGCTGAGGCTGGTTTGCAACACCTGTGGCAGTAACAGCGGCATGGCGATAGTAAGCAGCCCCATTAATGCCAGACTTTGTCCATGTGCGCGGCTGAAAGGGTAGAGTGCTGCTGTCAGCAGCAGTAGTAGCATCCCTAGCGCAAATAGCCGTCGGTGAATGCGCCGATGATGTTCCTGCTGGGCAAAGCGTTGCGTGCCCTGAGCAATACTGCGCTGACACAGTTGTCGGTATAACGGCACACAGGCCAACAGGGCCGCAATCAGTGTCAGTCCTGCGCCCTCTGCCAGCCAGGCCCATTGCCAGTTACCGGGCAACAGGGTGGCACCATAAAGTTGTTCCAGCGTGACGGCTACCATAGGTTGCAGCCAATGGCTGAGTTGCAGTGCCAGTAAAAAACCCACAAACGAACCGATGGCCACCAACAGCAACAACTCGAGCAGCAGAGACAGCATGAGGGCTCGGCGGCTGAGGCCCTGTTGTAATAGTTGTAACAGCAGCCGTTGGCGCTTCATCAGACTGTAGCGCACACCGTTATAGGCGATGAATAAGCCCACCAGAAACGCCAGCATCCCCATGGCATTAAGATTCAGATGAAAACTGCGGGTGAGATCGGTCAGCGCTTTGCCCTGATCCTGTTCGGTAATTTGCAAGCCCGCCAACGGCAGCCCGCTTTGCGCTAACTGCTGCTTTAATTGGGCTGCATCGCCAAATAAGGCGATGTAACTTAAACGCCCGGGCAGTTGCAACAGCGACTGTGCAACCGAAATATCCAGATATAAGCGGTTCCCCAGATTGGCACTGTCAGGTAAAACATCGACCTTTAGCTGCTGACCTGCGAGCGTGAAATACGCGTCGGAAGCGTCATTAACCCCCATCGACTGCGCCTGTGTTTTGCTAGCGAGTATCAAAGGTTCACCGGCCAGCATTGAGACCAGTGGTAGTTGCGCTTCAAATCCCGGCGCTTGTTGCTGAAAACTGTGTAAGGCTGCGACGATATCACTGCCATCAATCTGCCATTTACGGCCTTGAGCATCTTCGAGCGTGCCACTCACTACCGGCAAAGCATGTAGCCCGAGTTTTTTTAAGCGGAAATAGAGTTGTTCATCAACACTGGCCCCGCGGCCAGAGGCACTGATAAAGAGCGCCGCTTGCTGAGCTAATGCTTCGCCGGCGTCCTGATAACTGTGAATGGCGTTATCATTGGTGGCTTTGACCCCGATCAGCAACGTTACTGCCAGCACAACACCCAGTAGAATAGCGCCCGCTTGCAGCGGGGCTTGGCGATAGTGCGCTAAATACACCCGCAGCGCTTGCCAGCCCAGACGCCAATCACTCATGGACTTTCCCCTGTTGCAGATGCCAGCGCCGTTGCATATGGGCGGCAGCACTGTCACTGTGCGTCACCATCAGAATCGCCGTGCCAGCATCAGCGGCGAGTTTACACAACAGCTGCATCACTTCCTCAGCGGCTTCAGCATCAAGATTGCCGGTCGGTTCATCCGCTAATAACAATGCCGGACGATGTGCCAGTGCTCGAGCAATGGCAACCCGCTGCTGCTGACCGCCGGACAACTGCTCGATTGGCCGCTGTGCCAGTTCAGTGATGGCGAGTTTCTGTAGCAGGTAATCGCACCAGTCATTCCATTTTTGCCCGAGCAGCGATAACGGGAACAGAATATTATCGCGGACATTCAGTGGGGTCAGCAGATTGAACTGTTGGAATACCACCCCCAGATGCTGACGGCGGAAACGGCTCCATTGCGGATCATGCCACTTACGGCAATCGGCGCCCTGAAGCTGGAGTTCGCCAGTGTCTGGGTATTCAAAACCGCCAATAATATTCAGCAAAGTGCTCTTGCCACTGCCGCTAGGACCGGTGAGTGCCACGGTTTCTGCCTGCTGGATGATTAAGTCGAGGCAGTCCAACACCAGATGATACTGATCGCCGTCATTAAATCCTTTGCTGATTTGCGATAGTTGAACCAATGACTGCTGGTGGGATTGCGGCATTTTCAGTCCTTGTATTTGCGAAATAGCACCTGATGCAGATCAGTTTATCTGCTGTAGCGCAAACAGTTAAGTGAATCAAGGTACGATAAAAACGTCTTTGGGCTAGCGGCCACTTAAGGCAATGGGCTTTTTAAATGTTGATGGCAGTATGACCCGCCCATCATCGCTTGACTGCATCAGCATCATAGCCGGTGCAAAAAACAGAAGGCACCCAGCGGTGCCCTCTACGTCGATTACTCTTCTAAAGTGTAGGGCAACGGCACTATCGAGAGCTGACTCTGTGGCGCTTCGGCAATACGGAACTTAGCATCACGTTCGGTATCATTTGGCAGAACGGCTGTCAGCAAGAGTTGACCATCAATCTGTACCGCTTCCACAATAGTGCCCTGAGGACGGAAGCCATCCTCCAACGCCAGTTCCAGCGTAGATTCTGCCGTGACTTCAATGTCGGCGGTGCCGTTCAAAATGTACATTGCCCGTTTATTACCCCCGCGATATTTCATGCGCGCGACAGTTTCCTGCCCCATGTAACAGCCCTTGGTAAAACTGATGCCGTTAAGTGCTTGCAGGTTGCACATTTGCGGCACGAATTGCGCCTGATGTGCTGCAGAAAGTGCAGGATACCCGGCTAATATCTCTAAAGCTTGCCAGGCACTGTGATGATATAAGGCTTCACCTTCTACTAACGTTGAGGCAACTGCGGTCGGTAATACAATTAAGAACCGCTCACCATCATTCAGTACCGCGCCTTGTTCAAGCGCAATCAGTTTGTGGTCAGTGCTGAATGCCGGAAAATGACCTTTAATCCAGTCCGCAGCCGCACTGCCGGCGACACCGAGTATTGTCCAAGTTGCAGCAACATCATTGAGTTCGGCTTTGCTGAATACCGCATATTTGCGAAACTCCGGCAGGTCACTGGCTACAGTGTCTTTGGGCATTAAGAGCATCAGAGCATCGGCAACTGCAAACAAACGAAATGCCGACAGCATTTTACCTTTGGGATCACAATGGGCGCCCCAGCACCAGTCATCGGCGCTAAGCGCATTAACATCGGCAGTAATCTGGCCATGAATAAAACTGCGATTCTGTTCACCCGTGACCTGGATCAGGCCCAGATGGGAGAGCGGTGAAATCAGCAGTTCTGGTAGCTGGGCATCCGGTGCCCAGGTGAGTTGGGGATCAGTAAGACTCATAGGATCATCCTGAGATTAACAACAGCAAAAGTGCTTCGATTGTAACGGATCTATCGCAAATAAACAGGGCGCCAAGAAGGCGCCCTGCGAAACATTTACTTGCTTCACATATCAGTACAGCAAACGGGTACGGATAGTGCCTTCAATGTTTTTCAGTTCTTCCAAGGCTTCAGTTGCCTGATCGGTATGAACTTCCATCACCACGTAACCGATATCGGCGGTAGTTTGCAGATACTGGCCACCAATGTTGATGCCTTTTTCAGAGAATGACTGGTTGATTTTCAGCAGAATACCAGGACGGTTGCGGTGAATATGCAGCAAACGTGAGGTGCCATGCTGTTGTGGCAGCGACACTTCCGGGAAGTTCACGGCGGTCACGGTAGAGCCGTTGTCTGAGTACTTCGCCAGCTTACCGGCCACTTCAATACCGATATTTTCCTGTGCTTCTTCAGTACTGCCACCCACGTGAGGGGTCAGAATCACATTGTCAAAACCACGCAATGGGGTCTGGAACTCATCGTCATTGGACTTAGGTTCTACCGGGAATACGTCGATAGCAGCACCGGCCAGATGTTTGGATTCCAGCGCTGCAGCCAACGCATCGATATCCACCACAGTGCCGCGAGATGCGTTGATCAGGAAACTTCCTGGACGCATCGCTTCAATTTGCGCAGCACCGAACATCAGTTTGGTTTGTGGGGTTTCTGGAACATGCAAACTCACCACATCTGCCTGTGCTAACAGCTCGTTCATAAAGCGCAGCTGATGGGCGTTACCCAGTGGCAGTTTGTCTTCAATATCGTAGAAAATCACACGCATACCGAGCGTTTCGGCCAGAATGCCAAGCTGAGTCCCGATGTGACCATAACCGATAACCCCGAGGGTTTTGCCACGAACTTCGTAACTGCCCTTGGCGCTTTTAATCCAGCCACCTTTATGTGCCGAAGCGTTACGTTGTGGGATGCCACGCATCAACATGATAATTTCGCCAATCACCAGCTCTGCAACACTGCGGGTATTGGAGAATGGGGCATTGAATACTGGAATGCCCAGCAGTTCAGCCGCTTTCAGATCAACTTGGTTGGTACCAATACAGAAACAGCCGATACCGACCAGTTTTTCGGCGTGATCCAACACTTCCTTGGTCAGGTGTGTGCGGGAACGAATACCGACAAAATGGGCATCTTTGATGGCTTCAATCAGTTCATCTCCGGATAGGGAGCCTTTATGAAATTCGATATTGTTATATCCGGAATTTTTCAGCACATCTAATGCTGATTGATGAACGCCTTCCAACAACAGGATTTTGATTTTATCCTTGTCCAGCGAAACTTTCGCCATGATATCGGTACCCCTTCAGTCGTGTATCTGCTAGTGAACAAAGTGTAGTGTGATAAGCTTCCCCAAGCTATCGGATCACGTTAGCACCTTTTTTTGCACATGTGGAGGTCCGGATGGCTGAAGTGTTTATTTTTGTTCATGAACAATTTGCAAGTTGAGGCGAAAATTGAAAAATCCGCTGATCTGGCTAGTGTTTTATGCAATGGTGCTGTCGTGGTCTGCATGGCAGCCTCATGATGGCTTTACCTGGTGGATGGAAGCCGCTCCGGCACTGCTAGCGGTTCCTATCCTGCTGTGGTGCCGGCGAGTATTTCCCTTAACAAGCTTATTATCAGTGCTGATCCTGCTGCACTGTTGTGTGCTGTTTGTCGGTGCCCATTACACCTATGCCCAGGTGCCGTTATTCGACTGGTTATCTGACTGGTTTAGTTGGGGACGCAATAACTATGACAAGTTAGGCCATTTCGCGCAGGGATTTATTCCGGCGATGATTGCCCGCGAGTTGCTGCTGCGTAAACAGGTGTTACCGCGAGGTCGCTGGTGTAATTTTCTGTGCTGCTGTTTTGCTTTGGCGCTGTCGGCATTTTATGAGTTGGTGGAATGGTGGGTGGCGGTGTTAACCAATGATGGCGCTGAAGCATTCCTTGGTACTCAGGGATATGTCTGGGATACACAGTCAGATATGCTGTTTGCGCTGATTGGCGCGATTTGTGCCGTGCTCAGCTTATCCAAGCTGCATGATCGTCAATTAGCCGAATTGGCTATATCTGCCAAGTAATCAGGCGTTACACTGTCCGGCAGTATGACAACAGGAACTATTAAGCTATGAGTATCTGGTTCAGAGAGATCACCCTTGATGACTGTGCCCGTCTGGATCTGGGACAGGGGGGCAAAGGCACGCTAATGCAGACTTTGGGCATCAAAGTGACCGAGATTGGCGATGATTATCTGGTAGCAACCATGCCCGCATCGCCGGCGATTCATAATCCTATCGGTATGGTGCATGGTGGCGCAAATGTGGTGTTGGCCGAAACCGTCGCCAGTTATGCCGCCAATTTTGCGGTGGATTTTGAACACTATTTCTGTGTCGGGCAGGAGATCAATGCCAATCATATTCGGGCTGCGCGTAATGGCGAACTCAAGGCTATTGCCCGTCCAATTCATTTAGGTAAGCGCACTTCCGTCTGGGAAGTGAAAATCTTTAATAGTGCGGATGAACTCACCTGTATTTCACGGATGACCGCCGCCGTTGTTAAACGCCCCGATACCAAAAACGCGGGCTAACGCCACCATTGCCTACCAGAAAGCAGCCGCAGGCTGCTTTCTTCATTTCAGTGTGTCGAGATTTTTCACCGTCACTGATGGCCGTGACTTCTACAATTATGAACATCGGTTAAGTCGTGCTGTTTCAAATTTAATTCAGTAAATGAATTGTGATAATCAGTTTTAATCGTTTTATTGGTTTTGCTGGGTTCTCTATTATCTTCTCAACGCCGCGATGCCCATTAACGTCGTTTAAGGAGTGCAACATGGCCACAATCGTTGATTTGATCGAACTTTGGTTAAACCAGAAAAAATCGTAAGGAGCACAAGATGACACAGCATTTCATTACCAGCCAGAATGGTGCCCCCGTAGCAGATGATCAGAATTCACTGTCTGCTGGTGAACGCGGCCCACTGTTGTTACAAGATTTTCATTTAATTGAAAAACTGGCTCATTTCAATCGTGAACGTATTCCGGAGCGGGTAGTGCATGCCAAAGGCACCGGTGTTTACGGCACTTTTACCCTGACCAATGATCTGAGCCGTTATACGATTGCCGATCATTTCAATGGTGTTGGTAAACAAACGGAAGTATTCGCGCGTTTCTCGACCGTGGGTGGGGAGATGGGGTCGGCAGATGCCGAGCGTGACCCGCGAGGCTTTGCTGTACGTTTTTATACAGCTCGCGGTAACCACGATATCGTCGGTAACAACACGCCGACCTTCTTTTTACGGGACGGTATTAAATTTCCCGACTTTATTCATACACAAAAACGCAACCCTCAGACCAACCTGAAAGATCCGCAAGCAATGTGGGATTTCTGGGCATTGAACCCAGAGTCAATGCATCAGGTAACGATATTGATGTCTGATCGCGGTATCCCCGCCAACTATCGGCACATGCATGGCTATGGTTCACACACCTTTTCCTTCTGGAATGGTCAGGGTGAGCGTTTCTGGGTGAAATTCCATTTTAAGAGTGAGCAGGGCATTGCCAATCTGACCGAGGCCCAGGCCGCGACTGTAAAGGGTATCGACCCGGATCATGCGCAGCGAGATATGGTGGCCGCAATCACTGATCGTCATTTCCCGCGTTGGAAATTACAGGTGCAGATAATGCCTGAGGCCGATGCGAATCATTACCATATTAATCCATTTGATCTGACCAAAGTTTGGCCGCACAAGGATTACCCGCTGATGGAGGTGGGCATATTGGAACTGAATCGCTTACCGCAAAACTACTTTGCAGAAGTCGAACAAGCGGCATTGGCACCAAGTAATCTGGTGCCTGGTATTGGCGCCTCACCGGACAAAATGCTCCAAGCGCGGTTGTTTGCGTATGCCGATGCCCAACGTTATCGGGTCGGCGCTAACTACAATCAGCTGCCCGTGAACTGCCCGCATGCGGCAGCGGCCAATCATCACCAGCGTGCGGGGGCGATGGCGGGAACTCAGTGCCCGTATCATCATAGCCAAACTGGCGCCGACGCCAGCCCAAACTATGGGCCTAATTCTACAGTGAATGGTTTGATTGATGCCGAGATGTTCAAAGAACCGCCGTTGCGTTTGGAAGGCGAGGTCAGTCGCTACAGTCGTTATGATCAAGACGACTATACCCAGGCAGGCAATCTATATCGGTTATTCAGCGAGGAAGAAAAGGCACGTTTAGTCAGCAACATCTGTGGTACCCTGAGTCAGGTGAGCCATGATGTACAACAACAGATGGTGGAACACTTCACCAAAGCTGATGCCGATTATGGCGAACGGATTCGTCGGCAACTGGAGCTTTAAGCTTCGTTAATACTAAAAAGCCCGAATTTCGGGCTTTTTAGCTCATTAGCCGATCAATGCCAGACTAAGGTGACAATCCCCAGCAGCAAGAATAGCACCGCACAGACTCGGTGGATCAGCTTAACCGGCAGCTTGCTGCCACCAAAGGAGCCTGCGAGCACTACGGGCACATTGGCTAACAATATTCCCAACGTGGTCCCTACTACCACTAATGGCAGATTGTGGAACTTAGCTGCCAGCACTACTGTGGCAATCTGGGTTTTATCACCCATCTCGGCCAGGAAGAACAGCACGAAGGTTGCTAAAAATGGACCATATCGATAGAAACGGCTATCTTCATCGTCGGCTTTGTCCGGCACTAATATCCATAAGGCGATGGCGAAGAAACTGAATGCAATCAGATAACGAGCGACTTCTGGTGTTAACCACGCGATAGCCCAATGACCCAACCACGCGGCCATAAAGTGGTTGGCCAGTGTTGACAACAGAATACCGCTGATAATGGCCGTTTTGTTTTTAAATCTTGCGGCTAATAGCAATGCCAATAACTGGGTTTTGTCACCAATTTCAGCAACAGAGACAGTAAGAGCAGAAGTGAACAGCGCTTCCAAGATGAGATCCTCAGGGGTGACCTTTAACCGGGCACAACACGCCATTCACCCCTGTTAAATGGTGCGCTGTGCTCAGGTCTTGCCAGGCAAGTCAGGCTTGCTGCATTCACCATGGCATATGGCCAAGTCTGTTGATGAATGCCCCTGTAATTAACAGGTCGGCTACTCCCCCAAGAACTAGAGAGGCGACCATTATATCCAGAACGCTATGCTTAACAACCCTTAAATTCTCGGTAACAAAATCAAAATTGCAGATTGTTTGCATAAATGACAATATTTTTTACGATTTTAAGGCTAAATCAGTTCTTGCTTGCAGCAAATTGCTCTGATAATGTCAAATCTGTGTCGATTTTTCGGAAGCACATCCGTAAATGCTGTTCGCATCTTGCTGACTGTACCCGCTCCCTACAATGGAAAATCCGGCCGCTAAAAAATAACAATTAGTAAAAAAATAACAATTAAAGACAGGACCTATTCCGTGAATCTTAAAATAATTGGATCGATTGCGATCGTCGCCGGTACCGCGATTGGTGCCGGTATGCTGGCCTTACCTATGGCAACTGCCGCAATGGGCCTTATCCCTGCGATATTCCTGATGCTAGTGATATGGGCCATGTCTGCCTTTATCGCGTTATTGATGCTGGAAGTGAACTTGCATTCTGGTGTTGGTGACAACCTGCACACGATAACCGGTAAATCTCTCGGTCGCGCCGGTCAGGTGGTGCAAAGTCTATCGTTTCTCAGCTTGCTGTTTGCACTGACTGCCGCTTACCTCAGTGGTGGTGCTGATCTGTTAAGTAAAAAAGCTGATGCCTGGTTTGGTTTGCAACTGAGCAGTCATTCCTCAGTGTTATTGTTTACGGTATTCCTGGGCGGTTTCGCTGCGCTGGGGGTGCATTGGGTCGATAAGGTGTCTCGGGCACTGTTCTCGGCCATGATCATCGCATTGGTACTAGTACTGGTATTCTTGATGCCGGAAGTGAGTTACAGCAGTTTAGCTGCAAAGGCCGCCACTGATTCGATGACGGGCGTTTGGCTGAGTGCCATACCGGTGATGTTTACCTCATTTGGCTTCCATGTCTGTATTGCAACCTTAGTCGGTTATCTGAAAGGTGATGTCCCTTCATTACGTAAAGTGTTGCTGATTGGTTCAACGTTGCCACTGTTCTGCTATGTGCTGTGGTTATTGGTGACATTTGGCACCGTTGGTGGTGATGCTATTGCTAGTTTCAACGGTTCGCTGGCAAAAATGATCAGCGCATTGCAGGAGATTTCTGCACAACCTGTGATTGGTAAGATTATTGGATTGTTTGCGGATCTGGCGCTGATTACTTCATTCCTCGGTGTAACCTTAAGTCTGTTTGATTTTAATGCGGAACTGATCCGTGCCCGAAATACGTTCAGCGGTCGTTTACAAACCTGGTTGTTGACCTTTATTCCGCCTTTGGTTGTCGCATTATATGCACCAGGATTTATCTCACTGTTAGGCTTCGCCGCAATTCCTCTGGTAGTGATTACGGTGTTCTTGCCGGTACTGATTGTCTTGAAACAACGTAGCTGTGACAAGGAAGGTTATCAGGTGGGTGGCGGTAAGCCCGCACTATGGTTGCTTAGCTTGCTCGGTGTGATCATTATTGTGGCGCAGTTATACGCGGCACTCTGAGGATATTTGTAAGGGGATTTTTCCTCAGTGACAGCCTTGTAAGCGAGTTTGTCAGACTGCTGTTGTACTGTTGTGTTTTTGTTAAAGTCGGGCCAGGCCCGGCTTTTTTATTGTCTGTGATTTGCCTGGGTAGTGATCAAATTTTCCAAAGGAACTGAAATTAATGAGAAAACTAATTCTCGCTGGCACCGTGATTGCCAGCTTTACTGCACTCGCAGATGAAGGAATGTGGCAGCCCGACCAGTTACCGGCAATGGCAGAGCAATTGAAAGCTAAAGGATTGGAGATTGATCCTAAGTCCATTTCAAAACTGACAGAATTCCCAATGAATGCGGTGATTAGCCTTGGCGGCTGTACTGCGTCTTTTGTGTCGCCCAAAGGCTTGGTCGTGACTAACCACCACTGTGCCTACGGCTCGATTCAATACAATTCCACTCCGGAAAAAAACTTGTTGCAGAATGGCTTTCTGGCTCATTCGCTGAAAGAAGAACTCCCCGCCGCGCCTGGTTCTCGCGTTTATGTTACTGAGGCGGTGACGAATGTGACGGATAAAGTCAATCAGCATACCGCCAAGTTGACTGGGGCCGACTTTTACACTGCGGTTGAGATGGCTGAGAAGAGTCTGGTTGCCGATTGTGAGCAGGCTGCCGGTTACCGCTGTCAGGTATACAGTTTTCATGGCGGGCTGGAATATTATCTGGTGAAACAGCTGGAGATTCGTGATGTGCGGCTGGTGTATAACCCAGCGCTCAGCGTGGGTAAATATGGTGGTGATGTTGATAACTGGATGTGGCCACGTCACACCGGTGATTTTTCCTTCTACCGCGCTTATGTTGGCAAGGATGGCAAACCGGCGGATTTCAGCCTGGATAACGTGCCTTATCAGCCAAAGAGTTTCCTGAAAGTTTCGGCTAAAGGCGTTGCTGATGGAGACTTTGTCATGGTGGCCGGTTATCCAGGGCGTACCAATCGTTATCGTACCGCGGAAGAAGTACAGAACCAGTTTGAGTACTACTATCCAGCCGCCAAAGCACTGCGAGAAACACTGATCAACATCATCCGCGATACTGCCGCAGAAGGTAGTGAAGCACGGATCAAGTACGAAAGCATGCTGGCGGGATTGGCAAACTACGCCAAAAACTTTACCTCCATGATAGAGTTTTATGGCAAGTCTTCGATGCTGCATGACAAAAAAGCGCAGGAGCAGCAGCTGCAGCAGTGGTTGGCGGCAGATAAACAACGTGAGCAGCTGTATGGCCAAGTGCTCCATCAACTGGATACGCTGGTGCAGCAGGGACAGCAACATCAACAGCGGGATCTGATCCTCGGTTACCTTGGCTATACCACCATGTTACCGACCGCCGAACGTTTGCTGCGTTTGGCCCATGAAAAACAGTTGCCGGATATGCAACGGGAACCTGGGTTCCAACAGCGTGATATGAATCGTTTCACCTCTGGGCTCGAACGCATTGATCGGCGTTATGCGGCAACAGTGGATAAGGCAATGACCCTGGAACTATTGAAACGCTATGCTGCGTTACCTGCGGCTGACCGTTTACCCGCGCTGGATAAGTTCTTCGGTATTCAGGACAAACTGGATCTGCAACAACTACAACAGCAATTGGACCAAATGTACGCGGCGACAACATTGGCTGATAAGCGTGTCAGATTGGGCTGGATGGACAAGTCCGTGGCTGCGTTTGAACAGTCTAAAGATCCGATGATCCGCTTTGCGGTGGCCATGTATGACACTAATAAGCAACTGCGTGACACCAACAAACAGTTGGACGGGGAACTGATGAAAGTACGGCCACAATATATGGCGGCGATCATCGCCTACTATCAGAGCCAGGGCAAACCTGTATATGCCGATGCTAATTCCAGTTTGCGGGTTACCTACGGTAACGTGAAGGGTTATTCTCCTAAAGATGGTCTGTATGCCACGCCGTTTACCCGCTTGCAGGGAATTACCCAGAAAGACACCGGAATTGAACCGTTTGATGCGCCCAAGGCAGAGCTGAAGCTGATCAAAGACAAAGCCTACGGGGATTTCTATGTCAAGTCATTGGATTCAGTGCCCGTTAACTTCCTGTCAACAGTGGACACCACTGGGGGGAACTCTGGTTCGCCGACACTGAATGGTCGGGCAGAGCTGGTGGGGCTGCTGTTTGACGGGGTATACGAGAGCATTATCGGTGACTGGAATTATGACGATAATATCAACCGCTCAATTCATGTGGATAGCCGCTATATGCTGTGGGTGATGAAGTATCTTGACCATGCCGATAATCTATTGGATGAAATGGTGATCACTCACTGATCACATGCTTCCGCTGCATCGCTCAAGCCCTGGCAAGTCTGATTGCTGGGGCTTGTTACTTTATTACTCCATTACCGTTAACCATTTACCAGCACTCATCGCTTTAGAATATGCGTTAGATGGTGGTTTTTATCTGAGTTTTATTCCAAGTGGTCATACAGCGATATATGGATGAAGCAACTACAGGTATCTAAAAGATATTTTTAATATACATAAAGCAGTTTTTAGCTGACTTTTGTGCCACAAAAGGTAAACAAATGTAACTTGTTTCACAGTTTTTACGAATAAATGTTAAAGTATCGCCGAAATTGACAAATTGAGTGCGATTGGAGAAGTATATGAAATCACTGCTTGGGATGGCAGCGTTGGTTGCCTTTGCCCCTTCCGCTTATGCGGCATCTGACTTTGTGAAAGGTGACGCCACATTTGCCGGTGAGGCCGAGATGGGAGCGACATTAACCACAGGTAACACTGACACCACTTCAATAAAAGGCCGTTTGGCCTTAAAACAGGAACTTGGGAAGTGGGAAAATCAGTATGTACTTGAAGGCCTTTATAAAGAAGACACTAATGTTGTGACTGCTAAACGTTATGTTGGTAGTGCTCAGGGAAATTACAAGTTCGATGGCCGCAGTTATATGTTTGCGACTGGCAGCTATGAAGTCGATCCGTTTACGGGATACGATTACACCTTCAACACCGCAGCTGGTTATGGTTATCGTATTTTCCAGGGCAGCGGTAGTTTTCTTGATGGTGAGATTGGTCCAGGTTATCAATACCAGCGGTTAGATAGCGAGCAGCAACAGGACCTAGGTTATACCTCTGATAGTAGTTGGGTTGCCCACGGCGTACTGAATTACGAAGTGGAAATCAGTAAAACTTCTAAATTTAAGCAGATGTTTGTAGCTGATTATGGTGATAAACTGAATGCCCGTTCGGAAACCTCCATTACCGCCAATATCATCGGCTCATTGGCAATGAAATTTGCAGTGATAGTCCGTTATAACAGTGATCCGCTAGATGATAAGAAAAGCACTGACACCGAAACCAACATGACGTTGCTGTACTCATTCTGAGTTTCTGGCTGCTTATTCTGTGATCAACTCAAAGGCACCTGATGGTGCCTTTGTGATCTTGGTCTCAGCATGGGATTGTGACCACAAAAAACAGTTGATCGCGTGGCTGGATCACAGATTATCTGCTATGCCGAGTCACCAGAAGTTGCAGTCTAATGAGCTGTGCCGATCCGGGACGATGGTAGTTTCTAATAATAAATCCTATCCCATAATGAGAGATAAAAATGAAGTTGAAGCATATGTACCGAGGACCTGCAGTCGTTCTGGCGTGCTTGCTGGCCATGGTTTCTCCCGCCGTTTTGGCAGGTACTGAAGCTGAGGCACAGTTATCACTGACCCACTCCGGCGTAGGCTATTTCGCGATCGCGATGTTTGTCCTCGCTTATCTGATGGTCATGATGGAGGAAAAATTACACATCAGAAAATCCAAGCCAGTGATTGTGGCGGCGGGTTTGATCTGGGGTGTGATCGGTTTTATCTATACTCAACACGGTATGCCTGATATTGCAGAAACCGCGTTCAGAGATGATTTGATGGAATATGCCGAGCTATTCCTGTTCTTATTGGCGGCGATGACCTATATCAACGCTATGGAAGAACGGCGATTGTTCGATGGTTTGCGCGCCTGGATGGTGAGCAAAGGTTTTACGCTAAGACAGGTGTTCTGGATCACTGGATTCCTGGCATTCTTCATTTCACCTATTGCTGACAACCTGACCACTGCATTGCTGATGTGTGCTGTGGTAATGAAAATGGCGGGTGATGATAAGCGCTTTATCACCGTCGCCTGTATCAACATTGTCGTTGGTGCTAACGCCGGCGGTGCATTTAGTCCATTCGGTGATATCACCACGCTGATGGTTTGGCAGAAAGGGGTTGTACAGTTTTCTCAGTTCTTCGATCTGTTTATTCCGGCGTTGGTTAACTTCGTTGTACCTGCAGCGATCATGAGCTTCTTTATTTCTAACCATACCAGCGATGTAGTGGTTGAAAAAGTACACATGAAACCCGGTGCTCGCCGCATAGTGCTGTTGTTCCTGTTTACTATCTTCTTGGCGGTGTGTGCTCACTCCTTCATGGGGATGCCACCAGTTCTCGGTATGATGACAGGTCTGGGGCTGTTACAGTGCTTTGGCTTCTATCTGCGTCGTAACTTCGATAAGGCTGTCGCACGCATTCGTAAAGAAGCGGAAGCTGAACATGATACCAAGCGTCTGGCAAATGTCGGTGAACTGGTGCCATTTGATGTGTTTTCCCGTATTGCTCGCGCCGAGTGGGACACTTTGCTGTTCTTCTATGGTGTGATCATGTGTGTGGGCGGTCTGGGCTTTATCGGTTATCTGGCAAGCGTTTCTGAGACTCTGTATGGCCACTGGAACCCAACTTATGCCAACGTTGCTATTGGTGTGCTGTCTTCAGTGGTAGATAACATTCCTGTGATGTTTGCGGTATTGACCATGAACCCGGATATGTCAGTCGGCCAATGGTTGCTGGTCACCATGACCGCCGGTGTTGGTGGTAGTTTGTTATCTATCGGTAGTGCTGCTGGCGTGGCCTTGATGGGACAAGCGCGCGGTATTTATACCTTTGGTTCGCATCTGCGTTGGACCCCAGCCATTGCTTTAGGCTATATCGCCAGTATCGTGGTGCATCGCCTGCTCAACAGTGGTTTGTTTTAGTTAACTAATTGTTTGAAAAATATTTCGACAGTATTTCATACTGCTCGAAAGCCTGAGAAGAGGATCACGCTTCTCAGTCAAAGTCTGCGGCGCCGTGCTGGATCTCTCAGTTTCGGCGCCGTTGCTCTTTATAATCACTGCAATGATATTGGCAGGTGATTTATGCAACTCGGTAATTATTGGTATTCGGCACAATTAGGTGAACTGCAGGCATTAGTGGGGGATGTTCATAAACGGCTGAGTGTTGCTGAACGGCGTATTTTGGCTGAACTGATCCAGCAACGGGATAAAGTCGTGTCCAGGTTTCAGTTGTTGCAAATACTGGGGCATCCTAATGAGCAGCTGCTGGATCGCAGTATCCAACGCTTGCAACAAAAGCTGGATGATGTCCGTGGGGTGTTGCTGCAAAAGGTCGCGAGTGAAGGATTTATTTTGCATCAACATGTCAAGACTCAGCTTCGTGCTAGCTGGTTTGGTGGGTTACCCATTTCTTGGAATCATTACTGCACTATCATTTTGGTCACTTTGCTGGCAGTCACGATGCTTTGGCATCAGTTGCCGGTGCAATTGCCATTATGGTGGCCGCAGACTTCTGCGTTATGGCTGCATTCCGGCACTGAGTTGCAGGACGCCATGCTGCTGTTATTTGCACATAGCGATCATCAATGCCACTTATTATCAGCGCTAAATCAATAAATTCAGCGCGTCTCGAGGCTCACAACTTCTGCTAAAGCTAGTGCCAGTCAACATAAATTTCCAAGCTTTGGCGTGGATCACTATTTCGCAAATTGATCACTAAAATCCATCATTTGAGGTTACGACGATCACAGTACCAGTAGTTATCACTGCCTATACTGATCGCCAATGGCAAAAACCTTTATCGGGTGCCTTTGCCAGAACATTGTGTTGCTAATGGAAACGAATCAGAAATTTATGCTTAATTCACTGTCACAGTCGCAGCCGAACAAATATATGCTGCGCGAGCAAATCAATCCGGCACCACGTTTGGTGATGGTGGTTGTGTTGCTGTTGCTGATGCTCAGTATTAGTGTCTATTTCATCAAGAAGTTTCCGGTGAGCGATGCGGTCTTGCCGTTGGCTCAGCAGACTGTAACCCTGACGTCCGGACAATCGATTATGCTGTTGCAGTTTGCCGATTCCAGAGTGAATAACCACCTGTTGCAGTCGGCTGCAGATACGGTTTCCGCAGCGCTGATGCAGTGCCATAAATCGTCATGGGAACAGGTTTACCTGTCAATATCGCTGGAAAAGAAGATATTGAACATTACCCTCAAAGGGGAACGTAATGGTCGGTTGATATTACGCAACATCAAAGCCGGAGATAGTGGCCGGCAGATGGGATTTATCAATCAACAGTGGCTTGAAGAGGTTCATCTCTGTGACTAAAGCCTGGCCTTGGCTGCTGCTGGCGTTAATAGCATTGGTTGCTGTCGCTAACGGCTTTTATAGTGGCCAACATAAAGCGCGGCAATTGCTGCTCAATTGCAGTTCTGAACTTTATGACCATGATGAGCAACAACAGAGCAAATATTTTCTGTTGTTAGATTTACAGGCAACTGGGCACGATGCGCTGATCAACTATCGCTACTTCAACACCAATGGTTCACCTGCTGGCAGTGTCCTGCTGCGCGGACAGATTACCAGAGGTGCCGCCGGGGTGAACTACCAGATTGCGGTCAATGACAAACAAGAACAGCAGGGTGACGGACCGACTCCGGAGCACATGCGATTCCTGTCATATATCACCGATGTTAATCTTAAAAAGCACGCAGTCCACAAGATGACCTTAGAAGTGCTGGATGCAGACGATAAGCAGCATTTTGCCGCCATCAGAGTTCAGCCCGGTAATGGGGTTTACGCTTGTCGCCTGCAACAATGATCCTTCCTATCGCGCGCTAAACCCGCTATTCTCTTCCAGTCTTGTTAAACTAGCATAATGATTCCTAAGCATTTTGTGGGGAAATAATCCAGCGTGTCCAAATTACGCATCAAGCAGGAAGAACAACTTTCGATCAAATTCAGCCATCTGTTAGGGGTCGGTGAACGGCGTAAGCTTGATCTGTACTTTTCATTGCCCAAAGAGATGGGTATTGGCCCGCAGAGTCTGAATGAAGAGGAATATTACTTCAGTGCTGTGTTAGGACGACGCTCCTATTATTCAGAAGGGCTGCATCTGCCGCTGGTGCAATCTCGCTTCATCAGTCAGAAAAAGCGCACGCTGGAAGAATATCGCTTGTATATGAATCTGTTCGCCTACCAATTTGTGGTGGCGATGGAAAACGATGCTAAAGAGCTTTCTCGCCAACAGGATGTGCAGCAGTTTTATCGGGATCTCAACGAACTGACGGTCCATTGTGCCACCTTACTGCGGCGTTTCCGACGCAATGCTCCGGCGGATACGAAATGGAAGCATTACTTTGAAAATGCGGATAATTATCTGTCATGGTTTTGCCAGCAGCAATTGCTGAAGCTGTTGGCTGATGCTGCCCAAGATGAGCAGTATCAGCACATCCGTGACAAGGTATTGTCTTTGTGTCACATGGAGCAACATCACCGCGAAAACCACAAATACAACTCGTCACAAACCATGAAAGAGCCTAACCGCATCGCTAACAAGATGCTGTTGCTCAGACGCTTAATCCAGCAGGGGGTTGTGCTTAAAGAGGAGTTAAAACCCTTAGGTGTTGGCTTGAAGAAGCTGACAACGGGGGTGGCAACTGCCTTGGTGATGTTGGTGGTGTCATCGTTAATTATTAAGGCTCAAGGCGTATTTAACGGTGTGACCATGGTGATGGTACTGGTATTGGCCTTAATCTACGGCGCCCGTGAAATTTTCAAGGATGATGTTCGTAATGCCATGTGGCGTTATGTGCAGCGCGGTCGCCCACGCTGGAGCCGAATCTTGCGTGACACCACCACGCAGAACTTGATTGCACGTCAGCTGGTCTGGCTCGAATTTATGCGCCAGAAAGATCTCCCTGAGGCGGTACAAGAGATTTTGCGGCAACGTCACAGCCAGAATAAAGTCGAAGCAGAAATTCTGCATTATGGTATCAGCACCAAAGTGGAAGATACGGATTTCCTCTCGGGTTATAACACCATACAAGAGCAGGTGGTGTTCAGTCTGGTGCCGTTTGCCCGCTATCTGGAACGCGGTAAAGATAAGATTTATTCCGAGCAGGACGGCACGATTTCGTCTGAAGCGGTCGAGCGGCGTTATCAGATAAATCTGGTCGTGGTGTGCCGTAAGGAAAAGCAGCCGCCACAATACGCGCGTTTTAAAATCACGATGAATTGGTCGCAGATTGTCGATTTGAGTATGAGCGAGATCCCCGATACTTTGCCGATAATTGATGAGCTAGTGGACGAAGCGACGCTGCCAGCGGCAACCACCCGGCTGGATGACAGCACAACGCCACGAGAGCTGAGTTAGCCGGCTGGTTTCGTCCCCGTTTGCGTTTATGCCTGGCGGGTAAACGCCTGACAGATATTGCGTTCGCCGCTTTGTTTGGCGCGCTTGAGCGCCACTTCAGCATTTTTGAGAAACTGCTGTAGCGATTGTCCTGCCACATAAGCGGCGATGCCAATACAAACGCCATTCGCAAGACCATGTTGTCCAAGGTTTTCCAGTACTTGAGCCGCAAAATGGTGACTGGCAGTGGCATCCGTATTGGGTAATAACACCGCAATTTTACCGAGTTGTAGGTTGGCTATCTGGTAACCCCGCGGTAAGTCCGCCAGTACTTGCGTTTCCACCTGTTGCTGGCGAGTTTCCAGCGATTCAATTTCGCTCATATGACTCAATAACGCTTCCGGACTGATATCCAGCACCATCAGACAGCTATGTTGCTGTTCCTGTGGCGACATGGCGTTAAAAAAGTTGTCCAAATCATCCGGCTCAGGCATCACTTTGATGCGATGAGGGATTTTAGGCCCGGGAAGTTCACGGATGTTGCTCGCGCGCTCCAGCGTACAGATCAGATAACTCAGTTCGCCATCACTGTCCTGGTAACTCTTGAGGGTTGCCTGTAAACACCCGGGTCGTTTATCTTGGCAAAGGATCTGCCCTTGCCATAAACCATGTGTGGCAACTGACTGCATAATGCGCGGCCATTGCTTATCCAAGTCGTTCTGCAGCAATTCTGTGAGTGTATGTTCGAGATTACCATCCAGTTGCAGCATCTGGTCAAAAGCTTCATTGACCCGAACTAAATTGCCTTTAGGGGTCAGCAGCGCAGTGGCTACCGCTGAGTCACTCAGCAGTTGATTGAGAAAAGCGTCCTGCCGCACCTGTTTGAGCTCACTGATATCCTCAAAGGAGATGAGCGCATAGCCATCGCTGCCTTGACCGATAATGCGGATATTGAAATGCAACACCATGTTATCCAGCGCCTGCAATTGCACTTCGCCTTGCCATACCTTGTTTTGTTGCAACTGATGCCGCACATCGTCATACCATTGTTGCTCCTGCTCCAATAATTTTTGCAGACTCCGATTCTCAATATCTTGCTGGCGCTGTTTCAAAATGGTGGCAGCAGTGTCGTTGGCACACACTATGCGGCCCGAGTCATTGATCAGCAAACAGCCGTAATCGGCACGGAACAGTCCATCGGCGAGGCGAATGCTGCCCAACCGAGCTCGTTGTTCCAATCGGAACAGATGGATAAGTAAGATGGTCAGCGCCGCCAGTAGCGTCACTATCACCGAGGTGACGAGCAGAATATTACGCCATTGTGCAAAACGTTCACTGATGTCTTCATTGCGAATATACGACAGTAGCAGGTAGTCGGCGTCATGTTGGCTGGCGGAGGCTAATGAAATTTTCAAATAGACAAACGATGCCAAAGCCCCATGAAACTCGCCAAAATTATTGTTTGCTAGATCACGCCACAACAATGGATAACTTTGCCGCAGGCTACTACCAAGGGTATCCGGGATACCCGGTAAGGGGTCCAGATTGGAGGCGCCTGCATAGAGTTGTCCCTGATTGTCGAGCAACAACATGGGTGAATCGTTACTGGAAAACGCGGGTTTGATCGATTGCAACATCTGACTCAGCGAGTTGTAGGTGACCAGGTAACCCCGAACGCTCTGATCTGCATTTTCCAACCACGCCATCTGCATGACATAGGGTTCAAGTCGGTCATCTACCGGCGCAAACTCTACATTAGAGGTATAGATATCATCCCCGCCCATACTCTGCGTGCTATCGAGCAAGGCTTTTGAGAGCGGTGTGTTACTGAAATTACCACTGCTGGCCAGACGGAATTTACCGTTAGCGTCATACAAGGCAATATCCATCAGTTCTGGGATATTGCTTTTCAGGCTTTGCCAGCTTTGAAGCAGATGCTGTTCTTCCTGATGGCCGGGGCTATTGAGAAAGTGCTTAAGTGGTTCAGCACGGGAAAACATCTGTGTACGAAATTGCTGAAATGAGATTTTATCGGCCAGCAATGTGCCAATCGTCTGTAGCTCGCTGTATCGCTGCACTGCCCATTCTTTCTGCACCTGACGTTCGCCTAATGTGATCAACACATTGGTGATCAGAAATACGGTGATGACCAGCATGCTCAGCTGGCTGGCTATTGCCAGTAACCGTTGGCGGGACCAGTGGACTCCTCGGAGATGGAACAGTAACCGTGTGTCCGTAGAAGCGGGGCTTTTTTTCAACATCAAACTACTTGGACTGCGACTGTAATTGAAGGGTATGTTAACACGAAAAAAGTTAACAGCCAGTCCTGCTTAGCGTATCAGCCCACCAGACCCAGGTGCCGGTGTTTAAAACCACAACCAGCAGCATCGACAATCGCTCGGCAGGCGGCGATATCCACGCCTTCCAAGCCATCAATTGCCGACACCTGTACGTCGGCAATGTACTGTGGGGCCAAGCGAATAAAGTCATTTACTGCCTGCCAGCTGCCTTTTAGTTTAGGCATACAATGTTGCAAGTAAAGTTGTTCATTTTGTGCATTAAGTGACACGGATAAGGCATCCACACACTGACTGAGTTCCGGCAGAATATTACGGCGATGAAACAGATTGCCCAGACCATCGGTATTGACGCGTACTCTGCCGCCACGCTGTTTGATCTCAGTTGCTACAGTCAGCAATGTTGCCAGATTGAGGGTGGGTTCACCGTAGCCGCAAAAAACGTACTCTGCATACTGATGGACATCACCAAGTAACGGGATAATTTCGTCAGCGGTTGGTTGATGATCGAGTGCCAGTTGATACTGGTGAACTTGCTTACTGCCATTATTTTTGGGGCAGAAACGACAGCGCAACGTGCAGCGTCCTGTAATGTTCAGGTAGCGGCTGTCGTGAATGTCATACACGAGGGTGGCAGCACTGGTCTGATTGGTCATAACGTTACATCATAAAAAGCAATGTTGGCAGTTTAGCCCAGTGACGCCGCAGGTAATGTCATGCAGATCAGAAAATTGCTTAGTGCTGTTAGTCAGCTGTTTCTGACCACACCGCAAATTCGTTACCGCTGGGTTCCAGAAAATGAAACCGATAACCGCCAGGAAACGAGAACAGCGGCTTAATCACTTTGCCGCCAGACGCTTCAATTTTGGCCTGAGTCGCGAGAATATCGCTACTGTAGAAAACCGGCAGTACCGCACCTTTATCGGTGGTTGATGCCAGGGGCGCGCGATAAAACCCACCATCCATGCCCGCGCCTTCAAATGCAGTGTAATCCGGCCCATAGTCAACAAAACGCCAGCCGAAAACGGCAGCAAAAAATGCTTTGGTAGCATCAGGTGCGACAGCGGGAAATTCAAGATAGTTAAGTTTCTCATGTGCAGGCATGGTGTCTCTCCAGATAACGACGAAAAAAATGCCAGTCACAAGGACTGGCATTTTACTCAGGATTTTTGTTCAGTCGTCTGCTGCTGAGTTTTATCCTGGGGTTTCCACCACCATACAAAGAAGCGACGGAAGATTCGTTTAAAGTCCTCAAGAATAATATAGAGCATCGGCACCAGAATGAGCGTCACTACGGTGGAGAACAGAATACCGAATGCCAGTGACACCGCCATGGGTATCACGATTTTAGCCTGCAGGCTCTTTTCCATAATAATTGGTACTAAGCCAACAAAGGTGGTCAGCGAGGTCAGGATGATTGCCCGGAAACGCTCACAACCGGAGTTGATGGCCGCTTTGAGGGTGGAATGTCCCTCTTCCCGGGCGCGGTTGACAAAGTCCACCAGGATCAATGAGTCGTTCACCACTACCCCCGCTAACGCCACAATACCGCACAAACTTAGCACGCTCATTGATAACCCCAGGATTAAGTGCCCGAACAGCGCACCAATCATACCAAACGGGATCACTGACATAATGATGAGCGGTTGACTATAGGACCGCAGCGGAACTGCCATTAAGGCATAGATGGTAAAGATGGCAAAGATAAAGCCTTTTACTAAACCGACAACCGCATCCTGTTCATCCTGACTGGCACCATCGAGGGTGGTGGAAATGTCAGGATATTTCTTCTGCAACTCAGGCAGGAATTTTTCCTGGATTTCACTGACAACCTTCGCTGGCTCCACTTTTTGCTTATTGGCATTGGCGGTGATGGTGATTGCGCGACGTCCGTTGACGCGGGTAATCGCATTATAGGACTCGCCAATATCGATAGATGCGACACTGCTGAATGGTACCGAGTTACCATTAGCGGTGCGGATCAGCATGTTTTCCAGATAACCCACGGTGCGTCGCTGGTCTTGCGGGTAACGCACCATTACTTTCACTTCTTCCTTATTTCGCAGAATACGCTGTGCTTCATACCCATAGAAACCGTAACGTACCTGCCGAGCCAGATCTGACAACGTTAAGCCTAGGGCTTCCGCTTCTGGGCGGATTTTCAGACGGATCTCGTGGCTACCGGAAGAGAAATTGTCAGTAATATCGTAGATCCCTTCATAGGTCCCCAACTTTTGTTTTAAGTCAGCCGCCGCCGCAGACAATTCCTGCAAATTTGAAGAGATCAGTCGGAACGAGATATCACCGCTGCTACCGTTGGTGCTGGCATTGATATTGAGGTTCTTCACCGCGACCAGATCCGGCAACTGTGCCCGCCAGGCATCTGCAATCGCGACGCCATCTACGGCACGGTCTTCCGCTTTAGTGAGTTCGGCAAAGATGAAGGCTGAGGTACGACTGTCCATATTGATGAAGCTGTGATTCACCACCGGATAGCCCAGCTCCTTTTCCATTTTGTCGTTCATGGCATACAGCGCGTCTTCCACCTGTTGGGTCACTTTCAGCGTGTTAGCTTCTGAACTGCCTTCATCCATTTCCAGTTGAACCTGAATAAAGTCGGAAGGGATATCCGGAAAGAAAACCCAGCGTACTTTGCCGGTGTATACCATGGCGATAGAGATCAGCAGAATTCCAATAAACACCGCGACCACGCTGTAACGGTGTGGGATCATCCGCTCCATAAAGTTACGGTAGCTGTGATTAATGAAATGCTGTACACGACTGTTAAACGCCTGCCGGAATCGTCCCATCCAGCCGGGTTTGCTGTGGCTTTGTTTCATATGTGCCAAATGTGCTGGCAAAATGAACTTGGATTCAATCAGTGAGAAACTCAGACACAAGGTCACGATCAGACCGATAGAGATCCAGATAATGCCCATCGGCCCGGGCACCATCAGCATTGGGATAAAGGCCGCAATGGTGGTTAACACGCCAAAGGTGGCCGGCATCGCGACTTTCTTGGCCCCACGGATCACGTTATCTACTGAGAAACCGTGCTCTTCCACTTCGGTATGGGCGCTTTCGCCGATAACGATCGCATCATCCACCACAATCCCAAGCACTAGGATAAAGGCGAATAGCGTGAGCATGTTGATGGACAGATTAAACGGTTCCAACGGCATTAGTGCCAGCGACCCGAGGAAGCACACCGGCAACCCCATCATGACCCAGAACGCTAGTTTGATATCGAGGAACAACGCCAGAATGATAAACACCAGCAAACCACCGTATAGCATGTTCGATAACATCATGCTAAGACGACCTTTAAGGTAGTGGGTCAGGTCGCCCCAATAATCCAGTTGGGCCCCTGCGGGCAGCGTTGCCTTGCGTTTAGCCACATAAGCCTTCACCTGATCGGCGATAGCAATCGCGTTCTGTTCGTCAATACTGGTCACTTCAATAATGGCCGCTGGCTTGCGGTCAAAACGGGTGTAATCCAGGCGCTCCTCAAAGCCATCTTTGATTTGTGCCACCATGGGTAACATAATACGACTGCCGTCGGCGCGAGTTTTGACCACAATTTTGGCAAAATCGTCAGCGGTGTAGGCTTGTCCCTTGGTACGTAGCAAAATGTCGCCGTCTTCCGCACGAATCGCACCACCTGGCAAATCCAGCGAGGAATTCTGCACGGCTTGGGCGACTTCAGTGAAGGTCAGACCGTATTCACGCATCTTGTCTTCAGAAACTTCAATGCCGATTTCATAGTTACGCACACCGGTTACCTTGGCTTGCGTTACTGCTGGCAGGTTGGTGATTTCATCGCGGATGGTTTTCGCGAGTTCTTTCATTTCATGCGGATCAAGGTCGCCATATACCGAAACCCAGATAACGTTGTTTTCAGGGCGAATGCGGTAAATGTTGGGCTTTTCGATGGCGGCAGGAAAGGTTGAGATTGCATCTACGCGCAGTTTAGCTTCGTCCAGTACGTCTTTCGGATCGTAGCCGTCCTGCACTTCAATGGTGACGTTACCGACGCCATCGCCGGCAACCGAGGTGATCTTTTTGATCCCCGGGACATCCCGCAGTGCTTCTTCAATCTTAATGGTGATCCCTTCTTCAATTTCCTGAGGTGCTGCACCAGGATAGGCCACCGAAATTCGCAGGTAATTCAGATCAAAAGTGGGAAACACTTCTTTATTGATTGTAAATGCGGACACCAGACCACTGATGATCAGTATCCACATCAGCAGGTTTGCCGCGACATTATTACGCGCAAACCAGGCAATGATTCCAGTTTCTTTTTCCATCAGCGTTCCCCAGCTTTCGCCAAACGCTGTGCGTCTTCAGCATCTTGCGGTTGATGGGACGAACCTTTGTTTTCATCACCGGCGACTTTGACTAGCTGTCCGGTACTCATGTTATTGAGGGTTGTCAGTGATACCCGCTCACCATCCTTGAGACCATCCTTGATATAGACGGAATCGAGGTCGGTGCGTACCACAGTCACTTTGCGCATTTCCACCTTGTTATCTGGGCCGATGACGGCTACCAAATTATTGCGCACCAGATAGCTGGGCAGTTTCACTACATCTTCAACGGTACGTCCCTGAATTGCTGCATCGACGAAACTTCCGAATTTCAGTGGCAACTGCCCAGGAGCGCGATATTGTCTTAAATAAGGATCTTTTACTTCCGCCACCAGGTACACCATGCGGTTATCGGGATCAATAACCCCTTCGCTGCGCACGATGGTGGCGCGCCAGTTAATGTTTTTACCGCCGAGTTGGGTGCTGAGCGTCACCTCTGTGAATGGATGATCGATAGATTCCAGATAGGCCAGATCTTTATTGGCCAGCGGCAACCTAACTTCAGCAATCGCGGTGTCATAGAGTTCGCCGAGCTCGGTACCTACGGATACATACTGACCCAAATCTACATTGCGACTGCGGACTAACCCGTCAAATGGAGCACGGATCACTGTGCGTTCCAGATTGCGCTTGGCGCGATCTACCGCTGCTTGCGCATATTTGACATTGGCCTGAGCTTCTTTCAGCTGCGGTACGCGCAACCCCAGATCCGGTGGCACACCTTTGAAATCTGCAAAATCCACTTTGGCCACTTTCCCGCGGGCAATCTCTTCGTCCAGCGCCGCTTTATTCTGCGCCAGTGTCGCTTCTGCTTGACGTAAATCAGCTTGATAATCAAAAGGTTCGATTACCGCTAGTTCATCACCGGCTCTCACCATGCCGCCCGCGACAAAACTCGGTGCGATAGTGACAATTCGACCTTTTACTTCGCTGACCAGTTGGGTTTTATATTTAGGATTAACGGTACCGTAGGAAGCCAGCGACAGTGACATGGTTTGTGGCTTCACTGTTTGCACATCCACAACGGGTATCGGCTTTTCTTCCGGTTTTTGCGGCGGCGTTTTCTTAGTGGCTAGCAAAACACCCACCACCAATACGGCAACCACTACGATAATGACGGGAGGGAGTACTCTTCTTAAAAAGATATTCATACGCTTTTTCTGTCCATACCGGCAGCGAGATCTGCGGCCTAAATTACCAGAGTCACTACAACCTATAAATGAGTTTTTGTAAAAAAAATGTGTCAAAAACTAACAGCATAGTGACAAGTAAGTGCCATCCTGGAAAAAAGGAACCTTAAGGTTCCTTTCGTTCTTGTTATATTATCATTTGCTAATTTTTTCTTTGTTTTTATTAGCTTTTTTCTTATCGGCCTTCTGCGGCTTCTTCTTAACGGGTATTTTGGCTTCTTTGTGCTTAGGACGCAGCTCATCAATGACGCGACGTTTCAGCTTCTGTTCGGTATAGCGCTCGATCTTACTGACGATCAGCATATCGTGGGCTTCCACCAACGAGATAGCGGTGCCTTTATTACCCGCACGGCCAGTACGTCCGATGCGATGCACATAAATATCGGCGGTGCGTGGCATATCGTAATTGATCACATGGGTGATACCTTCTACATCGATGCCGCGTGCGGCAACATCGGTCGCCAACAACACTTTGACTTCACCCTTGGTAAAGCGCCCCAGCGCCTGAAAGCGCTTTTTCTGTTCCATATCACCACGCATAAAGGCCGCCGGAATGCCCGCCTGCAACAGCTGGCCTTCAAGGCTGGCAACGATTTCACGGGTTTTGGCAAAGACAATCGCCCGGGAAACCTCTTCGCGCCGTAAGATATGACACAGCAACGCAAATTTATGATCTTTATCATCTGCCAGATGAAGCCACTGATGAATTTTGGCTTTTTCGCTGCGCGGTGGTTCGGCTTCAATAACCGCCGGGTCTTCTAGCAATTCGTTAGCAAAGTTGCGTACGCCATTACCTTCCAGCGTGGCAGAAAACAGCATGGTCTGTTTACGTTTCTGTGCCTCAATCACGATGGATTTGACCACTTGGGCAAAGCCCATATCCAACATACGGTCGGCTTCGTCAATGATCAGAATTTCCACTTCGGTGGCACTAAACAGCCCCTTATCGAGGTAATCCATCAAACGCCCAGGTGTGGCCACCATCAGGTCGATATTGCCACGCAGTGCTTGTTCCTGAGGACCATAAGGAACACCACCGGTGACAATGCCCATGGTCAGGTCGACATGTGTTGCTAAATGGCTGGCATAACGATGTACCTGACTTGCCAGTTCTCGTGTTGGGGTCAGCACCAGCACCCTTGCTTGTCCCGGGTAGCGCCGAGGGAAGTCCAGCAGATGTTGCAACGCTGGCAACAGGAAACTGGCGGTTTTGCCAGTACCGGTAGGCGCATGTGCTAACAGATCCCGCTGTTCCATAGCGACCGGGATAGTCAGTTGCTGAATTGTGGTAGGGGTTTTATGACCCATGTTTTTCAGGGATGCCAGCAGTTCTGGCTCCAACTCGAACTCTTCAAATTGCATGCAGGGGCTCTCAGTCATTATCGCGCGGCAGTATACCTGCTCAGCAGCGATCTTTATAGCATCGCGAGATAAGTTTAAGCATTAGAGTTTAAGATAAAAATCCTGGGTAAGTTGGCGCATCTTTGCAGAATATTGGCCATCTGTCTCCCGGATCCATAGTGGGCCAGACAACGGTAGGTTGGCGACTGTGTGCCAGCCAATGAGCAATAGGCAACGGTTGGGGCTTTTGTCGGGACGAGCACTCACTAACGTTTGTTGTAAGCACAATAACCCTTGCGATTGTAATTGTTGCCTCAGGGATTCGATGCTTGCGACAGGCAGGATCAGGCTGGCGACCCCTTCAGGTTGTAACAACCTGGCGATCGCTTGAGCCAGTTCGGTGAAATTCAGATGCTGTGTGTGTCGAGCGGCGGCGCGGCTCACCGAAGAGGATTTCGGGCCATGTTCAAAATAGGGGGGATTACACAGAATGTGGTCGTAGCCGCCGTCAATACCGTTAAATTGTTGAATACTGCTTTGATACAGATGCAGGCGATCACACCAACGGCTGGCACTAAAATTACCCTGACAAATAGTGGCCGCCTGAGCATCGAGTTCTACCGCATCAATAACCGCATCACTGCGCTGTGCTGCCATCAGGCTCAACAAGCCACTGCCGGCACCGATATCCAGTATATTTCTCGCCGCTTGTAATGGTGCCCAGGCACCTAGCAATACCCCATCCGTGCTGACCGGCATGCCGCAGCCGTTGTCATCGACTTGGAATTGTTTGAAGCTAAAACCCACGATTAATATCCTGAAACACAAAAATAGCAGCACCCCATTGTAAGTGGGCGGAATAATTTTGTCCTGCGTTCACTAAGATATCGGCCGCTTTTAGCGAAAAGTGCTGCGACTACCGAGTAAAAATAGTAAAGCTGCTGAGAGGATTTTTCTATGCTTGCTATTGCCCCTATCGGTCGGCTTTGGTAATAGTGGAAGCCGAAAACACCTATAGGTAAAAAATGCAGCATCAGATACAGAAGAAATCAGGCATTTGCTGTCGCTTTTTAGATGATGATGACTACAAGCACAGATACTGCACAATTTTTCTGAACCCATGATGGATACTCGCTGTAACTGATGTAATACCCTTTATAATCATAAAGTTAAATAAAAATATAATAAGTACAGAGGCAGATTGTGCAAGATAAACAATTGACCGTCGGTGATACCCTGGGCTTAGGTTTTATGACCTTTGCTTTCTTTTTAGGGGCAGGTAACCTGATTTTCCCACCATTCGCTGGCTATCAGGCGGGGGATCATAGTTACACCGCCATGCTGGGATTTTTGATCACGGCAGTTGGCTTACCACTTGCAGGACTGATTGCCGTTGCGAAGGCGAAAGGGCAGGTGATGCATATGTTGCCCGCTACTGCGGCTACGATATTTGCCTCAGCAATATATATCATTATCGGCCCCGCATTCGCTGCCCCGCGCACCAGTCTGGTGGCATTTGAAATTGGCGCACGGCCATTTCTATCGGATGTGGACAGCACTATCACTATTGCCGGGCTGGTTCTTAACAAAGCGCAACTCTATTTCACCGCTGGATTTTTCACCGTCGTCATGCTGCTGGCCGCTTTCCCGGGGCGATTGATGGACAGTGTGGGCAAGGTGCTGACGCCTATCCTCATTCTGCTACTGATTGCGTTGGCTTTGTCGGTTGTCAGTTTTATCGGTAATCCAATGCCAGAGGCCACTGGTGATTATCTGGCTCATCCGCTGAGTAAAGGTATTGTCGAAGGCTATAACACTATGGATACCTTAGCGTCGCTGATGTTTGGGGTGTTAATTATTGATCTGCTTCGACAAAAAGATATTCATGACACCACATTGCAAACCAAATATCTGGTGCGTGCCGCCTTTATTGCCGCCGCAGGATTGGCGTTTGTCTACGTTTCGCTGTTTATTCTGGGGGCTACCGCGGGTGATTTGGCAAAAGGTACTGCGAATGGTGGGCAGATCCTGACGAACTACGTCACTCATCAATTTGGTTATGCTGGTACTATCGCACTGTCTGCGGTAGTGAGTCTGGCATGCCTGACCACTGCGGTCGGGTTGGTCAGTGCCTGTTCCGATTTTTTCGGCACGATGATCCCCGGGGTGACCTATCGGATGTTGGTGGTGTTGCTGAGTGTGGTCTGTGCGGTTGTGGCTAACGTCGGACTGAGTCAATTAATCTCCATCAGTATTCCAGTGTTGATGATGGTGTATCCAGTGGCGATTGCACTGGTACTGGTAACCTTTGTGCATAATTGGTTCCGTAATCCTCGTCTGGCACACCGCGCCGCATTAACTGTCGCGCTGTTCTTCGGTATTTTTGATGGTTTGAAAGTCGCCGCGGCCTCATTAGCATCTTTCGATGTCAAATCTGAAAGCGCGGTGACTACCGCATTGGTCCATTTCGTTGAAAATGTCTCGCCGGTGCTCTCTAAAATGCCGCTGTATGATCAGGGAATGGCATGGCTGGTTCCCACCATGATTGTTGTGGTTGCCTGTTTCTTCGTCGGTAAGAAAGCGCCGATTGCTGCCTGATATGGCATCTGTGCGGTAGCGGCGTTATGCTGTAAGCCGTTACTGCATAGAGGATTTATGAATTCATGGCGCTTGCGCAATGCTATCGTCCAGAACCGCTGATTGAAGCTTTTCTGGATGATTTATGGTCCGTGAAGGGACTCAGTGATAATACCCTTAGCGCTTATCGCAGCGATCTGCAGCACTTTGATCAGTATCTGCAACTACGGCAGCTGTCCTTGCCATATGTTGGGCGCGAGGCCATTCAAGATTACCTTGGCTTGCGTTTCGACCAGGGGGTCGCCAGTACTTCCAGTGCCCGCCTACTCAGTAGTCTCAGACGTTTTTATGGCTTTCTGCTGACGCGTCAATTGATCAGTGAAGATCCGCTGGCGTTGATCGCTTCCCCCAAATTACCGCGAAAATTACCGGATACACTGAGTGAAGCCGATGTCGATGCGCTGCTGGCTGAGCCTGACGCTGCCGATACCGTAGAAGGGCGAGATAAGGCGATGCTGGAGTTGCTGTATGCCACCGGATTACGGGTGAGTGAACTGGTGGGCCTGACTCTGGAGCAGATGAGTTTACGTCAGGGACTGGTGCGGATCACCGGTAAAGGCGGTAAGGAGCGCTTAGTACCAATGGGCGAGCTGGCGATCACTGAGTTGGAGCGTTATTTACGTGAAAATCGGCCAGCGCTGCTGGAGTACGGGCAAAGTGATGTGGTGTTTCCGTCAAGTCGGGGGCGCATGATGACTCGTCAAACCTTCTGGTATCGCATTAAATTGTATGCACAGCGTGCAGGGATCAGCAAAGCCTTGTCTCCTCATACGCTGCGCCACGCATTTGCAACACATTTACTCAATCATGGCGCTGATTTAAGGGTGGTTCAACTGCTGTTAGGGCATAGCTCTCTATCAACCACGCAGATTTATACCCATGTAGCCAATGCCCGTTTGCAAGCCTTGCATGCTGCGCATCACCCACGGGGGTAATGGATTTGCTTTCTTAGGCACTTGGCTGTAACTTTCAACTTCTGAACAGGTCTGAATTGATATCAGCTGTTATGCAGACCCTAACCAAGGAATTTCCATGAAGTTAACCCGTACTCTTACACTGTGTTTGGCGTTAGCCGTTACGCCCTTAGTGCATGCCGCTTCCTCTGATCAGAACGCGCAATTAAAACAACGATTAACTAAAGTGCTGGGGATCAAGATCCAGTCACTTTCAGCGGCACCCATTCCTGGTCTGCTACAGGCCATTACCAGTCACGGCGTACTGTACGTAACCGAAGATGGCAGCAAATTGTTTCATGGCAATATCTACGATGTGAACAACGACATGGAAGATCTCACCGAAGCGGCAATGGCTGGCCCACGGTTGGAGATGTTGAAGCCGTTTGAGAGCAAGATGCTGGTTTACAAAGCCAAGAATGAAAAGCATGTGGTAACCGTATTTACTGATGTCACTTGTGGTTATTGCCGTAAGCTGCATAGCCAAATGGAGCAGTATAACGACTTAGGCATTACCATCCGCTATCTGGCTTATCCACGTCAGGGCGTACCTTCCGCAGTTGCTGATGAGATGGAATCGGTATGGTGTTCTAAAGATCCGAAACAAGCGATGAATGATGCCGAAGTTGGCAAAAAGGTGCTGCTTGCCAAATGCGATGCCGATATCGCTAGCCAGTATCAACTGGGCGAGCAGATGGGCGTGAATGGCACCCCATCCATGATCCTCAGTGATGGTACTATGGTGCCGGGTTACCTGCCGCCAAAGCAGTTGTTGCAAAGTATCGAGATGCACTAACAACCGTGCGAATACCCTCAAAAAGGCGAGCCAAATGCTCGCCTTTTTGTTATCGTGCCAGCAGCATTTTTAAGACAGCGAAGTCGCAGTGAATCAGAAAATTGTACGTCGTCCGAGGGTGGATGACAGCCATTTACCCGCCCATTTACCTCCATTACTCAAGCAGATTTACGCCAGTCGCGGGCTGGCGGCTGACGATTGTGAGTTGACGCTGACCCGCATGTTACGCCCCGAAACCATGCTGGGGTTGTCGCAGGCGGCAACGCTGTTAGCGGGGGCCATAATACAACAGCAACATGTCGTGATTGTGGGCGATTTCGATGCTGACGGTGCGACGTCTACCAGTGTCTGTTTATTAGCGTTACGTATGATGGGCGCTCAGCGGTGCAGTTTTCTGATCCCCAATCGTTTTGATTATGGTTATGGCTTGAGCCCCGAGATCGTTGCAGTCGCTGCGCGTCAGCACGCACAAGTGCTAGTGACGGTGGATAACGGTATTTCATCCATTGACGGCGTAGCCGCGGCAAAAGCAGCCGGTATGACCGTGATTATCACCGACCATCATCTGCCTGGGCAGCAATTACCCGATGCCGATGCCATCGTTAACCCTAATCAACCCGGCTGCACGTTCGCCTCCAAATCGATTGCGGGCGTTGGGGTGGCCTTCTATCTGATGACGGCGCTGCGGGCCGAACTTCGCGGCCGCGACTATTTCGCCGCAAACGGTCTAGCAATTCCAAATCTTGGACAACTGTTGGATCTAGTCGCTCTGGGGACTGTTGCCGATGTGGTCGCTCTGGATACCAATAATCGCATTATGGTTGAAGCGGGTATAAAACGCGTGCGCGCGGGGCTGTGTCGTCCCGGGATCACTGCCTTACTGGAAGTGGCTCGGCGCGAGCCACAACGATTAGTGGCGGCAGATTTTGGTTTTGCTGTTGGCCCCAGACTGAACGCCGCCGGACGCCTCGATGACATGGCGCTCGGTGTAGAAACGCTATTGTGTGACGACTTGTATCAAGCACGACGGATGGCTGCTGAACTGGATGGTCTTAACGCCGAACGCCGCGAGCTGGAAGCCGGCATGCAACAAGAAGCACTGCAATATATACGTACGCTGGATTTCGCGGAACAGCAGTTGCCCTGGGGGATTGCGCTTTATCAACCGGATTGGCATCAAGGGGTTATCGGCATTCTGGCCTCGCGCATCAAGGACCGATATCACCGGCCGGTTATCGCGTTTGCTGAAGCCTCAGACAGCGAAATAAAGGGGTCGGCGAGATCGATCAACGGCCTGCATATGCGTGACTTGCTTGAACTGATCAATAGTCGTCATCCAGGCTTGATCATCAAATTTGGTGGTCACGCGATGGCGGCGGGGATGACGCTGCCCAAGCATGCGTTCAGTGATTTTGCCAATGCGTTTGATGCTACCGTCCATGAACTGCTGGCAGCGGAAGATCTGCAAGGGCAATTGTGGTCGGATGGTGAATTACCAACTGAGTATTTCACGCTCGATACTGCCCAGCTACTGCGCGATGCCGGACCTTGGGGACAGGCATTTCCGGAACCTACTTTTGACGGTAATTTTCGGATTCTGCAGCAACGCTTAGTGGGCGAAAAACACCTCAAGCTGGTGTTGGAGTCTGAGTGTGGTTCGGTGATGGCTGATGCAATTGCATTTAATGTCGATTTGAACATCTGGCCTGATGCCACAATTCAACATGTGCACTTGCTTTATAAGCTCGATGTCAATGAGTTTCGGGGCAATATCTCGCTGCAGTTGTTAGTCGAACAGTTGGAACCGCTGTAAAAATTTAATCCGGATCAATAAAGACGCTTTTTTAACCGTGTTAATCGGACTGAGACCACAAAATTCAGCAATAATTCCTCACAGTACAGAAAACATGTAAATAATTTGTTTACGTCTTTACAACGCACGCAAGATCCTGTGTATTGTCTCAGGGGCGAGTTGACCGTGCGATCCCAAGACGGATCGTTGCGAGGAGATTAAAGTTAATGAAGTATTTGCTTGTGATGTTTGTGCTGTTATTGTCCGGCTGTTCCGCCGTTCCTTTTTCAACCCTGACCCATTTTGCCACTTTTGATGAACAGGATTTTGCCGCGCTGGATCCCAGTCAGATCCGGGCCCGTTTGGTGGTAGATGATTTCGTAAAATTAAAGGACATCACATTAAAAGCTCAGGTACGAGCTGCTGAAGGGGTACAACATCTGGAATTTCCGTTGAAGCTGGTCTCTAAAGAGATCCTGCCGATCCGTAAAAGCTGGATTTTTACGACTGAGGTACGTGCCCGTTATCAATATGAGCTGTCTCCTCAGGCCCAGCAAAGTTTCGCCAAATTACAGCAGGAATTGCTTAAAGGCAGCAAATATAACTGCGATGTGGACGTTGTATTTGATGAACACACTCAGCCGCGGCCTTTTAAATATAGCGTGAAGTTAATGCTGGATCCGGATAACGGCTATATCACGATGATTGATAATCGGGTGATGGATATCAGCAAGTCAGATCTGGCCTCTGGTAGTTCCGAGATGCTGCGGTGAACCTGTTTGCCGGGCTCCCTGGGCAACTGCTGAACGAACAGTTTGATGCAATATTACAGCGTCCAAATTTACGGATTGAGCGCATTTTGTCACAGGGGCAAGTGACGCCAACAGGACAGTGGTACGATCAGGATGAACATGAATGGGTGCTGGTGCTGCAAGGGGCTGGACGCATTCAGTATCAAGATGGCACTGAAGTGGTTCTCAACCGTGGTGACAGTCTGGATATTCCTGCGCATTGTCGTCACCGCGTTAGCTGGACTGAGCCTGAACAGTTAACTGTCTGGCTGGCCGTGTTTTATCGCTAATCAGCCGCCGTTATCAGTGTCGTGTTGCAACAAAAACAGCCACAAATTGTGGCTGTTTTGCTATGCGCTGCGAAAGTGTAGTGGGTTAGTTTTTAGTCACAACACCACTTTGTGTGCCTACCAGTACCGTGTCTGCGCCCCGGGCAGCAAACAGACCGACAGTGACCACTCCGACAATATTATTGATCTGCTTTTCCAGTGTTTTCGGATCAAGGATCTTCAGGTTATACACATCCAGAATGACATTACCGTTATCGGTGATCACCCCTTCGCGATATACCGGATCGCCACCCAGTTTTACCAGTTCACGCGCCACATAGGAACGTGCCATAGGGATCACTTCTACCGGTAATGGGAACGCACCTAGAATATCTACCTGCTTGCTTTCATCGACAATACACACGAACTTCTTCGCTACTGCTGCAACGATTTTTTCGCGGGTCAATGCGGCGCCACCGCCTTTGATCATTTCGTTGTGACCGTTGATCTCATCGGCACCATCGACATAAACCGAGAGTGAATCGACAGAATTCAGATCAAACACGGGGATACCAGCCGCTTTCAGACGTGCAGCAGAAGCTTCAGAGCTGGAGACCGCACCTTCAATATCAGCTTTCATGGTCGCCAGAGCATCGATAAAGTGGTTAACGGTAGAACCGGTGCCCACACCGACAATGCTGTCGGGTTCGACATATTTGAGCGCAGCCCAGCCGACCGCTTTTTTAAGTTCATCTTGGGTCATGTGTACAGTCCATTTGAAAGGGGAATGTTGCTGACGCCATTATAAACTGTCTGTCGCGGCTTTGCGGAAGCTTTTGCGCGTTAATACTGATTTTTACTGATTTGCAAACCGCCCTTGGGTAACATGAGCTGATTATTTTGATAAAAAACAACGCCAACAGGGAGCTGACATGGCTGGTGCAACACTACTGACACTGCTGGATGATATTGCCACTATTCTTGATGACGTGGCGGTGATGAGTAAAGTTGCTGCCAAGAAAACCGCTGGGATGCTGAGTGATGATTTAGCGCTCAACGCACAACAGGTGACCGGATTTAGTGCTGATCGCGAATTACCCGTGGTGTGGGCTGTCGCTAAAGGGTCGTTGCGTAATAAGGCTATTCTGGTTCCCGCGGCACTGCTTATCAGTGCCGTAGTGCCTTGGTTAATTTTGCCATTGTTGATGCTAGGTGGCTTGTTTCTAAGCTTTGAGGGCTTTGAAAAGGTCTGGCATAAGCTGACACATCGGGCTGAAAGCAGTGCGGACGAAGAAGCCAAGGCAGCCAAAGCGCTGGAACAGATTAAAGATCTGCAGGCATGGGAAGCGCGAAAAGTGAAAGGGGCAATCCGTACTGATTTTGTGCTGTCTGCGGAGATCATCGTACTGACACTGGGCATTGTGGCCGATAAAGTGTTTTTTACCCAACTGGCGACGCTGGTAGTTATTGCGGTCGTGATGACGGCGGGAGTGTATGGGGTCGTCGCTGCCATTGTTAAGTTAGATGATGTAGGGCTTTATCTCAGTCGTCGCAAAGGGCATTCAGTCTTTAGATCGCTGTTACGGCGTGTGGGTGTGACTTTGGTGAGTGCCGCACCAAAGCTGATGAAGTTGCTGACGGTTATTGGCACCATTGCAATGTTTTTGGTGGGGGGCGGCATCCTGGCTCATGGCATTGCGCCATTGGCGGCATTGGAACATCACCTGGCAGAAGCCGCTGCTGAAATTGCCACCATCGGGAGTCTATTGTCGCATCTGTTGCCATTGCTGCTACAGATTATCTATGGCCTGATCGCGGGGGCCATAGGGTTGATCGTGATAACCTTGCTAAGCCGGATACGAGCAAAATTTCGTGCTAAATAATTCCTCAAATAGCGCATAAAAAAACGCTGCCAATGCAGCGTTTTTTTATGCGCAGTCGATGTTACTCGATTACGCCGCAGGCCATACGAGCCCCGCCGCCACCCAACGCTTTTGGCATGTCGGAGAAGTTGTCTCCACCCGCGTGGATCATCAACGCATGACCTTTAACGTCGGCGACTTTCAAGCGAGGCGCCAGCACTGGCACAATTGCATTGCCATCGTCGGTCACAAAGAGCGGTGGTAAATCGCCTTTGTGATTGCCGTCTGTCCATGGATAGCCATGTTTACCGGTTTTATCCGGATCAAAGTGACCGCCAGCCGCGCCACCCAGGACAGTTTTGCCATCTTTGGTTGCCGGGCCACAGCTGCCGTTAGCATGAATATGGAAACCATGTACCCCGGGGGTTAGTCCGTGCAGATTTGGTGTCAGTACCAGTCCATATGCAGAGTCGCTCAGGGTTACCGTACCTAAGGGGGTGTCACCTTTATCGGAGAGCAGGGACACGCTGACTTCAGCTTCTGCCGCCATCGTTGCAGCGGAACAGAGCAGTGATGCCAGACCGAAGGTAACAATTGCTTTTTTGATCATAAAAAAACCTCTCCATTGGTTAATGATGTAATCACAGTCAAATAATAGGCAAAAATGTGATCTGTGACACTTTTTCAGCTTATCCTTAAATACGCGGTTCAGCAATTAATCAAAAGTGGACTAGCGATTGTCGAGGGTTTGGGTAGGCGTGATGATGACCGGGAGCGTTTTGTCCCATGGGGCTAACGGCAGGCTTTCTGCTTGTTGACAGTCATGGGCGTACCCAACTGCCAGTGCTGTTACCTGCGGATTGGCCAAGGTGCGATCATAATAGCCACCGCCCATGCCCATGCGATTACCCTGAGCGTCAAACGCCACCAATGGTGTAAGGATTAGATCCAATTGTGCCGGCAGGACAATTCTGCGAGTTTCCAGCTTAGGCTCGGGAATACCAAAGCGATTAAACGTCATCGGTGAATCGGCGTGGTAATGCAGAAACAGCAGATTACCGGGGGTGAAGGGGTGTAATACTGGCAAACAGGTCTGGATATCGCGCTGCCATAAAGTTTCAAATAATGGGCGGGTATTAAGTTCACCATCGCAACTGAAATACAGCGATAGGGTGTTGATTTTTTGTCCGGTCGCCTGCAACTGCTCTAACAGCGCAACCAGTCGCGCTTGCGCAGCGGAAGCGGCTTGTTGCTGAAATGCCTCAGACAGTTCGCGGCGCTGTTTACGGATCTGGCGTCTGAGCAGCAGGCAAGCCTCATCACGCGCTGACCATAGGTCATTACGCTGCGCATGGTGGTTGGGAGACGTTGCCGCTTGCAAAAGGGTCATAGGCGCCAAATTTAGGATGCTCCCCGGCGATGCCGGTGTCGGTGTAAGCCCTTGAACCTAACAGTTCAAGGCGGGCTGCTGGTTACCTCCTAAGGCTTCTCGGTCAAGCCGAGCATGCGCAATGTCAGTAAGAAAGTAGCCCTATTTTCAAAAATATCGGCACAGGGACATTACCGACTATCGTACACCCCAGGGAGCAAATTCGGGTGGGCGTTTGCCCTTAATCCTAGTTTAGTCTTCTCTGTTGCTGCGCTCAACCAGCGCTTGCTCAAGAGTGTGTTGCAACAGCCGAATGCGTTCATCCATCTGTTGCATGTAATCCTGATTTTTTCGCTGCTCGACATAGAGTTCATGACCTATGTTGAGCGCCGCCATCAACACCATATCTTCTCGGCTGAGCGTCGGTGTCCGCGCTTTGATCTGTGCCAGTTGCTGCTCCAGTTTACGGGCAACTTCCTGCAACGCTTGCTCTTGTCCTTTCGGGCAGGCGATAGAGTATGTGCGTCCCAACAGGGCGATATCTACGGCACAGTTACTCATGTTACGCACGTTTCCTTTTAGACGGCTCTTGAGGCGGACTATATAAGCCTCGTCTGTAAAGTGCAAGTTGCCCTGGCTACAGTTTGCTGCCTTTGTGGCGCGATTGCTGATTCCCTGAACAGTCGTTACAAAACCGGTCAATGACCGCAGATTTCCCTACGCTACTTGGTGCTAAGTTGCAGTTCTGTTAGCATGGCAAGGTATTTATCTATTGGACAATTTGGTTATGGCTACTCCCCCTTCATTGCGAATTGACAGTCTGCAGGCGGCGCTGGACAGTGCGGAGATCGGACAACACCCGGTCGAGGTCCACGGTGCGCTGGTGGGTGTTATCTGTGGCGGCGCTGTGCAGTCAGAGGACTGGCATCAGCCCTTACTCGAGCTGATGAACGATGGGCAGCCGCTGCCTCAAGAGTTGACCGGGTTAATTCAGGAATTAGCGCAGGATACCGTTAATCGTCTGCAAGATGCTGAATTTGGGTTTACCCTGCTGTTGCCAGAAGAGGAAGAGGCCCTGGCGACGCGCCTGGAAGCCTTGTCTCTGTGGACTCAGAGTTTTCTTACTGGCATTGCCATCGCCCAGCCAGCACTGAATCAGGCATCCGAAGATGTGCGTGAGGTGATTAAAGATTTAGCCGAAATCACTCAGGTCGATCTTAATGTCAGCGAAGATGATGAATGTGAGCAGGCCTTCCAGGAGTTGCTGGAATTTGTACGCATGTCAGCCATCCTGTGTTATTCCGAATTTGTATTACATCAGCAATCAGACGCTGAATCTCAGGACAAAGGTATTCTGCATTAATACTGGCTGCTAGCGGCAGCCCAGTGAGGGATGAATGAATCCGCAATCCACTGAAGTTGATATTGCCATTGTCGGCGGCGCTATGGTGGGCGCCTCGTTGGCGTTGGCATTGAGCAATTTGAGCCGAACCCTGCAGCGGCCACTAAAACTCGCCTTGATTGAAGCCCATGAACCTGGGCAAGGTCAGTCCGGCTTTGATGCCCGCGCCATTGCCGTCGCGCATGGTTCCCGGCATGCTTTGCAGCAGATGGGCATCTGGCCGAAACTGGCCAATCTCGGTACTCCTATCCGTGATATCCATGTGTCCGATCGTGGGCATTTTGGTATGACCGAAATTAACAGCAGCAGTTTTAACCTTGATGCCTTGGGTGAAGTGGTTGAACTGGAACGCGTCGGACAGGTGCTGTTTGCCGCGCTGGCGAAAACCGATATTGCCGTTTTTTGTCCGTCACAGCTTGCCAGTATCGACAGCGAAGTGCAGGGGCATACGCTGACACTGAATAACGGTAACAAACTCTACTGTAAGTTGCTGGTAGCGGCCGATGGTGCCAACTCCAAGGTGCGGCAACTGCAGCAGCAACCACAGCAAATCAGTGCGTTTGGGCAAAGTGCCATCATCGCCAATGTTGCCAGCAATCGGCCACATCAGGGCATGGCCTGGGAACGCTTCACCGAACACGGCCCGATTGCCTTATTGCCGATGGCTGACAGCAATGGCAAACCGCGCTTGTCGCTGGTATGGGCAATGCCAGAAGCTGCCATTACCGAACGTTTGACCTTGACGGATAGCGACTTTCTCGAGGCGCTGCAGCAGGCATTTGGCAACCGCGCCGGACAATTTACTGCTGTCGGTAGCCGTTACAGTTACCCCTTGGCACTGAGTTATATGTCACGGCCAGCATTTCATCGCACCGTGTACCTGGGCAATGCGGCGCAGACGCTGCATCCAATAGCCGGTCAGGGTTTTAACCTTGGACTCCGAGATATCAGTGGTTTGCTGGCAGTGCTGAAACCAGTGCTGCAACAATACGCTGATGTTGGCAGTGTATCGGTTATTCATGATTATCTGGCCTGTCGTGAAACTGATCGGCGACAGACTATCAACAGTATCGAATTCCTGGTGCGTGGTTTCTCCAACCAATACTGGCCGCTGGTGGTCGGACGCAATCTGGGACTGCGGCTGCTGTCCTGGATACCGCCATTGAAGGTGCCGGTGGCACATCGGGCGATGGGGTGGCATGGCCGCGATACCTGTAACGCTTTAGCAAGGAGCCGATGATGTTTAAATCTCAAAGCTATGATGTTGCTATTGTCGGTGGTGGCATGGTGGGGCTGGCGACCGCGTGCGGTTTGGCCGAAGATGGATTATCTGTGTTAGTGATAGATGCCTCGGCAGCCACAGCGGTCAATGGCGAGCCTAAGTTGCGAGTCAGTGCCATTAATCAGGCCAGCCGGGTATTACTGGAGCATCTGGGCGCCTGGAGTAACTTGCCGACCGCGCGTCTGGCACCATACAGCCAGATGGAAGTGTGGGACAAAGATGGCATAGGGCAAATTCAGTTTGATGCGGAACAGCTCAGTGCTGACAGCCTAGGTGCTATTATCGAGAACGATGCCATCCATTATGCCCTGGCACAGCGCGCCGCTGAGCTAGACAGTCTGACACTGCTGGAAAATACCCGGCTGCAACGGCTGGCATTTGGCGATCGTGAAGCCTGGCTGACATTAGAAAATGGTGACAGTCTCTCGGCCACGCTAGTGGTTGCGGCAGATGGTGCCAACTCTTGGGTACGGCAGCAGTGCCAGATCCCTCAGACTTTCTGGGATTATGATCATCATGCCATCGTGGCCACCATCCGGACCCAATTACCTCATGGCCATTGTGCGCGGCAGGTATTCTCAGCCGCTGGCCCGCTGGCGTTTTTGCCACTCTATGATGAACATTTATGCTCTATTGTGTGGTCACTGCCGCCCGAGCAAGTCAGCGAATTGTTGGCGTTAACGCCAGCGCAGTTCGGTCAACGCTTGACCGTCGCCTTTGACGGTAAATTGGGTCTGTGTGAACTTGCCAGTGAGCGGCAGAGCTTTCCGCTGCGGATGCGTTATTCGCGACATTTTGCACGGCATCGACTCATACTGGCTGGCGATGCGGCGCACACCATTCACCCGTTGGCGGGGCAAGGGGTGAACCTGGGTTTCCTCGATGCTGCCGCTATTATCGATACCATTACTAAGCTGCATGACGCGGGGAAAGATATCGGTGCTTATGAAAATCTGCGACCGTTGGAGCGTTGGCGTAAAGCCGATGCCATGCAGATGATTGGCGCGATGGAAGGTCTGAAACAGCTGTTCAGTGGCAGTCATCCACTTAAGAAGGCGCTGCGCGATATTGGTCTTAACCTCGTGAATAGTGCTGCTCCTGTGAAAACTGTGTTCATGCAACAGGCCATGGGACAAAAATTCAACTTACCACCGCTTTGTCGAGTAGATAACGCCCGCTGAAATTTTTCAGTAACTCCTTAAAAAAGCCCGGAAATCGTGATTTTTCCGGGCTTTTTGTTTTTCAGCCACAAATTTACCGTGAATTAAATTCAGCATTTTGATTAAAAAAACTAATCCGAAACTTTCGGATTAGAAATTTCCCATGTATACATGTTTATTACGCGGGGTATACTTTTCCGGCACTTCAAACTGATGTCAGGTGTGATAAATACCTGAAGGCCCCGACAGAAAGGGATAACAATGGCTAATAAAACTGTACTCTTTAACAAGCATCTTGAAAGCAATGCCAAGATGGTTGATTTTCACGGTTGGGACATGCCTCTGCACTATGGTTCCCAGATTGAAGAACACCATGCTGTTCGTAAAGACGCTGGTATGTTCGATGTTTCCCACATGACTGTGGTAGACGTAACTGGCAATGGTGCCCGTGACCTTTTGCGTTATTTGCTGGCCAATGATGTGGCCAAACTGAAACAACCTGGTAAAGCCTTGTACAGCGGCATGCTGAACGAACAGGCCGGGGTGATTGATGACCTGATCACTTATTACCTGAGCGACACCTATTATCGAGTGGTGGTGAACTCCGCTACTCGTGAAAAAGACCTGGCATGGATTAATGCCCAGGCCAAAGCCTTCGCGGTTGCCATCACCGAGCAGCCACAGCTAGCGATGATTGCCGTGCAAGGGCCGAATGCCAAAGCCAAAGCGGCCACGGTTTTCAGTGATGTCCAAAAATCGGCGGTTGAAGGCATGAAACCTTTCTTTGGCGTTCAGGCGGAAAGCCTGTTTATCGCCACCACCGGTTATACCGGTGAAGCTGGTTATGAAATCATGGTACCGGAAAGTGAAGCCGAAGCATTGTGGCAGGCATTGAAGGATGCCGGAGTTGCACCTTGTGGTCTGGGTGCGCGCGATACTCTGCGTCTGGAAGCCGGGATGAATCTTTACGGTCAGGATATGGACGAAACCATTAATCCGCTGGCCGCCAATATGGGCTGGACCATCGCCTGGGAACCTACAGACCGTGACTTTATTGGTCGCGCTGCATTGACGGCTATAAAAGCACTGGGCAGCGATAAATTGGTGGGTCTGGTGATGGAAGAAAAGGGCGTACTGCGTCACGACATGCCGGTGTTCTTCATCGATGCTGAAGGCAACGAGCTGCAGGGCGTGATCACCAGTGGTTCCTTCTCGCCCACATTAGGCTATTCTATTGCAATGGCACGGGTTCCCGCTTCAATCGGGGAGTCGGCCGAGGTGGAAATGCGCAAGAAACGCGTAGCAGTCAAAGTGATTGCGCCCAGCTTTGTGCGCAACGGCAAACAAGCATTCTGAAACACGGGAAAGGAACAATAAGAATGAGCGATATTCCTAACGAATTACTGTACACATCCTCTCACGAGTGGGTACGCCAGGAAGCTGATGGCAGCTACACCATCGGTATCACTGAACACGCACAGGAACTGCTGGGCGATATGGTATTTGTAGAACTGCCAGACGTGGGTGACAGCCTGGACGCCGGAGATGATTGCGCCGTGGCTGAATCTGTAAAAGCCGCATCTGACATCTACGCGCCGCTGTCTGGTGAAGTGATTGCGGTTAACGAAGCGCTGGAAGACAGCCCTGAACTGGTTAACAGCGATGCTTACGGTGATGGCTGGTTCTTCCGCATTAAGCCTTCAGATGAGTCCGAACTGGACAACCTGTTGGACGCAGAAGCCTATCAGGCTGTCATCGACGAAGAATAATCGTTGCTGTCAACGAAGCCCTTTAACAGGGCTTCGTGCGTTTTAAAAAGAGACCGATACAGCGCCACCCTACGGCTGCATATCGGCGATTACAGAAACTAAGGTTAATCATGACCAAGCAAACCCTCACTCAGCTAGAGCAGCACGATCTCTTTATCCGCCGCCATATTGGCTCCGATGAGACCCAGCAACAGCAGATGCTGGATTATGTCGGTGCCGAGTCTCTGGACGATTTGACCGCGCAGATAGTTCCGGGGTCGATTCGTCTGAATCGGGAACTGGCACTTGATGACTCCTGTGGCGAAGCCACCGGGACTGAGTCCATCAAGCAGATTGCCGCCAAGAACAAAGTTTTCAAAAGTTATATCGGAATGGGCTATTACGGTACTGAGGTACCGGCAGTTATCCAGCGCAATGTGCTGGAGAATCCCGGCTGGTACACCGCTTACACGCCTTATCAGCCTGAAATTGCCCAGGGTCGTCTGGAAGCTATCCTTAACTTCCAGCAACTGTCGATGGATTTAACCGGCCTGGATCTGGCATCAGCCTCTCTGCTGGATGAAGCCACCGCCGCTGCCGAAGCCATGGCAATGGCTAAACGTGTGTCCAAAGCCAAAAAAGCCAATATCTTCTATGTGGCGGATGATGTATTTCCACAGACTATCGACGTGGTGAAAACCCGTGCCGAATGTTTTGGTTTTGAAGTGCTGGTCGGCCCGGCTGATGAAGCCGTCAACCACGAAATTTTTGGTGCACTGTTTCAGTACAGCAACAAACAGGGTGCTATTCGTGATTACACCGAGCTGTTTGCCAAACTGCACGAACAGAAAGCCGTCGTTACCGTCGCTGCCGACATTATGTCGCTGGTACTGCTGAAGTCTCCTGGCAGCATGGGCGCAGATATTGCCTTTGGTAACACCCAACGCTTTGGTGTACCGATGGGTTATGGTGGTCCACACGCCGCGTATTTTGTCACTAAAGACGAACACAAACGCTCTATGCCTGGCCGTATCATCGGCGTATCCAAAGATACTCGCGGCAATGTAGCATTGCGTATGGCGATGCAGACCCGTGAACAGCATATTCGCCGTGAAAAAGCCAATTCCAATATCTGTACTGCACAGATCCTGCTGGCGAACATGGCATCTTTTTACGCTGTGTACCATGGTCCGGATGGCTTGAAAACCATCGCTAACCGTATTCACCGTCTGACCGATATTCTGGCTGCCGGATTGAAAGCGAAAGGCGTATCACTGCTGAACAACACCTGGTTCGATACCCTGACTTTCCGCGTGGCTGACAAAGAGGCGGTTGTGGCTCGGGCGCTGGCGGCACAAAGCAACCTGCGTATCGACGCTGATGGTGCACTGGGTGTGAGCCTAGATGAAACGACCACTCGCGCCGATGTCGCTACGCTGTTTGATATCATCCTCGGTGCGGCTCATGGGCTGGATATCACCGCACTAGATGCCGCAATTGTGGCAGCTGGCAGCAACTCGATTCCTGCGGCACTGCTGCGTGATGATGCCATCCTCAGTCACCCGGTGTTTAATCGCTATCACAGCGAAACCGAGATGATGCGTTATATCAAGCACCTGGAAAACAAAGATCTGGCGTTGAACCATTCGATGATTTCCCTTGGTTCTTGCACCATGAAGCTGAACGCCGCAGTGGAAATGCAACCGATCAGTTGGCCGGAATTTGCTAACCTGCATCCATTCTGCCCGCAGGATCAGGCCGAGGGTTATCATGAACTGGTCCAGAATCTGAGTGACTGGCTGGTAGAAATCACCGGGTATGATGCGGTATGTATGCAGCCAAACTCGGGTGCCCAAGGCGAATACGCAGGTCTGCTGGCAATTCGCCGCTATCACCAATCTCGTGGCGATGCACACCGGAACGTGTGTCTGATCCCACAGTCGGCTCATGGTACCAACCCCGCATCCGCCCACATGGCGGGCATGCAGGTCGTGGTCGTGGAATGTGACAAATTGGGTAACGTGGATATGGATGATCTGCGCGCCAAAGCCAGTGATATGGCAGCGAATCTGTCCTGCATCATGATCACTTACCCATCGACTCACGGTGTGTATGAAGAAACTATTCGCGATATCTGCGATGTCATCCATCAGCACGGTGGTCAGGTGTACCTCGACGGTGCCAATATGAACGCACAGGTGGGGATTACCTCACCCGGATTTATTGGTGCTGACGTGTCACACCTCAACCTGCATAAGACATTTGCTATCCCGCATGGCGGTGGTGGTCCAGGTATGGGCCCTATCGGTGTCAAAGCACATCTGGCACCGTTCGTCGCTGGTCACAGCGTAGTGAAATTGGGTAAAGCCAGTGACAACAACGGGGCCGTTGCGGCCGCTCAATACGGTAGCGCTGGCATCCTGCCCATCAGCTGGATGTACATCAAACTGTTGGGTGCTAAAGGACTGCGGTTATCCACGCAGAATGCCATGCTGAACGCTAACTATCTGGCGAAGAAGCTGTCTGAGCATTATCCTGTGCTGTACCGTGGCCGTAATGATCGCGTGGCACACGAATGTATCATCGATCTGCGTCCTCTCAAGGAAGCTTCCGGTGTCACTGAAATGGATATTGCCAAACGTCTGAATGACTATGGTTTCCATGCGCCAACCATGAGCTTCCCGGTAGCTGGCACCCTGATGATCGAGCCGACTGAGTCCGAATCAAAAGTGGAACTGGATCGCTTTATCGATGCTATGGTGGCTATCCGTAGCGAAATCGCCAAAGTGGCAGCCGGTGACTGGCCAGCGGATAATAACCCGCTGCACAACGCTCCGCACACCCTGGCCGATATCATGGACCCAGCCTTTGATGAACGGCCTTACAGCCGTGAGCTGGCAGTGTTCCCATGTGACGCCGTGCGTGCCAACAAGTTCTGGCCTACCGTTAATCGTATTGATGACGTGTATGGCGACCGTAATCTGTTCTGCGCTTGTGTTCCTATGTCTGAGTACCTGTAATAGCCGGTGCTATCAGTAATTATCTGATGAAAAAGCGAGCCTAATGGCTCGCTTTTTTAATGTTGGCTGTCGCGTAACTTTAGTTCGGCGGCGTTCACACCTCGAATGCAGGCCATGTGCTATCGGTAAGTTCGCGATGGTGAAGTCATAGCGTGCTCAGGCTCTATGTGTGATCACAGCATAGGCTGTTGTAGATTTTGACGAATACTGAGTTCCTGCTGAGCAATCTTACGGAACATCCCTCCCATAGCCTGCTCAGCGACATACTGTGCAAGTTGTTCTTTGGCTATATTTTCAGGCTCTGCTTGCAGTTGCTGGGCAGTCTCCAGCGTCTGTTGTACATCGTTTGCGGTTGCGGTAATGCTATCGGCCTTGCTTTTAATGTCCAACAACTTTCCGTAAAGTTCTACTGCGCCATTTGCATTGAGTTCTGCTGTGATGGCTGGCAATAACGCTGTCTGCACCATGTCACCCGCATGTTGTTTCAAGTATTGACTTGCACCTTGATTACCAGCATGAAGAACCCCTTCTAAGGTGGGTTCATCCATATGGGTGATGAGATTTTTTAATATCGGGCCGGCCACAGGGATCGCATGCTCGGCCGCCTGATTCATCAGCGTTTGTAATAAATCCGCGTCAGGATTTTTCTGAAGTTCACTGGCCACACCCGCAATAATCCCTAGCGGGGGCGGTAGCAAAATGCGTACTAATGGATCATTGAGATAACCACCACTTTTCGCTAATTCGCTGACAACTACATCAATGCCATCCGTTAGCCGTTCTGCAAATTTTTCCGCCAGCATTTGCTGAAGTTTTTGCTGCACACGATTTTCTAAGTCATCTACCATCGAAGTACAGGCGCAGACAACTAGTGATAAAGACATCACCACAATTTTACCAAACATAGAAATCCCATAACCCAATAAACACTAAAAATACCGCAGTAAAATCTGCGGTTGCGTCGAAAGCGCTAGTTTTGACGAGCGTTGACGACTCAAGCGATTTCGCTAAAAACGTCTGTTTACAGGAGAGATTACTCAGGTGATTTCAAGACTCTTGTGCCAAGCGTTACTGATGAATAGAGGACGCTTTGTCGTTAATAATCGCAGGCGTCGATAAATAACACTTTGGCTTGGCACCAAGATTTTACCGAACCAGACTACACGATAATTACCGCGCATCATGATACATTCCCGCGAAAGAGGCTGTTAGATTTGAAATACGAAAGAAGATGATTAATTGCGCCGATAATTTACCGCTGAGTAACATTAACCTCAAGTGGAAACGATTCGCTTTGTAACAAATGTAAAACCATCGCTGAATTCAGGACTCTCGACCTTCAATGCAACCATAGAGGTGGTGCCGAGTGTTGTCGTAAAAGTGCCGGTCACAAAACCATGACGGCTGCCGGACTCGTTAACACTATCAGTTTCGTCCCCTAATTTTGTTCGTCTGAAATCTGTCTTATGCCGCCTGAGTTCTAGCAAGCTTTTGTCAAAGAATTCAATTCACATCAAAATGTTGCTGCAAATTCGACTCACTAAAGCATTCTTTGACCAAGGTGATGATTTCCAGAATTAGGCTGTCTTTGGCACGTATTTTATGCCAGCTGACTGAGACAGGATAATCATCAAACTTGAGCGGGCATGGCAGGTTAACCAATCCGCACACCTGACTGATCGCCTGCGCTGCGTGGCTGGGGATCGTCGCTAGTGTTCTGGGGCCTTGTAGTAAAAATGGTAAGGCAGAAAAATGCGTGGTTGCCATGGCCACATTGCGTTTTTGCCCATTTCTGGAAAGCAACTCATCGACAGAGCCTGTTAGACCATCGCCCGAAACAAGAACGTGGTCAGACGCTAAATAGGTTTCAAGGTCGAGCGTCTTCTCGGTTTCCGGGAACACGAAATCGCGACTGATAAGACATGAATAATTGCCATATTTCATCAGATCGCTTTGTATTGCGGAGGAACGTAAGTAAGTGGAGGTGATCGCGATATCGATTTCGCGCTCCACGAGGGCATTGACCACTTTCTGACTGTTGGTCTGCCGGAACACGACCTTTAGTCGTGGAAACTTGGATTTAATTTTTTCCGCCAGCGTCGAACCGATGAATAATTCAAAATCATCAGACAAACCTATCATAATTGATTGGTTCGCATACTTGAGTTGGCTATCGGATAAATGATTTAACGTTGAAACAAAGTTATCCAATGAATCCGCGATAATCGGTTTAATCGCATGTGCTTTGCTGGTAGGTTGCAGGCCCTGGCTATTACGGATAAACAATTGATCATCGTAGATTATTCTCAATCTCTTTAGTGCAGCACTGACCGCAGATTGAGTGACGGTGAGCCTCACCGCTGCGCGGCTGGCACTGCCTTCTTCGTATAGCGCCACAAAGACTTTAAGCAGATTTAAGTCGAAGTGGCCATTATCATTTTTATTCATACTCGATAGAAACCAATCGCTATTCCCTCTCCAGCGTGTATCGCTGAGTCTATGCAGACATCAACTATCTGTCGAGAATCGTTCTATGACTAAACATATTGTTTCAGCACTGCAGATTGGCGCAAAGGAGTCGGGGAAGCAAGAGACTTTGCAGTCGATCCTATCTTACGAAAACGAAATTATCCAATCTAAATCAGAACTTGTGGTAATGCCGGAAGCATTGCTTGGGGGATATCCTAAGGGCGAAACCTTTGGGACATATTTAGGTTATCGTCTTGATGCCGGGCGTGAAGCTTATGAGCGTTATTACGCCAATGCGGTCAATGTTCCTGGAGAGGAAACCGATGAACTCGTCGCGCTTTCGCAACGCACACAATGTTCTATTGTTATCGGTGTGATTGAGCGAGCAGGGTCAACCTTATACTGCACTTCTCTCCATATTACTCCCAGCCATGGATTAGTGGGCAAACATCGTAAACTCATGCCAACAGGCACCGAGCGTTTGATTTGGGGGCAAGGCGATGGTTCGATGTTATCAACGGTGGATACCGGGTTTGCTAAGATTGGTAGTGCTATTTGCTGGGAAAACCATATGCCATTATTGCGTATGGCAATGTACGCTCAGGGAATTGATATTTGGTGTGCACCAACGGTAGACGAGCGTGAAATTTGGCAATGCAGTATGCGTCATATCGCCCACGAAGGGCGTTGTTTTGTGATTAGTGCCGTTCAGGTTCAAGGTTCACCAGAGCAAACCGGCCGCTCTGCTGAGGGCTGGGATCCCAGTCGTCCCTTTATAAAAGGCGGAAGCATGATTGTTGACCCACTTGGCAACATCTTGGCGGGACCAATGTATGGGGAAGAAGGGCTATTGTCGGTGGAGATTGATATGTCGCAAATCACTAAGTCTCGCTACGATTTTGATGTAGTGGGGCACTATGCGCGGCCTGATGTGTTCTCGTTACAAGTGGATGTCACTGCAAAAAAGAGCGTAACCCTAAAATCATGAGCCACGGCTGAACACTGTCTGAAAAAGGTCGCTAATGGTATTTAATCAATAAATTAGCGACCATTTTATAATGAATTCGGGCAATACATTGCGCTCATTTATAATGCAGTGGTCACATCAACTTGTTAAACATTGCCTCAATAAGCCGAATTATGTGCGCTAAATCGTGTTTATTATGTGCTTTTGCTAAATCTGCACCATTAATTGTAAAATGCTAACTTAACTTTATGATGCCAAAAAATAAAATACTGCAATGGTAGCCATTTTAGCAGTGGTTGGTGTCTATTTTTTGTTAGCTACCAGTGACATAGAGAACTGATTAATGAGTGATTTACCAAATTGTCCAAGTTGTAATTCCAGCTATACCTATGAAGATGGCAGCACTTTGGTGTGTCCCGAGTGTGGTCATGAATGGATAGCGGGAGAAGTGGTTGAACAGGACGACGGGCTGGTGGTCAAGGATGCCAATGGTGCGCAGTTAAGCGATGGTGATACTGTCACTGTGATTAAAGATTTAAAAGTGAAAGGCAGCTCACTGGTGGTCAAAGTGGGCACTAAAGTGAAAAATATCCGGCTGGTTGAAGGCGATCATAATATTGATTGCAAGATCGATGGTATCGGCGCAATGCAGCTCAAATCCGAGTTTGTGAAAAAGGCCTGATAACTCTGGATATCGGCTGGCTTAACCGGTCGATATCCATTCATTGCCAACGTGCCGCGTGTACTCGTGCCTCAAGGCAACGTGCCACGAGCTAGACAATGGTGGTACTTGCCGGTTGGACCTGATTTCTCCCGTTGGCTTTAGCGACATACAACTGTTTATCTGCTCGCCGTACCAGTTCTTCGACTTTCTGACTCTCTTGCGGATAGGTACTGGCGTAACCCAGACTCAATGAGATCACCCAGGGGGCCAGATCTGCTCGCGGAATCGCGGCAGCAAACAGGCTTTGGCGCAAATTCTCGGCGATTTTCGCTGCCTGTGCAGCATCAGTATTTGGCAAAATCAAAGCAAATTCTTCACCGCCATATCTGGCAAGTAAGTCACTGCTATGTCGTACATGAGCCTGCAGATGTTGCGCTACGGCTTGCAGCGCTTTATCGCCAGCCTGATGCCCGTAATAATCGTTAAATGATTTAAAATGATCGATATCGCACACAATCACACTCAACGGGCTGTTTTCAGCAATCGCTTGTTGCCATTCACTGACAAGGCATCGATCGAAAACGCGGCGATTGGCAATACCGGTTAAAGCATCTTGCTCAGATAAGGTGGTCAGCCGTTGGTTGGCTTTTTGCAATTCAAGGGTGCGTTTCGATACTTGTTGTTCAAGTGTATGGATTGAATCCAGTTGCGCTTTTGCCAGCGTAGCCAGACTGGTTGCAAGGTGGCTGACTTCCACATACTGGTGGTGTTTACTGGGATTTTCCGTCAGTTTCTGCAGTTCGTTGTTACTGGCGATCTGCGCGATATTTTCAATCGGGCGGGCAATCTTTCGGGCAAGCTGAGCGCCGATAAAGATCAGTAACAGCAATAACAGCAACGTGATAAACAGTGTCACTTTGACTTGTTGCATGATGGGGGCTGCGATTTGATCGACGGGTAGCAATACCACCAATTGCCAGCTTTGTTGCTCACCGAGCTTTATCTGCTTAACTTCTAATAAGTAGTGCTTCCCGTCGGCAATCACGTGTGAATCTACCAGATTATCTTGTTGTGAAATCGACAGATTACGCAGTAATGGGATTGGATGCTGTTTCAACAAGAAGCGGTTGCCATCGGCAGCTTTTACCGGAATGCGCTGAATATTCGAAGACGCGATCAGCTTGCCGCTCTGCTGCTCCAGTAAAAACGCCAGACCACCGTAGCCAATGTTGAGCTTTTCCATAAACTGGTTAAGCCGGTTTAAGGCAATATCTGCCGCCACCACGGCAATGACATTCCCCTGTGCATCAAGCACCGCTTTTGACAGACTGATGCCATACACCTCACTTTGTACATAGCGATAGATTTCGCCCCAACAAGGCAGTTGCGGATTAGCCAAAGCGCACTGCATAAAGGGACGCTGCCGTGGATCATAGCTGACTTTAACCTGCTCAATGGCTTGGCCCAGATGATCGCTGCTGTCAGGCATATAGCCGATAAGGTGATGCTCTGGATTGAAGATATTACTGGCGATTTCGATATGTTCAGGACTGTTGGGGGGCCGAGCGGCTGCAATGTAGCGTCCGTCGGGAAACGCCATACTGACAAAACTTAGCTGTTCACTCTGGCGTAGCTGACTCAGTAACCAGGGGGTGTTCTGTTGGGGCTGCGCGATAGAAAGATTGCCGTTGAGTACCTGCGTGGCATTGGCGTCAGTGATTTCTGGCATCACCTTAGTCAAATTGCTCACATATTGGTCTATACGCTGTGACAACTCACGGGCAAAATTCTGCCCCATGGAACGCGCCAGTGTTTGGCTATTCTGATAAGAGATAACGGAAAATGCCGCCGCACCAATAAAAAATAAAAAAGAGAACGGCAGTATTATGACTAAGCGCAGAGGGTAGGTGCGCGTAAACAACATAAGTCATCACCATTTATAATAATTGTTGGAAGATTAAGTGTTTCCGTACACCCTGATGGTAGCATCTCAGTGCTTTAGCCAAGGAAGCATAAACACTCTGTCCAATTGTTGCAATTGATGGAAAGTTGCTTATCAATTTTGTTGCGTTTAGTTGAATGTCACTCAGATTTGAATGTCGCGATTTCGCGAGTCGAAGCTTTGTGAGGTAGACCGGCCATTAACGGGACATTCCAAATATGCTGAACGGACGTCCCGCCAAGTTTATCGGCGCAATAGCTTTACGGGTTCGAACGGCGAGGCTCGAACAGTTGACATTTCGGCGCTAAAAACGGCTCAAATCAGATTACTTGTTAGCCAACTCATCCATCAGTCTACGATTTTCATCGACAAGTTTTTTGTGCTGAGTCAGCAGCTCTATGTAGTCTGAATTACTGGGCTCTGCCAGATGTTCCTCTTCCAGCGCATGAATGCGGTGGGCAATGCTTTTAATCTGGGCGCTATTTGAGTCAATTTTATGCTGTATTTCCGCGGCTATCATCACATCCTCCTCGTCTCCTCACTGGCTGCCATATTAAGCATAGTCAAGTCTGGTCTTGGAAGCGTAATGATTGCCAAATCGGCGATGATCCATAGCGATATGCTGTTGGCTATAGACTTTTTTTTATAGTTGAGTGCTACAGTTAAGTGGCATTTGGCTAAATCGCCAAGATAGGCAAACAACGCATGAGGTATAGGTGTGACTCACCATGAACAACATCGCTCCCATCGTATCGGCTGGCTACGTGCATCTGTATTGGGAGCAAACGATGGCATTGTCTCAACCAGCAGTCTGATCATCGGTGTCGCGGCCGCTCATACGACACAGAGCGATATCATTCTTGCCGGATTAGCCGGCTTAGTCGCCGGTGCTATGTCAATGGCTGCGGGGGAATATGTCTCCGTCAGTTCGCAAGCGGATACCGAAAATGCGGACCTAGAGCTTGAACGGCAATCATTAGCGGATGACATTGACTCTGAAAAAGAAGAACTGGCGAAAATATATGAGCACCGGGGCGTGACGCCGGAACTGGCCTATCAGGTCGCCGAGCAGATGATGGCGCATGATGCGCTAGCAGCTCATGCTCGCGATGAAATCGGCATTACCGAAGACGGTAAAGCACAACCGCTTCAGGCGGCACTTTCCTCGGCAGCGACTTTTACCGTGGGGGCACTATTGCCGCTGTTAGTGGCCTGGTTTGTAGCACCGTCACAGCTAATCAATCTGGTGGCTATCTCGTCGCTGTTTTTTTTGGCTGTGCTTGGCGGTATTGCCGCGGTTACCGGTGGCGCTCCAATATTCAGAGCTTGTGTCAGGGTGACATTTTGGGGAGCTATCGCCATGTTGATCACCGCCGCCGTGGGGCATTTGTTTGGTGTGTCGGTGTAGTTAAAGGGGATAACAATTGAGTGGGACGTGAATTCACGTTCACTATTAATTGGCGTGGACGAAGGTGACTCCATGCTTACCGTTTTTCTTAATCTGATACATCGCCTGGTCGGCAAGCGTATACAGGGCATTAAAACCAACATAAGGCGTGGTGAATTCGCATACTCCCACACTAAAACCGATGTGTGCCACGCCGTTTTCGAGTGTGACCGGTTGTTGCCCTCGTATCAGTAAGGCGTCGACAAACTGTTCGATGGCCGCGCGGGAGACATTAACAGACAACAGCACGAACTCATCGCCGCCCATGCGTGCGACCAGGGTATTTGGCGGTGCCATGCTCGCTAACCAATGGGCGACTTTGATCAGCAACGCATCACCGGCACGATGACCAAACTGATCGTTGACCGCCTTGAAGTCATCCAGATCGATAAAAATCACTGCGGCTGCCTGTTGTGGCTGCGTCAGATTCAGTTGGTTGAATTCCTGTTCCAGTTTGGCACGGTTGAGCACTCCGGTGAGCGGGTCACTGCTGGCAAGTTTTGCCAGTTCCAGTTCATAGCGCTTTTCTTGGGTGATATCGATGTGAGTCCCCATCATCCGCAGTGGCTGACCTTGTGCGTCAAATTCAACAACACGGCCGCGGTCTGACACCCAACTGTGACTGCCATTTTTATGCAGCATGCGGTGCACAACCTGATAGGAACTGGTTTTCCCTGCTAGATGGTCATCCAGGGCGGCGACTACTTGCGGGTAGTCATCCGGATGCAATTTGCTTTTCCAGATATCAACGGTGGCTTCCAGCTCCTGAGGGCTGAAGCCTAACATCTGCCCCCATTCCATGTTGAATATGGTGAGTTTGCCGGTCGGCACATGTTGCTCCCACAAACACAAACCCGTGCCATCCAGCGCGGCATTAAGCCTTTCTTCAAGACGTTTATTTTCCTGTTTTAGCCGGCGGTTTTCCTGTGTCAGCTGCTCAAGCTTTTGTCGATAGTCATTCATAAATGAGAGGTTTGTGGCTACAGGTGGATTGAACGCCTAAGACTATACCTTAGCAACGCCAGCGAAGACAGTGAGCTGTATAGCTGCCTTGTGCTGTTCATAGCCCGTCACGAAAGTATTTGACGTCATATCGTTGTGCAAAATTAACGCGATTGACGCTTATCTACGTGATTTATGTTAGATAAATGTATCTTTATTATTTACAAATGATAATTGTTATCGTTATTATTCGCCGCAATCACATGCTCAAACGTCAACAGAAGGCATTGTTGGCATTGAGATGCTCATCATCAACGCATTTAAGCGTCATCTAAAAAGTCTTCTCAGGATTGGAATGACTTTGCTGAGGATGGACGCAAATGGAGAGTCTTTGGATGTCTAATAAGGGCATTTTTCATGTTGCAGCGCTGCCATTGGCAATTATGTTAGGGTTGACCCAGCAGGCCATAGCGGATGATGCGTCAGCCGATATTGAACACCTGGAAGTTACCAGCCTGCGCCAACCTTTTCGTGGCGATGTACCACTGAAATCTCAACCCCAAAGCATTGAAACCTTATCTTTTGAGCAGCTAAGTGATGCCGGCGTTACGAGCTTTATGGAGGCTCTCGATCTATCCGCTTCTGTGAGTCGGCAGAACAATTTTGGTGGCGTCTGGGACAGTTTTGCCGTCCGTGGTTTTATTGGTGATGAAAACGTGCCATCAGGTTACCTGGTCAACGGCTATAACGCTGGTCGAGGTTTCGGTGGCACCCGTGATACTTCCAATATCGAAAGTATTGAAATTATGAAAGGTCCGGGTTCTGCCTTATATGGGCGTTCAGAGCCTGGTGGTACGATTAATATCATTACCAAAAAGCCGAAATTTGAGCAGGAAGGGTATCTGCAAGCTTCTGCCGGACGTTGGGATAATTATCGTCTGGAAGGTGATTACACCAATGCAATTACAGATACGCTAGCGTTCAGAATCAACGGTGCTTATGAAGATAAAGGGAGTTTTCGGGACCCGGTCGATTCAGAAAAACGGGTGTTAACCCCGTCAGTGTTGTGGTTGATCAATGATGACACCCGTCTTAATTATGAGCTGGAGTATGTCGACCAAAAAGTGCCGTTTGATCGCGGTATTGTTGCGGTTGATGGCGATCCGGACGTGTTGCCGGTGACGCGATTTTTAGGTGAAGCAAGCGATGGTGCGATGCAGATTGATGTTTTAGCACATCAACTGTCACTTGAGCATGATATGGGTAAATGGCAGGTGTTGGGAGGGCTGAGTTATCGGGATACCGGGTTTAAAGGCTATGCCAGTGATCCGGAACTGGTCAGTAGCCGGCAGTTGCTGTACACCGATGGGGAAACGCTGAGTCGACAACATAACTACCGGGATTTTTCATCGACCGATGTGTCAGGCCGTCTGGAACTAAGTGGCAGCGTCGATACTGCCAGTTTTACGCATCATTTGTTGATGGGTATCGATGGTTACCATTTTCATTTCGATAAGTATTGGGAGCGTTTTCGCCCAACTGCCGGAGATGCCACCTACAGCATCAACATCTACGACCCAGTTTATGGTCAAATCGCCCCGGCAGGTACAGTGCTGTACGATCAGACCGAAACTCAGGACAGTTACGGCCTTTACCTACAAGATCAACTGGATCTAACCGCTCAATGGAAAGTGCTTGTCGGTGGTCGCTATGACAGTTTTGAACAGACTATTGTTAAGCATAATACCCAGACTGAAACCGAACAGAGTCAGAATATGTTCAGTCCCCGCGCCGGTTTGGTCTATGAGTGGCAACCCTGGCTAAGCTTTTATGGTAGTTATTCTGAAGGTTTTCGTCCTAATACCGGAACCGATTACCGCGGTGTAGCGTTTAAACCGGAAGAGAGTAAATCCTATGAAATGGGGACTAAATTCGACACTGCCTTCATCACCGGTTCTGTTGCCTTGTTCCGTGCAGAAAAAAGTAATGTGCTAACCGCAGATCCGGTTAACTCAGGATTTTCTGCAACCCTGGGCGAGGCTGAAAGCCAGGGGATTGAGATTGAGTTGGCAGGTAATCTGACGGAACACACCCGCGTGTGGCTGTCTTACGCTTACACCGATGCCAAAACGGCCAATGATGTGATTAACGCTGACTGGGGTGTCACCATTCCCAAAGGCAGTCGCCTGATCAACATTCCGAAACACAGTGGCAATCTGACCTTAAAACATGATACCGAGCTGTTTGGTAAAGACACCGCGGTTGGGGCTTCAGTGCAATACGTCGGTTCGCGGCTGGGAGAAACGATTGATCCGAGTTATGTGCTACCAGCTTATACTCTGGTTAATCTGTTTGGCACTTATGCCGTGTCTGAAGCGTTATCACTGCAGTTCAACGTGACCAACTTGTTTGATGAGGCTTATTACCCCAGCTCTTACTCTGCAATCTGGACCATGCCCGGGGAACCTCGGAGTTACAAGGTTAGCGTGCGCTATAGTTTCTAAGCTTTTTATCCCCGGTGCCAGTGAATGCTGGCACCTTCTTTAGCCTCTCTCGCTATTACGCTTTTTGCTTGGTTGCAGTAATGCCAACAAGCATTCACGATTTTTATAGATCTCACAACCGGTTGGTCACCGCGCTGCTTCGCAGCGATTAAAGGCTGGTATTGTGGCAGTTAACCGTTCAATATCGCCTCATTAGTGTTGCTGCTGACGGTGGAAATACTGTCAGAGGTATTAGGGTGTTACCGAGGTAGAGTCATGAAAATCGCAGGCCGGGCCAGTCTGATTGCGCCATTTTATGCAATGGAAGTCGCCAAAGAGGCGAGCCGCATTGCGTCCACTCAGGGCCCGCATGATCCGCCGATGATCCATCTGACGCTGGGAGAACCCGATTTCACCGCTCCGCCTTTAGTGCAGCAAGCGGCCAGCCGTGCGATTGAACAGGCACAAACGCAATATACCCCAGCATTGGGCATTAGCCCGCTACGTGAGGCGGTCAGTCACTGGTATCAACAACGCTTTGGGCTAAATGTGCCAGCCTCTCGCATTGTGATCACAGCAGGGGCTTCTGCTGCATTGCAGCTGGCCTGCACAGCCTTGGTGGATGAGGGCGACGAAATCCTGATGCCAGATCCTTGTTACCCGTGTAACCGTCATTTCGTGATGGCTGCTGGTGGCACTCCGGTGATGATCCCGACGACTGCGGCGGAACGGTTTCAATTGAGTCTGGCAAAAGTTCGTGATTACTGGCGTGCGCAGACGCAGGGAATTTTGGTCGCGTCGCCGTCCAATCCGACTGGGACGTCGGTGGCGTTGGACGAATTACGACAGATCCATCAGTACGTCAAAGCGCAGCATGGTGTAACCATCGTCGACGAGCTGTATCTTGGCCTCAGTTATAACGATGAGTTTGGGATGTCGGCGCTATCTCTGGATGACAGCATCATCAGTATCAATAGTTTTTCCAAATACTTTTCCATGACTGGCTGGCGGCTGGGATGGATGGTGGTGCCGGAAGTGCTGGTACCGATTATTGAACGGCTTGCGCAGAATTTGTTTATCTGCCCCAATGCCATTGCCCAGTATGCGGCGTTGCAATGCTTTGCGCCTGCGAGTCTCGAGGAATATGAACAGCGGCGCGCAGAATATAGACGCCGTCGCGACTGGTTTGTCCCGGAGCTCAACGCTTTGGGACTCACGGTTCCCGTGATGCCGGATGGTGCGTTTTACGCTTGGGCAGATTGTTCTGCCTGGATGCAGGCGTGGGGGCTAGATTCCAGTTGGGATTTCACCTTTGAACTGATGAAGCGGTGTCAGGTTGCGGTATCTCCGGGCAAAGATTTTGGGAGTGCCGATACCGCCAAGTTTGTACGTTTTTCTACCGCTAATTCCATGGAAAATCTACAAGAGGCGATTCGCCGGCTTAAGCAGATTAAGCCGGTATAGAAAGGTAGAAAACCGATAGTTACTTACTGTGGGTCGCGCGCTTTTGCTGCACGTCGCGTACGACGGTTACGGCAGAAAATGCGCGGGGCCAACCTATGTAATACGCCAGATGCGATACTATGCCGCCAGCCTCCTTGGCCGTCAGACCGTTGTCCATCGCCCGATTAAGATGGTAACCGAGCGGTTGGGCTTGCCCCATTGCCAGTAATGCCGCCATTGTCACCAAACTGCGGTCACGTGGAGTCAGTTGCGGCCGTCGCCATAATTCGCCAAACAGGATCTGGTCAGTGTCACCGGCTAAGCCTGGGACATATGGACGAACCGTGTCATTTACTACTTTCAGGCGTGCAGCTTCCGCGGTCGCGTCCAGCATCAGGCTTTTCTCATCACTGTCTGCGGCAGGTATTATCTGACGTTGCTGGTAAATGCGCTCCAACACACGCACTGCTGGTAACACATTGGGCCAGCCACAATAAAACGCTAACTGCAGTAATGTTTCATTGAGTTCTGTGGGCGTTAGTCCGTGTTGCAATCCATAGGTTACCGGCGCGGAAATCTGTTCGCTTTTCCCCATAGCAACCAAGGCCGCTACCGTCACTAATGACCGATCCCGACTTGAAAGGTCGTTGCGGTTCCACAGTGTTTGATTCACCAGGGTATTAGTGTAATGCGCCAGAGTCGGCGTGGTTTTGCTGAGCACAGTGTTGTCATAGTCAAGCGGCTTGATGGTAGTTGTGGCTGTTACTCCCGCAGTTACCGTCAGACCTGTAGCCATCGTGACGCCCTTTAATACATGCATTAATGTGACCTCTGCCGATATTGTGGTTTTAACGTCATGACTTAGCCCAGATAATCTCGATCGGCGACCAGTTCCATCCAGATTGCGGCAGGCTCAGTGTCTGAGGCTTCCGCAACCGCAACATGGGTCATTGCCTTAGTGTCGCTGGCGCCATGCCAGTGCTTTTCATTGGCGCCAATCCATACTGTGTCTCCGGCCTGTATCACCTGTTTCACCTCTCCGGCTTTTTGGATCCAGCCTAGCCCCTGCGTGACAAATAACAGCTGTCCGGTGCCATGAGCATGCCAGGCAGTGCGGGCTCCCGGTTCAAAGGTGACAATTGCTGAGCTGAGTCGGGACGGAGCCTCCGGTGTGATATGGTTGTCAATCCGTACCCGACCGGTGAACACGCTCTCTGGCCCGGAAACGGATGGTGACGCTGCGCTTTTGATGATCTTCATATTCAATTCCTATTCGTCCGAGTTATCACTTGCAATCGATCATAGACAAACCGATTATTTAAATTAAATGATGTATTCATATTGGTTTTATATTTGAGATTCATATATGCAGCGTGAAGAACTGGGCGATTTATGGGTGTTTCTGGCCGTGGTAGAAGAGCGTAGCTTTACCAAGGCGGCGGCAAGATTAGGAACGTCGCAGTCCTCCATTAGTCATACAGTGAGGCGTTTAGAGCAGCGACTAAACCTGCAACTGCTCACTCGTACCACTCTTAGCGTTGCGCCGACAGAGGCTGGATTACAGCTGATTCGTACTTTGCAGCCAGCCTTTGGGCAGATTGCCACTCAGTTAGATAACCTTAACCAGTTTCGGGAGCGGATTGTCGGGCACATCCGCCTGACGGCCACCAAGTTTGTCGCAGAAAGTATCTTGTTACCCGCGGTCAATCGCCTGTTATCGCAGCATCCCCAGTTGCAGATTGAAATCTCGGTCGAACAGCGCTTGCTGGATTTGGCTGCGGAAGGTTTTGATGCCGGGGTGCGGCTCGGTGAGCAGGTGGCGAAAGATATGGTGGCGGTGCGTATCAGCCCGGATCTGCGCTTTCTGGTGGCAGGTTCGCCTGCCTATTTCGCCGAACATCCTCAACCGCTGACGCCTCAGCAACTCACCGAGCATAACTGTATCAATTTACGGCTGCCGACAGCAGGCGGCCTATATACTTGGGAATTTAAAAAAGCCGGCCGCGAACTGAATGTGAGAGTGGCGGGACAGCTCGTCTGTAATGAGCCCGATCTGGTGACCAAGGCGGCCCTTGCGGGGGCAGGACTGTGTTTTCAGCCGGAAGATGCGTTAGCCGATGCAATCAAGCAAGGTAAATTGCTAGCGGTACTGGAAGACTGGTGTCCGTTGCAACCCGGATATCATCTGTATTTCCCCAGTCGGCAACAACATTCGGCGGCCTTTCGGTTGCTGATTGATGCGTTAAAATATCCGCCGATAAATACGGTCTGACAAGTTGCGCGACAACAGACTTAACTGGACCGCCGGATAAAACTGAGCTGGCGCGGGGCGGCAATACGCAGGTAATCCTCGACGTTAAGGATAATCGAGCGTTCCAACGTCCCGGCGTTAAAGGCGATTTCCTCATAGCGTTGAAACAAGTATGGATCGGCGATAAGTATCAGCGCTGGATGAAAACTAAAGGGCGGAATGGCGCCCGCCACACAACCGGTAAACTGCTGCATCTCCACCGGACTTGCCAGTGATGCTTTGCGTGCCCCGAATGCCGTTGCCAGTATTGCCAATTCCGCCTGACAGTCAGCAGGTAGTACGGCCAATACATGCTGTTTTACCCCATTACCTTTGAGATGGCACAGCAGTGCTTTGGCGCCTTGTCCCAACGCGGTGCCGCGAATTGCTGCGACCTGTTCACACTTACCTGCGGCAGGGTGTTCAACCACGCGAAAGCGGGCATTTGCCTGCAACAGTGTTTGCTGCAGCTGCTGAAAAATATCCTGTGTTGCCAAAGTCATAAATGCTAAGGGACTGAATTATGCTGTAGCAGTCCAGTATACCCGCTGACATGAGTCATCTTACACATATTGCTGCAACCATTGTTTAAACTGGCCTTTGGGCAATGCACCTGAGATGCGTGCGACTTCCCGACCATGATGGTATATCGCCAATGTCGGAATAGAACGGATCTGCAGGCGCGAAGCGGTCATCTGATTGTCTTGTGTATCGAGTTTGACAAAGGTCGCTTGCGTCGCCATTTCGGCAGCAACATCAGTGAATACCGGCGCAAACTGACGACAAGGACCACACCACGGCGCCCAGAAATCCACCACTACAGGCAGATCATTTTTGTCAATAAAGCGCTGGAAATTTTGGTCAGTAGCCATCACTGGATGAGCACTGATAAGGGCATTTTTGCATTTGCCACACAGCGGCTGTGCGCTAAGTTTGTCGGCAGGGATCCGGTTGATTACCTCACAGTGTGGGCATACCAGTTGAACGGCAGTTGTTTGAGTCATGAGAGCTCCATAACACGCTAGCAATAAATACTATCAGTTATATGAGATTTTTTGCATGTATTTTCAAGGGGGCGAGTAACAGAATCGGTGATTATTTTTCCGTAGCGTCGTCATGGTTGATGTTGAAGCAAAAATTTGTCTTTAAATGATGATAAACAGAAAATTATTTCTTATATTGTGTCACAAGAATGAAATTTTCATCACAAGGTCTTCGGCCATTTTGGAATAACACGATGGAACTGGATAAAACTGATAAAACGCTGCTGCAACTGCTACAACAGGATGCAACGCTGTCGTTGAATGCGCTGGCTGAGGCGGTGAATCTAACCACCACGCCGTGCTGGAAACGCCTGAAGCGCCTAGAAGATGCTGGCGTGATTAACAAGCGTGTCGTGTTGTTAGATCCGGAAAAAGTCGGGCTGGAACTGACGGCGTTTGTGATGGTGAAAATCAATGATCATTCCCATGAGTGGTATGTGCATTTTGTAAATGCCGTCAGTGAGTTTGCTGAAGTGATGGAATTCTATCGCATGGCAGGTGAATATGATTACATGATGAAAGTGCTGGTGGCTGATATGAAAAGCTTTGACGAGTTTTATAAAAAACTCGTCAACTGTGTTGCCGGTATCTCTAAAGTCACATCGACTTTTGCCATGGAGCCACTGAAGTACACCACGGCATTGCCGTTGTGAAGATTACAGTGCTTTTTGCACCATGATGTCGAGGATCTGTTGATCGGTATGGCTCATGGCGCCGTTAGCCAGTGCTGACAGATTGCGAATGGAACTCTCAACATCGTCAGCCACAATCCCTTCCTGACCGGTCACATGAATGTTATCAATGGCCATTAAGCTGGACTTTACTGCGGCACCGGCCGAGGAAGAAACCTTCATGGCACAGGCATTTTTCGCACCGTCGCAAATCACTCCAGCCACATCACCAATCATACTGCTGACAGCATAGCTGATCTGCTGATAATCACCGCCCAGCAGATAGGTGATCCCGGCAGCAGAGCCCATGGCTGCGGTGGTCACGGCACATAAGGCGGACAATTTGTGTTGGTGGTGCTTGATATAAATTGCCAGCAGATGCGACAACATCAGTGCCCGCAACAACTGTTCATGAGACGATTTCAGATATTCAGCGGCAACCACTACGGGCATCGTCGCGGCAATGCCCTGGTTGCCGGAGCCGGAATTGCTCATTGCGGGTAACATGGCCCCCCCCATGCGCGCATCCGATGCGGCGGCCGAACGGCTGATCACATCGGTGAGCAGCCCGCCACTGATCAGACCTCGTGCCACATGGCGTTTTAACGTGGCCCCAACTTGCAAACCGTAATTGGCATTAAGCCCTTCCTGCGATAGCGCTTCATTCAGCTGTTTAGCTTGTTCGATAAATGCCAGTCGTTCCAGTGGTACCTGAGTAACAAATTCATAGATATCCTGAACTGAGGTTTGTGAGGGTAACCGTGGCATTTCGGAAGTTGTCTGTTCTGCTTCTGGATCTACTTGACGAATAAAGGTGGTAATGCCGCTTTCTTCGATTGCCACCACTTTGGTGTGTTCATCAGCGATAGTGACCGTGACCCACTTTCCTTGGGCGAACAGGGTGACTTTTGCCAACAATACCCGGCTGGTGTTAGCGACTGCCACAGTTACATTTCCCTGAGCCAACAACTGTTTGGCGCTTGCGAGAGTGTCACTGCTCAGGCTATGAAACACTTCAAGCCCGGCAGCAGCATCGCCGCCCATGGCTCCCGCCGCAGCCGCAATGGCCAGACCTGTCATGCCGGTACCTGGGACTTTTACTCCCATGCCGTTTTTCATCAGATTGGGCGAGACTTCAACCTGGATAGATTCTGGTGATTGCTGCAATTTACCGCGGGCAATTGCTGCCGCCAGGCCCACAGAAACAGGCTCAGTACAACCTAGTGCCGGGATTACTTCGGCCTTTACAGTATTGATAAACAGGTCCCACAGATCGTTACGCATGTTATTGCAGATTCCAGTAATTAAGCTGAAATCAAGATAACGTGAACGGCAGAGAATAACCTTGCTATTTTTAAGTAATAAATGAAAGTGAGGAGAAAGTATTTCTATTCAAGTTGGGTAATTTGAAAAATAAATTTTCATTTATTGAGCTGTGTGGGCTCATTTTCTGTATCGGGGCATGATGTCACCACCCCCACCACCTGCAATACAACGGGCGATAATTCAGCAAGCATTCGGCAAAAATTTTATCTACATCAACAACCCGGCTGGCAGAGCTACGTAAACTAATATGGCTTCTGTAGGACGGAAGCTTTGTGTCCGTAAGAACCCGTTCTTCTTTTGTTTTGGCAGCGGTTACTACCTCAATTGGTGGTGACTCGTCACATCTGCCCCGCCTGCGCTGGTGGCAGCATTCGTCAGCAACTGCAGAGCATGCCGGACCAGCCCGATTGCGAACCGATGTTTAACAACATGGGGGCGGGGGTATTGGTCGGCTGCGCCTGAAGTTAGCGCCTCAGTGTTTGCTTAGTATCAATCTCCCCCCTTAATCCCGTTAACGCCGGTTACCCAGGATCCTGCTGTTTGCGCTTAATTCATGCGGAGATGGCATTTTATTTTGGTGCCTTCGCCACAGTGTTTTCTGGCATGGCATCGCAGACATCAATCAATTAGCACCAAATTGGAGTGTGCCATGAGCGAACAATATCAAAAAATGTGGACGGAACTGGGGCTCGATCTCAAGGCACATGATGCCTTGCTGGGCTTATTGTCTGAGGCGTATCAGAAGATCTTTATGGCACAGGATAATCGCCCGCAAGCTATGAGCTATTTTGACTTTGTGATGAGCGAAGTCCACGGTCTGCGTATAAAGGAACTGTTGGATGAGAAGGCTGCCGGACGCAAGATCATCGGCTCCTATTGTGTCTTCGTGCCGGAAGAGATCGCGCTGGCCGCCAATGCCACTTTGATCGGCCTGTGTACCGGTGCCGACTTTGCCACTGAGGAAGTGGAGAAATACCTGCCGCGTAATACCTGTGCATTAATTAAATCAGCTTTTGGCTTTAAGCTCGGCCGAGTGTGCCCTTATCTGGAAACCACTGACATGGTGGTTGGGGAAAACACTTGTGATGGCAAAAAGAAAGCTTACGAGTCGTTCAAAGAGATTATCAACAATCTGTATGTGATGGATTTGCCTCAGGTGAAGTCGGCCAATGGCAAGGCCTTACTTAAAGCCGAATATGTGCGTTTTAAAGAAGCGGTAGAACAGCTGACCGGCGTTAAAGTTACCGTGGAATCATTAAAAGCAGCCATCAAACTGGTGAATGCTAAACGTGCCGCCATGCTGCGCTTGTATCAGCTACGTGCGGCAGATCCAGCGCCGATCTCTGGCCTTGATGCGCTGCTGGCAAATCAAGTGTTCTTCTACGATAACCCAGAACGCTTTACCGCCTCGGTGAACAAGATCTGTGATGAACTGGAACAACGTATCAAGGAGAACACCGGGGCTTTCCCGGCTAAGCTGCCGCGTATTCTGGTATCCGGTTGTCCGCAAGCCATGCCAAACTGGAAACTACCTGCCATCATCGAAACGTCCGGTGCGGTAATTGTGGGTGAAGAATCTTGCGTGGGCGAGCGCGGGGTACGCAATCTGGTGGACGGATCGGGCAATAGCGTCGATGAAATGCTGGACGCTATCGTGGAACGTTATTTTCAAGTGGACTGCGCCATCTTCACCCCTAACTGTGATCGCTTGCAACATATCGAACAGATGGCAAAAGCCTATCAGGCAGACGGGGTCATTCATTATGGCTTGCAGTTCTGTACCCCGTATCTGATGGAGTCCATGCCAGTACAGAAAGCGCTGGAGCAGAAGAACATCCCCTGTCTGCGTATTGAAACGGACTACAGTATGGAAGACATGGGCCAGCTGAAAACCCGCGTAGAAGCCTTTATTGAACAGCTGAAATAATGGAGGCTGCGGTGAGCAGTTTTGCTGGAATTGATATCGGTTCGCGGTCGATAGAACTGGTGCTGGTAGACGCCGCTGGTCAGCTATTGCAGCAGATGCAGGCCGATACTGGCTTTGACCCTATGGCTGAGGCGAAACGGATGCTGGCAGAGGTCGAGTATCAACAGATTATGGCGACAGGTTATGGGCGTAATCTGTTTGAGATCTCTTTCGATGCGACTACTGTAACTGAGATTAAGGCACATGCCTGCGGTGCCAGAGCTTGTTTCCCAGCGGCTGAAACCGTGCTGGATATCGGTGGCCAGGACAGTAAAGCGATAGCCCTGTTTCCCAATGGCAAGGTGAAAAAGTTTGAGATGAATGATCGCTGTGCCGCTGGCACCGGAAAGTTCCTGGAGATAATGGCGAAAGCGCTGGGCTTTAGTTTGCCCGAGTTCAGCGAACAGGCGCTGGCGGCCAGCAGTGATATCAATATCTCCAGCATGTGTACCGTGTTTGCTGAGTCTGAGGTGACATCACTGATTGGGCGCGGACAGAGCCGTCAGGCGATTGCCCGAGGTCTGCATCAGAGTGTGGTGAGGCGGGTTAAAACCATGCTTAACCGAGTATCAACCGAGGGCGATATCGTGTTCACTGGTGGCGTTGCTAACAATGCCTGCATGGTGCAGTTTCTGGCAGAAACGCTACAGCGTCAGGTATTGGTGCCGCCACAGCCGCAGTTTATCGGCGCTTATGGGGCGGCGTTACTGGCGGCAGGGTTGTAGGTGATTCGCGCTAAATAAGTTTGAGGCGGTCTTATGTTAAAGACCGCCTAAGTTTAGTGGTTGGCCGCCCCCATCACCCAAGGGGCCAGCTCATCGACAATGTGCTGATTGGCTGGAACCGCAATATTCAAACTGTTTGCCATCTCGACTACGGCACCACTGAGCCAGGGCAGTTCCAGGCGTTTGCCTCGATCGAGGTCTATCTTCATTGATGACGGCATGTCATCGGGCAAGGTGTCGGTGAATTTTAGTCGGTGCTCGGCAAAGCCTTGGTGCAGCGGAACGCCTTTAGCGTTGGCAACAGTGATAACTTCCTGCATTGTTTGCAGCAGAAAATCACGTTTTTCTTTATTCTGGCGAATCGGACCTATCGTATTTCGAAATAGTGAAGTGGTGCCGGAGAGTCCGACTAAAAAGACAAATTTTTCCCAGATCCGCTGTGCAATATCATCGCTGAGTTCGGTTTCGATGCCCGCTAACTGACAACAGTGCTGGAAAGCTTCGCAGCGAGCCGATGTTTCTTGGTCATATTCACCAAAAGCCAATTTTTGCAGTTTGCCTCCGTGATGAATGACACCGGGTTCGGCAATGGAGGCGGCGATATAACTGACACCGCCGATAATGTTTTGCATCGGAATATAGCGTTGCAGGATTTCATCCTTCTGCACGCCATTTTGCAACGATAACACCGCTGCATCGCCGCTGAGCAACGGTTGTAATTGGGCGGCGACAGCTTCTGTATCCCATAACTTGACCGCCACAATGAACAGGTCTGCATCGGCTGCCTCTGCGGGATGCGCCACAGCTTTGACTTCTGGAAGCCAGATATTGCCCAATGGACTGTTAATTTTCAGGCCATGTTGCTGCATTGCTTGCAGGTGAGCACCGCGGGCGACAAAGCTGACATCCACACCTGCTGCAGCCAATTTGCCACCAAAGTAGCCTCCAACACCGCCAGCACCTATCACTGTGATTTTCATGGGGATCCTTGTCTATTGATTCGTACAACAATGTTACACACTCTGGCAGTATATGGCTCGGATCTCTATATCAAACTTTAAAACTTTCCAGTTGTTGGCTCAGTTGCTGATATAGCGTAGAGATTTGCTGCGCATGTTGACTCACTTGATATCCGTATCCAGGTTGAACGTCCGTATAGCCGTCTAGGAAATGTTGAGTAATCCAGCCAATTTATGCGCTAGATTTGGGGTGCACCAACGAATGACGAATAAGGACGCAAAACACAGATTTACGGTTTAGAGATGAGTAATATCATCGGTAAAGGGTAAACATAGGTATCAAGGATATGGCCTGTGAAGAGTGTTTCAGTACGGTATTTCGCCGCAAACTTGGCCGTTGTAAAACCTGCATGTGGCAGTTGACCATTTTATCGGTAACCTGTTGGCCGTTGTGGTATTCGTTGTACCACGAGACACCTCGCACCGTTAACTCGATTGCTCTGCTGTTTTTCTGTTGTACTTTTACGGGGCTGTTGATGCTGCACTTACTAGCGCTGAGTTATCGTAAACTGACGGGAAGACATTAATCCTATTTTTCTTCGCTATGTAGCATCATGATTTGGATAAAAAAGAGACCGGATGTGGTCCCTTTAGTCACTTATTTAAGCGGCAGATAAACATCGGTCATGAGCTCGCTTTCATCTACCTCATGCACGAAATTGAGCCAGTGGAAGTAACAGGGAAAATCCCGGAGTTCCTCACCACTTTGCGGCAACCATTCCCGATACAGTCGATATACCGTGTCGCCGATGTGGTCGTGACTACCGTAATGGCGTGCGACTGCGCAGCGACCGCCCGGCAGCGTGCCAGCGATAACGCCAAATTCGTTATCAGGTATCTGCGACTGTTGAATTGTGCCACAGATATCCAGGCGAAAATCTTCCGGTGCCACAGTGTTAGGGTCACTGTAGGGCACGGCATACGTTTCACTGGAGGCAACCGGTGACAACCCCGTCTGCTTACGCCAGGCAATGAATTTCGCAGCGCTGTCGAGCACTCGTTGCGGTGAACCGCGATGACTGAGGTAGGCAATATTACGCGGTTGAAAATCCACAATTTTTACATCCATGATGTAATCCTCTTTGGCAATCATTGGTAACTGCAACACGCTATGCCAGTGTTGCCAGTCAGGTTGTGTTCTGAACTGAGAGGGCGTCTGCAGGAAACTACTTTTGAACGCGCGGGTGAATGCTTCACTGCTTCCAAAACCTGCTTCGATAGCGATATCGATAATCTTTTGCTGTTCAAATGCCAGTTGAAAAGATGCCCGTCGCAGTTTTACTCGTTGGATGTAGCGCGTGGTGCTCAACCCCATAAACGCCATAAATATCCGGTGAAAGTGAAATCTGGAACAGGCGGCAACTTCACTCAGCTGTTCCGCTGATAGCTCCTCATCCAGATGCTGTTGAATATATTCGCAAACACGCTGGATACTTTGCTGATGACGTTCACTAACACCTTTCATTGTTCTTCCCTTGTCAGAAACTGCGGCAAGTTTGTCATAAGGCAGAATTGCTTACTTGATTGAGATTGCGCAGTTATCGGTTTTACTGCAATGTGCTTGTGTCATCGATGTGAAAAATGTAAAACTTTCGGCGCGTTATCGATGTTGATATGCTAAATACTCATCGTAATTCATAAAGTTAACGTTATTTACTCCAGTTTTTGTGGCGGTTTCCGTCGTTGTTCAGCCACCACATCAAGAATTAAGCCCAGGGATTGAACTTAAGGAAAGCAGTAATGGCAATTCAATACAATGCTCCATCTAATGCCAGTGTCATAAAACTGGTACCGTTGTTGGTGATTATCGTTCTGGTGGTGATTGCTTACGGTAGCTGGTTCACCGTGGATCAGGGGGAGCGAGGCGTTCATCTGCGTAACGGTAGGGTGATTGGTACTGCGGAACCTGGTATGGGTTTCAAATTACCGTTATTTGACAAGATAGTGAAAATTTCCACGCAGACTCATACGGTTAGCTATCCAAAATTGCAGGCGTATAGCCGGGATCAGCAGCCTGCGACCATTCGTGCTTCGGTCACTTTCCGTGTCCCAGAGGACAAAGCCGCTGAGGTCTATGCCGAGTTTAAGAGTATCGATGCGATGGTGGACCGCCTGGTCGATCGTCAGGTGCCGACCCAGATAGAGAATATCTTTGGTCAGTACACTGCCATTTCAGCCGTTCAGGAGCGCGTTAAATTCGTCATGGATGTGAATCAGGCATTGAAAGACTCCGTTCATGGGCCGATTGAAATCACCTCTGTGCAGGTCGAAAATATCGATTTTTCTTCGGCTTATGAAAAATCGGTAGAAGATCGCATGCGTGCAGAAGTGGAAGTACAGACGCAAAAACAAAATCTGGAAAAAGAACGCGTGAGTGCGCAGATTGCCGTCACCAAAGCCCAAGCTGAAGCCGATTCACAATTGGCTAAAGCCAAAGCAGAGGCAGAGGCGATCCGCATAAAAGGTGACGCAGAAGCGGCTGCAATCAAAAGTCGTGCTGATGCGCTGGCAAAAAATAAAGACCTGATTGAACTGACCAAAGCCGAAAGGTGGGATGGTAAATTGCCCGCAACCATGCTGCCGAACAGCACGCTGCCATTTTTTGAAACAAACAAGTAAGCCTATCTGAACCAGTTAACGGCCGGTGCTTAACCATCATGATAAGCACCGCTTTGTTTTACCCTTCTTTACGTGCCAATTAAGCCAATCTTTACAGTTGGCGTGGCAGAATAATCTCAGCAATAATTTTCCGGGGAAGACTAACATGTTCAAAATGGGCATTCGTCACTGGTCGACACCACTGGTCATTGGCGTGTCTATGGTGGTGGGATCAAGTGGCATCTTATTGTTCTTTCATTTATCGGAAGGGTTGATCAAATCTATGCACGAATGGCTAGGGTTGCTGTTCGTCGTGGCGATGTTATTGCATGTGATGAACCACTGGTCACCGTTTAAACGCTATTTCAATCAGAAACTTTCTAATACGATTGTGGCCGCCGTGGTGGTTATTGCCTGTAGTTTTATTGTGTCAGCCGGTACTGGTGGTGCAAAAGGAAATCCAGCAAAACGGATGCTGGCTGTGGTGCAACAAGCACCTCTCACGGCTGTGGCAATGCTGGAGCAGCAACCCGTAGAACAGCTGATTGCCAAACTCACTGCCGAAGGTGTCAAAGTCGACAGTCCCTCACAAAATCTGGAACAGTTGGCTAAAAGCAACAATATGCATCCTTTTGCACTATTGGATATCGTTAATAACAACACAATTAGCACGGATAACCATCAAGACTGATTACTGTGGTCGGGTTGGTGAATAAAGAGCGCTCAACCATAAGGGCGCTTTTTTATTGCTTAAAAACAGTGAGTTATTTTGAAAATTTTTAATGCTTTTGATGATTTATCATGAGCGCGAGCTATTAAATTCGCTGTGTTTTCGAACGGTTGAAAAGGCTTTTTCAGATTTGGTAATCAATTCGGATTATGGTACGGTGAAAAAAACGTCTCAAAATGATTATTTTGTGAGCTGTTGTCAACGGGACTGCTGGTAACGCATTTTTCTATCGTTGCATTACATAGAAATCCCCACGTCCATGTGATTGATGTTCGCCAGTATTTTCTGCGCCGTCAGCACTTTTTTGGAATAAATGCCGATAGCGGATAGTCGAGAAAATGTTGCCGCATTAGCGGTTAACACGCCGGATTGCTACCGCAATCGACTCATCTTACGGAGAAGACGTCTATGCAGCTAAATCCGAAGAGTGATCAGGCACCTGTCAGTGGCTTATATATTGCGCTGGTAAGTATTCATGGACTGATCCGTACCCACGATCTGGAATTAGGGCGTGATGCCGATACCGGCGGCCAGACCAAGTATGTGGTGGACCTCGCTAATGCGCTTGCCAGACAACCCGGTGTTGGCCGCGTAGATCTGATCACTCGGCTGGTGGATGACGAGCGGCTCGATAGCGGTTATAGCAACAAAACTGAGCCTTTGGAAGAACCTGGTGCGCGGATCGTGCGGATTGAATGTGGCCCCAATCACTACATTGCCAAAGAAAAGCTCTGGGAATACCTCGATACCTTTGCAGACAATCTGCTGCAGTTTTTCCAGCAACAACAACGGTTGCCTGACGTCATTCACAGTCATTATGCGGATGCGGGTTATGTAGCAACGCAAATCAGCCATCTCTCTGGTATTCCGTTGGTTCACACTGGTCACTCTTTGGGACGTGATAAACGCAAGCGGCTGATGGCTTCCGGCATGACATCGTCTGAAGTGGAACAAAAGTACAATATGCGTCGCCGCATTGAGGCCGAAGAACAAGTGCTGGCCAATGCCAATCTGGTGATCACCAGTACCCGTCAGGAAATCGAAGCTCAATATGAGCTATATGATTATTACTGTCCGGAAAGTATGCGGGTGATCGCGCCGGGGACCGACCTCAGCAAATTCCATCCGCCAGAATTGGGTGAGCCCCAAACGCAGATCGCCAGTGCTATTCGGCGGTTTCTTGATGAACCGGAGAAACCGATGATCCTGGCGTTATCAAGACCTGATCCCCGCAAAAATATTGCCACCTTAGTGCAGGCTTACGGAGAATCGCCGGAACTGCGCACCATGGCCAATCTGGTGATCGTTGCGGGGAACCGCGACGATATCCGCGAAATGAATGACGGTGCCGAAGAGGTACTTACCGAACTCTTGGTATTGCTCGATTATTATGATCTGTACGGCAAACTGGCGTTGCCGAAAAAGCACTTGCCCAGTGAAGTCCCGGCAATTTACCGGATGGCGGCGCGCTCTTGTGGGATTTTTATCAACCCGGCGCTGACCGAGCCGTTCGGGCTTACATTGCTGGAATCCGCCGCCACCGGTTTACCCTTCATTGCCACTGAGAATGGCGGCCCACAGGATATTGTCGACAACTGCGAAGCGGGGTTACTGGTAGATCCCCTCAGTGCCCATGATCTGGGCAAGGCCATGAAGCAGTTGCTGCTTGATGGCGATTTATGGCGCAAGTTTTCCGCCAACGGCATTAAGAATGTCGCGTTGAAATATTCCTGGGATGCCCATGCCCGTAGCTATCTGAAGCAGATTAAACCGCTAGTAGCAGCGTTTAAACCACAGCAATACTCCCCAGCAATCATGAATGCTTCACGCTTTGCCGACAGGCTGATTGTGTCAGATCTGGATAAAACCTTGCTAAGTAATCCCACTGGATTACGCGACTTCTGTCAGATGCTGCGTGAAAAACGTAAGCAGGTCGCCTTTGGTATTGCCACCGCCAGACGTTTAGATGCGGTACTTAAGTTACTGAAGAAATACCGGATTCCTAAACCCGATATTCTGATCTCCAGTTTGGGCTCGCAAATTCACTATGGCCGTGAATTAGAAGTGAGTACCGACTGGGAAGACCATGTCGATCATGATTGGAATCCGCGGGCAATTCGCCGCATTTTGCGTAAAGTGCCAGGGCTGGAGTTACAGGATGATGCTGAGCAGAGCAAATTCAAGATCTCTTTTCATATCGATCCATCGCAACAAGGGGGGATCACTAAAGAAAAAATCGTGTCATTGCTCAGACAAGAAGAGCAGAGCGTCAATGTCTTTGTGTCGGCAGGGCAAAACCTGGATATCACGCCGGCCAGGGTTTCCAAAGGATTAGCGCTGCGGTATGTCGCCCAAATCTGGGGCATCCCACTGGAGCGAGTGCTGGTGGCTGCCGGTGCGGGCACCGATGAAGACATGATTATCGGTAAAACTTTGTCAGTGGTTGTGCATAATCGTCGCCATGAAGCGCTGGAATCTCCGGTCACCGGACAAAACGTATTTTTTGCCACCCAACCCAATGCGCTGGGCATTCTTGAAGCGACTGACCATTATCATTTCTTCGACGAACAGCCGGGAGTGACGGTTGTTGAGGATGATGCCTGAATGCTGTTGTGTACTGACCTTGACCGCACCTTGTTGCCTAATGGTTTGCAGCCAGAATCCCCGCAAGCGCGGCGATGGTTTGCTGATGCGGTAAAGTATCCCGGCGTGATGCTGGCTTATGTCAGTGGTCGCGATTTGGGATTGATGCAACAGGCGATTGTTGAATACAACTTACCGTTGCCGGATGTTGCCATCACTGATGTCGGCAGCATGATTTATCAGCGAGAAGGTCAACGTTATCGGCCAATGCCGAGCTGGCAAAGTTATATCGGCGAAGATTGGGGAACGCATAATAGTCACACCTTAGCGCAGGCGATTGGTGAGTTGCCAAACTTACAGTTACAGCCCAAACAACAGCAGCAACAATATAAATTGAGCTATCAAATCGTGCCTGCCGCCGCGATGGCTGAGGATCTGGTGCTGCTGGAACAGCAACTGCAAAAACTGGCAATACGCGCACAGATGATTAGCAGCGTTGATGAAACCAGTGACATGGGGCTAGTTGATATTCTGCCTGCCAGAGCTGGAAAGCGGCAAGCGATTGATTTTCTTGCGAAGACGCTGGTGTTAACGCCCCCTCAAGTGTTTTTTAGCGGTGATAGCGGTAATGATTTAGATGTATTGATAAGTCCCTATCGGACGGTATTAGTGAAAAATGCCACCGAAGAAGTGGTCGCCAGCGCCATAAGTGGCGGTAAGGCGCAGGGTAACGCCAGCAGCCTTTATCTGGCGCAGGGATTGCCGGAATTGGGGCTTAACGGCTACTACAGTGCTGGCATAGTTGAAGGACTGTTTCACTTTTTCCCTGGGCTGAAGGCCTGGTTGGTTGCGAAGAGGCAAAGCGATGAATGAGTTATTACCTGTTTATGTCTTTGGCGAAGTGCTTTATGACTGCTTCCCCGAAAATGACCCCATGTTGGGCGGCGCCCCATTTAATGTTGCCTGGCATCTGCAAGCCTTTGACGTCGCACCGGTGATGATCAGTGCGGTTGGTGACGATGCTTTGGGCCAGAATATTTGCCAAAAAATGCAGCAATGGGGCATGACTACCCAGCAAATACAGGTCGACCCACATCATGATACCGGGATCGTCAATGTGGCGATTGTCGCTGGTGAGCCGAGTTACGATATTGTGCTCAATGCCGCCTATGACCATATCAACCAACAAAAATTGCCCACGATTACCGGCGAACACTTTTTTTATCACGGCTCCTTGGCGGCTCGTTGTAGCGCGAGTCGTGAAGCGTTGGAGAGTTTGCACGGCCGCCCCGGGCAACGGACCTTTATCGATGTGAATTTACGTGAGCCATGGTGGGAGCCAGCGTGCCTGAAATCCATGGTTCATGGCGTGTATTGCGTGAAACTCAATCAGCATGAGTTAGCATTGCTGGCGGAATTGCCTGCGCCGCCGACAGACCGCGATGCGTTGGTCGAAACGGCAGTTAACTTCCGCTTGACCAACAATATTACGCACCTGATTGTGACCTTGGGTGCCGATGGTGCGTTTCTGGTGGATGAGATAGGCTCAGTCGTGACCCCGGAAATGACGCCACAGCTAACCACCGTTGTGGACACGGTGGGCGCTGGCGATGCTTTTGCCGCGGTGGTGCTGGTGGGCATGCTGCATCAGTGGGATTGGCGTACCACGCTGGAACGGGCACAACAATTTGCCGGTTTTATCGTAGGACAGCAGGGCGCGCTCTCCGATAATCCCGCCATTTACCGTGATTTCAAATGCCTTTGGGGCCTGATTTAACCCAGCAACGAGGGGAAGATTATGTATGAAGAGGTCTCTCATACCCTGCTGAACCGGATATTGGACGAGCTCAAACCGGCCATTGAACCCAAAGATCTGCGGTTTTTCTATAGTCGTCTCGGAGCCAACTTTTACGGTATTTATTCGTTATTTCTGCGTTTGTACGGCAACCGCCGCGACTTTGAGCTGCAGCTGGGAAAGCTGGTGGAAGTGATGGTGCGTAACTACATCGAGCGTAGCACCGCCTTAAAACAGGTTGACCGCCAGCGCGAAGCTGACCACAACTGGTTTTTGCATCAACGCTGGGTCGGTATGGCGTTATATGCCAATGGCTTTGCCAAAAATCTCAGCGATTTATCTGACAAAGTGGATTACTTTGCCGAGTTGGGTGTCAACCTGGTACATATCTTACCTATCTGTGAATGTCCCTTAGGGAAAAGTGATGGCGGCTATGCGGTCAGTAATTTCCGCAAGGTCGATTCTCGCATGGGGACTAACGCGCAATTGCAGAAAATTATTGAAAAATTACATGCGCAGGAATCGCTAATCGCACTCGATATTGTGGTTAACCATACCTCCGATCAGCATGCGTGGGTGAAGCAAGCGGTTGCGGGTGATCCTCAGTACCAGAACTATTTCTACATGTTTGATGATCGCACCATCCCGGATATGTTTGAGCAAACGATGCCGGAGATCTTTCCGGAGACCGATCCGGGCAATTTCACCTGGAATGAACAGGCGCAGAAATGGGTGATGACGGTCTTTCACAAGTACCAATGGGATCTCAATTACAGCAATCCGGAAGTATTTATGGAGATGCTGGACGTGATCCTCTATTGGGCCAACCATGGTGTCGATATTTTGCGGCTGGATGCGGTAGCCTTTTTATGGAAGAAAATCGGCACGGCCTGCCAGAATGAGGCCGAAGCCCATAAGGTGCTGCAACTGTTTAAAGACTGCTGTCAGGTGGTTGCTCCTGGACTGATTTTTATCGCCGAAGCGATAGTCGCACCGTCAGAAATTATCAAATACTTTGGCGAAGATGCGGTAGTCGCCAAGGAGTGCGATATCGCCTACAACGCCACCTTTATGGCGTTGTTATGGGAAACTGTTGCCACCAAAAATGCCAAATTGCTGAATCAGGGTCTTAAGAGCCTGCCAATGAAATTGGAACGTGCGACCTGGCTGAATTATCTGCGTTGTCACGACGATATTGGCTTCGGTTTTGATGATCGTGATATAGCCAGCGTTGGCTACAATCCGGTCATGCACCGAAAATTCTTGGTGGATTATTTTACCGGTGAATTTGACCACAGCTCCGCGCGTGGCCGCCCGTTTGGCAAAAATGAAAAAACCGGTGATGCGCGTATTTCCGGATCGTTGGCATCTTTGGTGGGCTTGCAGGCGGGAATTGAATCCGGTGACATGCAACTGGTGCGTAACAGTCACAAACATATCATTATGCTGCACAGCCTGATCATGTCCTTCGGCGGCATCCCGTTGCTGTACTACGGTGATGAGGTGGGCACGCTTAATGATTACAACTATGAGCGTGATACTGATAAATCCAGCGACAGTCGCTGGTTACACCGTCCTTCTCTTGACTGGGATACCATGGAACTGCGTCATCAGCAGGGCACTATCGAAAATCGCATCTTCGCGGATATGCAGCGATTAATTCGTCTGCGTCAGCAAACCGATGCGTTTTCCGACTTCAATAATCGCGACCTGTTAGATTTAGGTAATGATGCGGTATTTGCTTATGTCCGTTACAACTATACAAATCCATCAGATAAAGTGGTGGTGATCGCTAACCTTTCAGCAGAACCGCAACGAGTCGACTTGGAGATCCTGCGACAGGAAGCTTATGTCGACCCCACTATGTTGGAAGATTTGTGGAGTGAACGGCCTCCTTCGATTTTTTCAAATCAACTGGTGCTCAGCGGTTTTCGCTTTTACTGGTTAGTCCTGAGTCCGTACCGTGGCATTGCGGGACGCTGATTTTGTGTGAATTTGTCTGCTCCCAATGGAATCTGTGCTAGATTGCCGGAAGTTTTGAATAGGCCATGGAGACAATTGATGAAATTGACAAGGTGTATAGCATTCGCATTACTGGGCACCTCTTTTTTGTTGGCGCCGTTGGTGCACGCGGATGCATCGGCTCGCCGGGCTCAGGTAGAACAGCTACTGTTGGAAATGCACATGGATACCACCATGAACGCCATGTATGACCAGATGGAGCAGCTGTTGGTTAACATGCAAAATGGGTTGGATCTTAAGGACGATGAGAAGCCACTGTTTGAAGCGTTTGCGCATAACTACAGTAAAATCATGCGTGATGAACTCAGTTGGGATAAATTGAAACAACCGCTGATCGATATCTACGTCAAACACTATACCGATAAAGAAATCGCCGATATGTCGGCCTTTTATGCCAGTGAAAGCGGCCGGTCAATGGTGGCCAAGATGCCGCAGGTGATGCAGGAAAGTATGCAGGTATCACAATCTTTTTTGGGTACCTTGCTCCCCAAAGTCGAGGCCCTGCAAAAAGAGTTTGCTGAAAAGCTCAAGGCAAAAAGGGCTGAACATTAACCGGTAGCACGCAGTGTCATCAGAAGGTCGCTAGTTAGCGGCCTTTTTTACGAGTGAGCACTGTGCGTGAAAATCCAATGAACACATTTAAAAGATTTTACAGTATGGTAAAGTGAGACAAAATTTGACTACTCATCTATTTGAATATTCTTATATTTATTGATGATGTAGCGATTTTTTTTGCCGCCAGTATTCATAACTACAAGGAGTTACCATGGATTATTTTTTGGAACCGATCCGTCGCTATGCCGACTTCACTGATCGGACGCGTCGTCGCGATTTCTGGATGTATGTGCTGATCTACAATGTGATTTCACTGATCATTTCTGCAATTGAAATCAGCAACGATTCAAAATGGCTCGGCGGGCTTTATGGTCTGGTGTTATTGCTGCCATCGCTGGCGGTCACTGCACGCAGATTACATGATACCGGACGCAGTGGCTGGTGGCAGTTAATGTGGTTTATTCCCGTGGTGGGCTGGATTGTGTTACTCGTGTTTCTCTGCCAGGACAGCGAGCCCGGTGATAATGAATATGGACGTAATCCCAAAGCAGATTTTGCGGGTATCGAGTAAATTGCTGCCAAAAGATGTCGCATGGTATCTGCTTTTTATATGCTCAATCGCGGTTAAGAGTTAGACATTGATACGTCTAGATGTCTATAATGCCGCACCCCCTCATCCCGAGGGGGATAATTTTTTGTCAACCTTCTGTGGTGCCTGGTGTTGATGCACTGGGATAATCGGGAAGCTGGTGTAATTCCAGCACTGCCCCCGCAACGGTAAATGGTGAGACAAGGGCGCGTCTTCATAGATAAGGCGTTATAAAAGTCGCTTGTTGAGCAGCCACGCGCTGCATAGCCAAAGTCCGGAGACCGGCCCTGAAGGGATTTCGCTGATTTCGGTGGGCATATCGCGAAGTGCGGCTATGGCTTAGAGCCTGGCCGTGGCATTTTGCCCCGTTCCCTTAAGGAGCCTAAGGAAATGGGATTCAAACGTTCTTCCTTGGCCGTGCTTTGCAGCATGGCTGTCTATGGCGTGGCATACGCCGAACCCCAAAAAATTGATGACACCATTGTCGTGATTGGTCGACAAGCTGAAACACCAATGGATATTGCTGCCAGTGTGACGGTGATTGACGCGGCGGAAATTGAGCAAAGTGGTGTTACCACATTAACTGAACTGCTGCGTGGTCGCAGCGGTATTCAAATATCTGACAGTAACACCGGGCCGACCATCGCAATGCGTGGCTTCAGTGGCAGTCAGGCGGCTAACAATACCTTGATCTTGTTGGATGGTCGTCGCTTAAACAATATGGATATTGCTGCCGCCAGTCTCAGCGCCATTCCATTGAGTCAGATTGAGCGAGTAGAAATCCTTTCTGGCAGTGCTGGTGTGCTGTATGGCGATCAGGCGGTCGGTGGGGTGATTAACATCATCACTAAGGCGCCAAATGCCGCCGGGGGTAATTTATCCTTGGCGGCGGGGAGTTTTAACACTGCTGAAGGTCGTGGCGATATCGCGGGTAATCTCAGTGACAGTTGGCGTTATTACCTATCCGGTGACTACAACCGCAGCGATAACTATCGTGACCACAATGCCAATAACACCGGTTCGGTACTTGGTCGGTTGCAGTACCGTACCGATGTTCGTGAATTCTTTGTGGAAGGGAGTTACTACGACAACAAACGGCAGAATCCAGGTGCACTGTCCGACGCTGAATTGCAAACCAATCCACGACAGGCATCTGCGTATCAGTTAAATGACTACATCCATGAAATGACCGACGCATGGCGTGCCCAGTTGCAACAGAAGCTGGATCAACATTGGCAAATGGTGGCCGATCTCAATTACAGCGATTCTCTGGTGAGCAGTGTTAGCTACGGCAGTTATGGACAAAATAGCCGTTCATTACTGGAGTTTAATCCTAAATTTTTAGCCAATTACGCTTCTGAAAAAGGCGCGCTTAAATGGGTGCTAGGGGCTGATTTACATCGCGGAGATGCCGATTTTAATCTCAGTGGCACCGACCGCAGTAATACCCAAACTATGACCAGTGCTTATGCCCAGGCAACCGTGCCATTGACCTCAACGTTAGACTATGTGGTTGGCGGCCGCTATGCCAAAGTGAAGGATGAACTGCAGGATGCCACGGTTTATCCGGCTGGCACAGTGCTGGATGCGCATGCTCATGCCTTAGAGTTCGGCGTCAATTATCGGCCAACCGCAGCGCAACGTGTATTTGTCCGTGCCGATCAGAATTTCCGTTTTGCCAAAGTGGATGAACAGGCGTACACCTCGCCAGGCGTGAATGGTCTGAAACCTCAAAAAGGCACCTCTATTGAAGCCGGGTGGGATTGGCACAATACCGCACAGACAGTGGCGCTTAATCTTTATCGGTTAAAACTGGAAGACGAAATTGTTTACGACATGAGTGCTGAAAAGCCTGCTGGTGGCTTGTTTATCGGCGCAAACGTCAATGCGGATAAGTCGCGCCGTTATGGTGCAGACGTCAGCTGGAACTGGCAACCTGCTACTCTATGGCAGTTGGGGGCTGAGTATCACTATGTCGATGCAGAATTTACCGCAGGGGCTAATGAGGGTAAGGAATTATCCTGGGTCGCGAAGCATTCCGGGCGTGTATTTAGCAGTGTCGATATCACCAACAACTGGCAGGTTTACCTAGAGGGGCAATATCTCGGTAAACGTTACATGGAAGGGGACGATGCCAACGACGGAGAACGTATCGACAGTTACTGGTTGACGAATCTGGCATTGAATTATCGGCTGAATGCTTGGCAAGCGAGTTTACGGGTAGATAACCTGTTTGATCGAGATTACGTCAGCTCGGGTTATTACAGCAGTTGGGGTAATGGCTATTACGTCGGTGACGGCCGCAACATTAATGCCAGTGTCAGTTATCATTTCTGACCACCGCATTAACATTGATAATACGAACCGGGCTTGATTGCCCGGTTTTTTATGCGCATGATGGCGTTACGGGGCAGGCGATGATTGCAACGGAGATGCTGATGCGACCACGAGTATTATTTCCTTTAGCGTTATTGCTGGGACTGAGTGCCTGCTCAGACCCTACGTTGTCCTATCTGGGACCGGATGCTCGAATTCTTGCTTTTGGGGATAGTTTGACCGCCGGCAACGGTGCTCCCGCAAATGAGGATTATCCTGCACAATTGGCTACACTGTGTGGGTGCGAAGTGGTGAATGCTGGTATTGCAGGGGAAGTGACGGCCACAGGGCGTAAGAGATTGCCATCATTGCTCAATGAGATGCAGCCGGATTTGCTGATTTTGCTTGAAGGCGGTAACGATATTTTGCGCGGCGTGCCACCGCAGCAGATAGAAGATAATCTGGAACAGATGATGCTGGATGCACAAAGTATGGCGGTTCCTGTATTACTGATTTCCGTGCCGCAAAAAAGCGTATTGTTGCAGTCAGCACCGCTATACAAGGCGTTAGCAAAACGGCATGATAGCCTGTTAATGGATGATGCATTGAGTGAGTTGCTGTCATCGCCATCGCTCAAATCAGACGCGGTACATCTTAATGCCGCCGGATATCATCGCCTGGCGACTGAGATCTATAACAAGCTTAAACATGCTGGTGCTTTCTGAACTGTCGCGTCATGTCTAAAATCGTTCGATTACGCTTGACCCTCAGGTGGCATTTGTGGGTAAATCCTTTGTAAAAAAAATGGGCGCAAGTCCTAATAAGAACAGGTTAATTAATATATGACAGATCTTGAGCAGCAAGTTTTCTCAGAGGTCCGTGCAATTATCGCCAATGAGGAACAGGTTATCGGTCGGCGAGCAACCTTGGTTCCGCTGAAGAAAGCCATTATTGCTGACGGTGATATCCGCAATGTCATTGATATCGTATCTACTGATCCCGCTCTGGCCGCCCACCTGCTGTGGCGCAGTAATTGCGCGCTAGCACCTTCACTGCACCCCAATCGTAGCCTGAAAGATGCTCTGGTCCGGTTAGGACAAGTCAATATCTATCGGTATGCTTTCACCTTTTATCTGAAAGAGCGGTTGGACGAGCTGCCACAACCTTATCGGAAGTTGGTACAGGGATACTGGCGGTTGACCGAATCTATTGCCACAGAAGCTGTAGATAGTCTGCACCAGATGCAGGGGGTCAGTATTGATGCCGATGAAGTTCAGACGTTGGCGCTGTTCAGTGTGTTTGGGCAGATCATTGCGTTAACCGCATTTGCCTATCTTAATGTCGAGCAGGAACAGTGTTTCCCGCTGAGTATCATCAAAAGTTTGATCGACACTCAGCAAAAATCGCTGACATTGGGCGCATTTGAGGCGTTGGGGCTGGATGATGAGCTGCAACATGAATTCATGATTGCGCATAATCTGCGGCAGACCCGTGATGCTAACTCTCCAGGATTGGTGTTGCGACGCATTTTAGCTCAGCGAGGCTTGCTGTTAAATCCACTGTAACCCGTTGATGTTAATATCAATGGGTGTCCTGTTGGGCGACAGCTTCTGTAGCGACCAGCGTCAACCAATGCTCAATCATGTTACTATTGGCAGCATTACGTCGATATGCGCCGAATAGTGGCCGTTTGAGGCCATCCTTTCCCAGTTTTAACGCTTTCAGACTCAGGCCGTGAGCTTCGCGCATTGACCAGTTGGGCAGGGCGGCGACGCCTTCGTTACAGGCCAACCGTTGTAATAACACGTTAGTGAGGTCACTGGTTTTTTGAGGGCCGGGTGCCACGCCGGCGGGTTCCAGAAAATAACGAAACAAGTCTAGTCGTTCGAGGGGCACCGGATAGCTGATGATCGGCTGCTTGGCTAACTGCTGAGGCAAAACATAATCAAATTTTGCTAACGGGTGCTCCTTGCTAACGACCAAGTCAACTTCAAATTCAAAGAGATGTTGGTAAGCAATGGTATGGCTGGCAACTGGATCCGAGGTCAGGACTAAGTCCAAATCATCATTTTCCAGCGCACTTAGCGAATCAAACAGGTAACGGCTGGAGAGATCGAGTCTGGCTTCCGGATATTTGTGTTTGAACGCTTCCATGGCCGGCATTAACCAACGGAAACAGGAGTGACATTCAATACCGACACGCAGAGGTCCTTGTATCAGGTTGCTGCCTTGTTTCAGCAAGTTTTCGGTTTCCTGTACTTTTGGCAAGATTTCCTCAGCCAGCAATAACAGCCGTGTGCCTTCTTCAGTAAATGCCAGCGGTTTGCTCTTGCGAATAAACACCGATGAGTTGATCCGCGTTTCCAATTCTTTAATTTGGTGTGACAGTGCCGACTGGGTGACAAATCGCTTTTTGGCCGCCGCCGCTAAACTACCGCATTCTTTCAGGGCTAATAATGTCCACAAGTGCCTGAGTTCTATCATGCTCATCCCGGATGAATCCTGCTCATGTTGGTGTTGAAGCCATTTCGTTTGATTGGGCAGAGACTATCACAATAAACTTCCAGACGTCTAGACGCCTATATTGAATTGCTGAACGAGGCGTCATTTATCCAGCCAACGGAGTGAGGTGTGAGCATGACATTACATAATCTGGGGTTTCCCCGTATCGGCCGTCGCCGCGAATTGAAATTTGCCCTGGAACAGTACTGGCGTGGCGAATTGAGCCAATCACAGCTGTTGGCGCAGGCCGCTGAGCTGCGACGTACGCACTGGCAGTGGCAGTCCGAGGCAGGTCTTGATTTATTGCCCGTAGGTGATTTCGCTTACTACGATCAGGTACTGACATTGAGTGCAACGTTAGGTGTGATCCCGCCGCGTCACCGTCAGGGTGAGGTCGATCTGGACACGTTGTTCCGGGTGGCAAGAGGGCGGGCGCCAACGGGGACTGCGGCAGCCGCGGCAGAAATGACCAAGTATTTCAACACCAATTACCACTATCTGGTGCCGGAACTAACGGCAGAACAGCAGTTTAGTCTCTGTTGGTCACAGTGGTTCGATGAAGTGAAAGAAGCGCAGGCTCAGGGGTATCAGGTCAAACCGGTATTGCTCGGGCCGATAACATTTCTGCATCTTGCCAAAACTGTGGGGGAGCCGTTTGATAAGCTGCAACTGCTGCCCCGGTTGCTGCTGGCTTATCAGCAGTTGTTGACTCAGTTTGCCGAGCTGGGTGTCAGTTGGGTGCAATTGGATGAACCTGCGCTGGCACTGGAGTTATCACCTCTATGGCAACAGGCATATGCGCAAGCGTATGCGGTGTTGCAAACGGCGCCGGTAAAACTGTTGCTGGCCAGTTACTATGGTAGCATTGCCCATCATCAGCAGTTAATTTCGGCATTACCCGTGGCGGGATTGCATCTGGATCTGGTGAGTGCTCCGGAGCAGCTAGCACCATTTGCCGCGGCTTTGCGCAGCGAGCAGATACTGTCTGCCGGCGTCATCAATGGTCGCAATGTCTGGGCCGCCGATCTGGATCTGTTAGCGCAAACACTGGCACCATACGCGCAGCAATTGGGTGAGCGCTTGTGGCTGGCGCCATCCTGTTCGTTGCTGCACACGCCGGTAGATCTGGAGGTAGAAACTGAGCTGACAGCTGCGTTGAAAGCCCGCTTAGCCTTTGCCCGGCAGAAATTGACCGAACTGCGGGAATTACAACTGCTATTGCAGCAGCCAGACAGCGAAGTGGCCGCTGTCATTACTCAGCGCTGTCGCGCGCGGCGGACAAGGCAGGCGGCTGATGCCGATACCGCCGTTGCCGCAAGGTTAGCAGCGTTGGGTGCACAGGATTTCAATCGTCACCGTGATTTTAGTCAGCGCCAGCCACTGCAACAGGCACGATTACGTTTGCCTTTATTGCCCACAACTACGATTGGTTCTTTCCCGCAAACGGCGGCAATTCGTCAGCTGCGCAATCGCTGGCGCTCCGGCGAGCTTCCTGCTGCAGACTATACCCGGTTGTTGCAACAGATCACCAAAGACACGATTGAGCGCCAACTGAAATTGGGACTGGATGTGCTGGTTCATGGTGAAGCTGAACGCAATGACATGGTGGAATATTTTGGTGAACAGCTTCAGGGCATTGGTTTTACACGTTACGGTTGGGTACAAAGTTATGGTTCCCGCTGTGTCAAACCACCACTGATTTATGGCGATGTGAGTCGACCTGCACCGATGACACTGGCGTGGGCTGAATACGCCCAGAGTCTTACGGATAAGCCCGTTAAAGGGATGCTGACCGGCCCGGTTACGCTGCTACATTGGTCGTTTGTCCGGGAGGATTTACCTCGGGAAACTATCGCCTATCAGCTGGGGCTCGCCATTCGTGATGAAGTCGCTGATCTGCAGCAAGCCGGGATCAGTATTATCCAGATTGATGAGCCTGCATTTCGCGAAGGGTTGCCACTTAAACAAAGTGATTGGACGGAATACCTGCGTTGGGCCGTCGCAGCATTCCGGCTCAGTGCCTCAGTGGCGCGTGATGACACGCAGATCCACACTCACATGTGCTACAGCGAATTCAACGATACCATTGCAGCGATTGCGGCGCTGGACGCTGATGTCATCACTATCGAAACCTCACGTTCCCATATGGCGTTACTGGATGTGTTTGAAGTATATGAATATCCGAACGAAATTGGTCCCGGTGTGTACGATATTCATTCACCAAATATTCCCGGGGTTGAAGAGATAGTGGCATTGATGGCGCAAGCGGCGAAGCGCATCCCGTTGCGGCAACTCTGGGTCAACCCGGACTGTGGCCTAAAAACCCGGAGTTGGGACGAAGTGGAACCGGCGTTACGCAATATGGTGAGTGCGGCGCGGGAACTTCGGTGGCGTCTCGGCTGATGGCAATGGCGGTCGGTGACCTTGTTTAGGTCATCGACAATCCCAGTAAAATAAGTGCTACGGTGCCCAAAATTGTCAGACTGGAAAATATGGTGCCGAGAATGGGAAATACTTTAAGCCGGTCCTTCTGAAACAGGCCAGCAATGCCGAGTCCTAAAGCGATCAACGACAACAACACTAAGCCGATAATGGCAAAGCCAATGAACATCGCTTCATTGCTGTCCTCAGACAGTCCGCCAGGGGTGGAGTTTGCGAGATTCCCGGCAATGATCAGTGTTGCGAAGATAAAGATGGCGGCTGCCAGACTGACAATAAACGAACTAATGCCGAGTCCTGAGTGTTGCTGTGTCATGCATATTCCCTGCATACAGATTTATCCTGTTGAGAAATATACAAAAAGTTAACAACTGCTGTCACGGTTTATTTGTGACTATACTCAAGTCAGAAGTTGGTCAGGTTGTTCTGCTCAGGAGAATGTTATGAGTCATGTTTATAAGATCATTGAACTCACCGGCTCGTCACCCATCAGCTCCGATGAAGCTGTCAAAAATGCCATCGCCGCAGCTGCCGAGTCATTGCACAATCTGCGTTGGTTTGAAGTGACGGAAACCCGAGGGCATTTGGAAGCGGGACTGATCGCACATTGGCAGGTGACGATAAAAGTGGGATTTACGCTGGATGCTGACAATTAAACATGCCGGATTCACGCATCCCGTGGTAGACCCTTACGGATCACCCGTATCAATCGGGCAGTTTTTCGTTGGATGGTGGTATCACTTTCTGTGAGTTTTAACTGCTGTTGCTCAAGCGCCCACTGTATATGCTCCGCCAGCAGCTCGTTGGCAATGCCTAGCCGTTGCTGCAATGCTTGTAGAATCTCGGCACTGGCGGGGGCATTACCTAACGCAACAGCAAGGTTACGTTGCCAACGTTCATAGCCAATCCGGCGGATAGCACTGCCTTCAGTATTTTTCAGAAATGTCGCTTCGTCCCAATTAAATAACGCTAGTAACGTTGGTTGTTGCAGCGCTGCTCGGGTGTGGAAATCAGCTTCCTGAGTCAGCGGGGCCTCACGATTTACTGGACACACCAGCTGGCAGTCATCGCAACCGTAAATGCGATTGCCGATTAATGGCCGGAGTTGTGTCGGAATGGCACCTGACAGTTCAATGGTCAGATATGAGATACAACGACGAGCATCTACAGTATAGGGGGCAACAATGGCCCCGGTCGGACAACTGGTGATGCAGGCAACACAATTCCCGCAGTCGTCTGTCAGCGGAATATCCACCGGTAATGGCAAATTAATCAATAGCTCACCAAGGAAAAACCAGCTGCCCGCATCATGGTTTAACAGCAGTGAATGCTTGCCGGTCCAGCCAATTCCAGCGTTATCGGCCAATGGGCGTTCCAGTAGTGGTGCTGAATCAACAAAAGGGCGAAAACCACTGTCACTTAATCCGGCCTGTTTTAATGCTTCATCAATTTGTTCGCCGAGTTTTTTCAAGCGATTGCGCAGCACCTTATGATAGTCGCGGCCCCCTGCATAGCGGGAGATATAAGCCAGATTGGGATCACTGAGATTGCTGGCAAAGCCAGCGTTCGGCGGTAGATAATCCATCCGCACCGAGATCACCCGTAAAGTGCCAGGATGCAATTCTTGAGGTCTGGCACGCATCATTCCATGCTGTGCCATATACTGCATTTCGCCATGACAACCTTGTGCCAACCACTGTTGCAGCCGTGGTTCTTCATCAGTCAGATCAATATCGCTGATACCCACTTGGGCAAATCCCAGTGCCTGGCCCCAGGCTTTAATATCCCGAGCGAGTTGGCTTAACCATTGAGCATTTGGTGGCGGGTTTACTGTTGTCATAACGCAAGTGAGTGAACCGAAAGTCCGATCATAACAATAGTCAGCGCGACTGACTAATGTCAGACGCTGCCTTGTCTCGCTGTGGGTGCTATACTGCCGCCCATTTTCTGCATTTTGGAGTTTTTATGAGCCAAGTTGACGCGCTTTATCGGGAGCAGGCCCACACCGCAGCGGTAAATATCTGCGCCACTGTATTGCCGATGGCTAAATTGCCTGCTGGTTTAAAGGAAGCTTATGACAGTTTGTTTGAAGAACTGTTGGCCGACAGTGATGCCCAGTTTGCCGAAGCTTGGGCCAATCTGCCAGCCAGTGCCAGCAAGCTACTGCCACAATCCAGTTTTCATGGGTTTTATATCGCATCCGCCTGGTTGCAACTGAGCTTGATTGGTCAGCAGATAGCGGAGCAAGCCGATAGTGACAAGGCGATTGATGAACAGGAGTATAACGGCATTTACGCGCGGATCGCTAAAGAAGCGTTGCGAGAAAGTGTACGCAAAATTAAAAAGGCTCGTACAGACCGACGCCTGTTGAACAGTATGCGACACGTAATTGGGTTGGCTTAAGTGTTGAAAAAGCCCGTCACTGACGGGCTTTTTACATCAAAAAGTTATGACTCAGTTGTCGCGGTCAGACGCTTAATAGTCACAGTTGTGTTTGTGGTGACCTTCACCTTTTGCTTTCAGGTGACCATAACCGTAGCCATATCCGTGTTCATTACCACGCAGATAGTGACCCACCCCTTGCAGCTTGTGCAGATCCAGCGCCATAACTACCGGATCATGATCTGAAGAGCGGAACAGACTGTCATCGGCATAGCTGCTGTCATACTCCAACGATGAAGTTTCATCTGCATTGATGTGCCATTCCGTTGCTGCTACCACCGCACAAGCTAAATCTTCATTCACTAGCGCATGGTCGAGTTGGCCGCTTTGTCCATCGTACACATAGCTGTAGCTATCGCTATTACCAACAATATCGTCGACGCGACTATAGCCGGCATCTTCCAGTGTCAGGATCGGATCTTCTTTGGCGTAGGCGTTGAAGTCACCCATCAGCAGAATTGGCTGTTCGGCAAAGTTATCGCTAAGCCATTGCGCCAATGCTGTGGTGGCTCTGGTACGTGTACCGTTACAGGCTCCTGAACCTCCGAGGCTATTGTCATCGTCACCTGTGCCACAGCTGCCACCTTTGGAACGCAGATGGTTAATGACGGTTGTTAGCACGGCTTTGTTGTCATTAACTGTAAAGGTTTGCGCCAGTGACGGGCGCATCTTGTCACTGTTAAACATTGGTACGCCGTCTTCATCTACAATAGAGTTGGTTTTATCCAAATATTTGGCAGTACCTACAGGCGTGACCACATCTGGACGATAGATAAAGGCGCTGGTGATTACATCGGTTCCCAATTGGTCTACACCTGGATTGACGTATGCCCAGGTTTGGCCGCTGGCTTCTGATAAGGCTTCGGTAAGTTCGGCAATGGCGGATTTTTCCGCATAACCATCATTTTCAATTTCCAGCAAGCCGATAACATCAGCCTGCATATTGGTTAATGCGGCAACGATTTTCGCCTTTTGTTTGACGAATGCATCGTAGGTATAAGCGCCGCGAGCAGTGGGAAAGCCCGCACCATCGCCATCACCATTGAAAAAGTTGAGCACGTTGAAGGAAGCCACACGTAAGTTCCCTTCAGCAGCCAAGGTTGGGTAATCACTACGCAGGTTCTCACTGGCATTAAATGTCACCGGGCTAATGGGCGATACATGGTACTGATTGAATGAATAATACAGTGGCCCGGTGATGTTGCTGACTGTATCGCCAACGCGCAGGTAATTACTGGATGAGAAACCTGGATAGGGATACGGCGGGGTAGTGCCACTGATCTTGCCGGTTGCGCCTTCATCTAACACCACGGCGTTACGGTTATTTTCATCATAAACCGCAGCTGCTGCGGCGCCGGATTTTGCAACTTGAGTGGGCGTCATCCGACGACCATTACTCAGTGTCATTTCACCATAGTTGACCAGGTCATTGACGTCATTGATAGTCAAGGTGTCGAAATGCACTAACATGCCTTCAAGCGCTTCTAACGTTGACAGGTCACTGACAGGCAGCGTGACGTTAACGGCCGTTGGCATGGTGCCAGTGTGACATTGCTGCCATTGTGGGCTCTTCAGCTGTGTATTATCGTAATATTCAGCAGCGTAACCTTTGACTACGTAAACATCACCAACGACAACACTGTCTACTGATGCCGAACCGGCGTAGATAAAGATCCCATCTGAGGTTGTATCATCCGCATCACCGCTATCCTGCATGTAGAATCCGCTCAAACCGGGGAATACCGCAGTAACCACGCCAGCCACTTCAACCTGTTGGCCTTCTCGTGGAGTTGTCTGGCCTGACCCTTGAACACTGCCGATGGTCACTGTCGGGTCATCACAGCTGACTGCTGCTATCGGCGTGCTGCCATCGTCGCCACCATTACTGCCATCATCCGCACCATAAATACCGAGATCGGAAAAATCATCTTTTCCATAGGCAGTCCATTGTGCACCGGGATCGAATACATCAGTTGGGTCAATATCGGTAACCGTGGACGAACGGCGCAAGTTGGGTCAATATCGGTAACCGTGGACGAACGGCGCAGGTCCATATCTTGAGTCACTACCGTACCACTGGCATTCGACCAGTAAGCACTACTGCCAATTTGGCCAAGACTATCAAGAATGGTGTCACCATTTTTCAGGACGACCGCATCGTTACCGTTAAAGCTCAGTGCCCCAGAAGTTTTATCTGCGGTATCAGCAAAAGATGCGGATGAGTTGGCGATAACATAAGTTTTTCCAGCGGCCAGCGTACCACTCAATTTTAGGGTGGTGCCTGCTGAGGTACTGCCGTTGAAATAAATTTCGATGCGGTAATTATCCAGCAATATACCGCTGCTGGTGTTGTTATAGAGTTCCAGTGCTTTATTGTTACTGGCACCTTCAAGATATTCTGAGATAAACAGCGTGGGTACTTCCGCGTGTGCCGCGACCGTGCAAAGGCCTGCCAAAGACATGGCGATGGCCGAAATTGACGAGTTGAGTTTCATCCTTGTTCCTTATTCTGTTTGCTTACTTAAGCAATTCATCATGTTATTGACGAACGCTAACTCTAACAAGGATATATTGTAAAAATATTGCAAAATTATTTATCTAACTATTAACATTTAAAATGCAATTTATAACTGTATCGTTTTCTTTAAAGCTATTTAAAAACAATAATTTATATAAAAAATATATTTGTTTTTCTTTATGGCAAACAATTAATGAAAGTCGGGAGAAGAAGAGAGATTTATAACACCATGAAATGACTATTTTTTAACAATTACAATCATTAGGGGAGATGAAAAATAAGTTAGATGAATCTAGGAATATTTAAAAAGCAAGGCGTTAACAATAAAAAACGGCAGAAACCCAGCGCCAGATGGCGATAATTTTCTGCCGTAACTGTGTCGGCAATATTAGAACGATGTGCGGCGATAACGACGATATTCCGGATACCAGAAATTGTTATCAATCGACTGGAGTAACAATTCATCCGTCGTCGGTAAGGCGTGCCCTTGTTCAATGGCAACCTTGCCAACCGCAAAGGCAATATGGCGACTGACGTTATGGATTTCTTCCAATTTAGGCAAGAGCGATCCTTCCCCATTAATCGCCAGTGGTGAACATTCGGCCAGTGCCTGGCTGGATACCATCAGCATTTCATCAGTGACACGATTTGCCCCTGTGGCTAATACCCCTAAGCCGATACCTGGGAAGATATAGCTGTTGTTACACTGCGCAATCTCATAAGTTTGCCCTTCAATCACTACGGGTTCAAACGGACTGCCAGTGGCAACCAGCGCCTGTCCTGATGTCCAATGCAGAATATCTTTCGGTGTGGCTTCAACGCGACTGGTGGGGTTGGACAGCGGGAAGACAATTGGGCGCGGACAATGGCTATGCATGGCGCGGATAATCTCTTCAGTAAACAGCCCCGGCGCACCGGAAACACCAACCAGCACGGTCGGTTTGGCATTGTTAACCACATCCAACAATGAAATGTTGTCGCAGAAGTTTTGCCAGTGCTCAATATCGTTACGTTTCTGTGCCAGTTTCTGCTGGAATGACAGTAAGTTCGGCATATTGTCTTGCAGCAGACCCCAACGGTCGACCATAAATACTTGGCGACGAGCCTGTTCATCGCTGATGCCTTCAGCCACCATCTGCGCCACAATCGCCTCAGCAATGCCACAGCCAGCGCTACCAGCACCAAGGAATGCTACGCGCTGTTCACTCAGCTTGCTGTGTGCTGCTTTGCAGGCTGCCAACAGTGAGCCAACAGTAACCGCGGCAGTGCCCTGAATGTCGTCATTAAAACAGCAATATTTGTCTTTATAACGTTCCAGAATTGGCATTGCGTTTTTCTGGGCAAAATCCTCAAACTGAATAAGGGCTTCAGGCCAGCGTCGGTGGATTGCCTGCATAACGGCTTCGATAAATTCGTAGTATTCATCGCCGCCGATACGTTTATGGCGCCAGCCCATATACATGGGATCTTCCAGCAGATGTGGGTTATCCGTTCCAACGTCCAACGTAATTGGCAGCGTATAGGCAGGACTAATACCACCACAACTGGTATACAGAGACAATTTACCGATGGGTATCCCCATACCTCCAATCCCCTGGTCCCCAAGACCCAGGATCCGTTCACCGTCAGTCATCACGATCACTTTAACTTTATGGCGAGTGGAGTTGTTGAGGATGTCATCGATGCGGTCTTTGTAGGGGTAAGATAAAAATAGTCCCCGGTTACGGCGCCAGTTTTTTGAAAAGCGCTCGCAAGCCAGACCAACCGTCGGGGTGTAGATAATCGGCATCATTTCACTGATGTGATTTTTTACCAGACGGTAGAACAGGGTTTCGTTGGTATCTTGGATGTTGCGCAGATAAATGTGCTTATCCAGATCGTTATTGAAACTGCGGAACTGATCGTAGGCGCGAGAGGCCTGTTCCTCAATGGTTTCGATGTAATAGGGTAGCAGTCCATCCAGATTGAAGAACATACGTTCTTCTTCGGTGAAGGCACTGCCTTTGTTAATGAGTGGAGCTTCAAGAAGTGCAGGACCAGCAAATGGCATATACAGCGGGCGTTTTTTATCATCCATAGCGAACCTTCGATTGGCGTCTTGTTTGATTAACTGGAATTATGTGATCCAAGTCGATATAGGGTAGCACGAAATGTGATCTTTGTTAGGTTTTGCTGCATTCGATGTGTGATTTTTAGTTTCAAAACTAAGGTGTTGTCTATTGTTGGATAACAACGGCTGGCAAAAATATGCGTGCATGGAACCGCAGAAATAAAAAAGGCCGCACAATGCGGCCGATCTTTTAAGACCGTGACTTGACTTAAGCTAGTTGGCTTGCCGCCCACTTAGCCCGGTTTTCACGGCTTTCGCCCATACCGCTTTGCTCACGATAGGCTTTATAGGCTTCGACATCTAAAGGTACCAATGAGATATCGACCTCAAGCACCAGCTTACACTCTTTCTTAATGCGCCAGGCGGCAGTGGTATAAAGTTCTGCCAGTGGTAACAGGCTGATAAATTCTGGATTGTACTGGGTATATAGGGCTTGCGAAGGATAGACCACAAACGCCAACCGACGTTTGGGCTCTTTTTTAAACATCGCTTCAATGCCGTCACAGGTGTTAAGAACCTGCATCTCAATAATATCGTCAATATCCAGTAACTGCTTTTGCGCCAGTGGCGGAATTGGCTGACTTCCTGTTTCCCAGGCATTAAGTTCATTAGTCGAGACTTTCAATAGCTGTGCTGTGAGGTCTTCATTTAGCCCTAATGACCAACGTAACGCCTTAAATTCAGTAGGGTTAAGTGCATAATCAGACATAACTGTTTCCGTAGTTTTGGGTTAACGGGTTAGAGGAAAATGACGTTTAGCTTTGCAACCATATTTCTTCGGTCCATTGCCAGAAGGTTTCCCAGTAATCGTCCTGATCCAGGTGTCCATCTTCCCAGAAATACACCAGCCCTTCCTGATCCATACAGTAAAAACTGTCACCCACCTGGCAGATTGGTACCATATAACGAGGTAAACCAATAGACCAGGCATATGCTGCGACTTCAGGCAGGTAAGTATGAGAATTGGGATCCGCAGCGGTCACCGGTTCCAGACTTCCTACCACCACGTTACTGGCTTCCAACAGATATTCTTTTAAATCGGAAGGTAAGGGGAGTAACAGCTGTTCTTCGACATCGACGATATCGTCAAACTCAGGCAGGTCCAGCGGGACCGGCACGGGTTGATTCATTTGTTGCAGCTGTTCAATAACATCATGCATGAGCATTCTCCGATGCGGCGTAGACGGTGTCGCAATGCTGCGAGAGTATAGCCGCTCCAATGACCGGCACAAGGTGTCGTCAACAAAAAGGGCACCCACGGTGCCCTTTTGAGGTAGACATTTCTGGTGTTACCAGATTTTTACGCGTTTTGCAGGTTCAAGGTACATACCATCGCCAGGTTTTACGTCAAAGGTGGCGTAGAACTGCGGCATGTTTTCCAATGAGCCGATGGCACGGAATTTAGCGGGTGCGTGCGGGTCAGTGGCAACCCGGTTACGCAGGGCTTCCTCTTTTACTTTGGCTCGCCAGATCTGGGCAAATCCCATAAAGAAACGCTGGTCGCCGCTCAAACCGTCAATGACCGGTGCGGCGTTTCCATGCAGTGATTTTTGGTATGCCTTGTAAGCAATGGTCACGCCGGACAGATCGCCGATATTTTCCCCGAGCGTCAGCTCGCCATTGACGTGCAGATCTGGGAAGACATAGTAACCATTGTACTGGTCAACCAAGGCTTTGGTTTTAGCATGGAAGGCATCCAGATCTTTCTGTGTCCACCAGTCGCGCAAATTGCCATCACCGTCAAACTTAGCACCCTGATCATCAAAACCATGGCCCATTTCATGACCAATTACCGCACCGATACCACCATAGTTCACCGCATCGTCAGCCTGCATATTGAAGAACGGTGGTTGCAGAATCGCTGCTGGGAATACGATTTCATTCATGGTCGGATTGTAATAGGCGTTAACGGTTTGAGGCGTCATGTGCCATTCATCACGATCAATCGGACTGCTGAGTTTCTTCAGGTCTTTTTGATGTTCAACTTCGCCGGCGCGCATTTCGTTACCGACCAGATCGTTGGCGCTAATAGTCAGCTGGCTATAGTCTTCCCATTTATTCGGATAACCAATTTTCGGATTGAATTTCGCCAGTTTGGCTTTGGCCGCTGTTTTGGTTTCTGGGCTCATCCAGTCCAAGTCATCAATGCTGTCTGAATATGCTTGACGCAGATTCTCAACCAGTTGCTCCATTCTGGCTTTGGCTTCCGGAGTAAAGTGGCGTTTGACGTAGACTTTGCCCACCACTTCGCCCAGCAAGCTGTTCACCTTGCTCACGCCACGCTTCCAACGCGGCTGCTGTTCTTCCTGGCCGTTGAGAATGTGGGAGTAGAAATCAAAGTTTTCGTTATCGAAGGACTCTCCCAGATCGCCGGCGTAACTTGTCAGCAGATGCCAGCGCAGGTAGGTTTTCCAGGTGGCAAGATCCGTGTCGGTGATGAGTTTCGCCAGTCCGGTGACATAGCTGGGCTGGTTGATAATGATGTCTGCCTGTTTATCGGCACCAAGAGCAGTCAGATAGGCATTCCAGTCAACACCAGGAGCCAATTGTGGCAGATCCTTTAGGGCATATTTGTTATAGGTTTTAGTGCTGTCACGACTGGCCACCACATCCCAGTGATCTTTCGCAATCGCGGTTTCCAGTTTCATAATGGCTTCGGCACTTTTTCGTGGTTTATCAAAGCCCGCCAGTTTGAACATCTTGCGCATGTGTTCAACGAAGGCTTCGCGGATTTTGACAAAGCGTTCGGCATCGTTGAAGTAGTAATCTTTTTCGGGGAGGCTCAGGCCATATTGCCAGATGTGCGTGGCGTAATGGCTGGAGTCTTTCGCATCAATATCCACATAAAAGGCCATTGGGGTGCCACCACCAATAATCTGGCTGCTACCAAAATAGGTCATCAACTGATCTTTGTTGCTGATCGCATCAATTTTCGCCAACTCTGGTTTCAGCGGGTCGATGCCCAATTTATCCAAGGTTTGCGTATCCATAAATGAACGGTACAGATCTGCCACTTTTTGTTCATCGCTGCCAGCTTTCAGATCTTTCTGAGCCGCCACTTCTTCAATAATGGCTTTGATATCATCACGGGATTTTTCACGCAGATCGTAGAAGGCCCCTGTCGCGGTGCGGTCAGCCGGAATTTGGGTGTTCTTAATCCAGGTCCCGTTAATGTAACTGTAGAAATCATCCTGCGGCCGCACTGATTTATCGAAATTGGCAAAATCAATTCCGGAGCCCAGTGCGTTTGCTACTGCGGTTGCTGTCGCCGTCTGAGTGGCTTTGGGGGTGGCGGGTTCTGCGGCTTTTGTTTCTGCATCCTTGTTATTACAAGCGGTCAGCCCGGCGAGCATGGTGGCACACAGACCGCCAATGATTACTTTTTTCATACAGGTTCCTTTCGCGTTCACTCAATGGAGTGCTTTATGCCGTGCCGGTATGCCGACACTATGATGACTGCGACCAACCTATAAGTATCGGTGGCAGCTTAACGGATTATGTTAAAGCGTGTTTACATCTTCACTCAAGTTTGAGCGTGAGGTTAAGCCTTGATGATGTGTAAGCAAAATTTACAGTCGCGGTGTTGATAAGGCTAACGGCTCTGTCTTGATATCTCTTGGTGGAATGCAGTTGATCGCCGATAATAGTTGTCGATAGGTTATTTGCAGCGTAAAGGATTGTCGAAGTGCGGCTCGATAAATACATTTGTGATGCCACCGGTCTGACCCGGTCTCTGGCCAAAAAGGCGTTACATCGTGGTGATGTCACCGTCGATGCGGAAGTGGTGAAAGACCCAAGCTGTAAAGTGGCGGATAATATGACGGTGGCTCTGGATGGCGTAACAATTATGTTGCCGGGTACACGTTATTTTATGTTGAATAAGCCGCAGGACACCCTGTGCTCAACCATTGATGAATATTATCCATCGGTGTTGAGCCTGTTAGCTATTCCTCGGGTCGATATTTTGCACATTGCCGGACGATTAGACGCCGATACTACCGGGTTGGTATTGCTCACCGACGATGGTCAGTGGTCGCATTGTGTGACATCACCGAAGAAATCCTGTGGTAAGCGTTATCGGGTAGAATTGGCTGAGCCGGTAACTGCCGAGATGGTGACGCAATTTGCTAATGGCATACAGTTGCATGGTGAGCGAGAGCTGACTCGACCGGCGCAACTTGAGTTACTGTCACCAACATCAGTACTGCTGACGATTAGTGAAGGTAAATATCATCAGGTAAAACGCATGTTTGCTGCGGTTGGCAATAAAGTTACCGCGTTACATCGTGAAGCCATTGGGGATATTGAACTGGATCCGACATTGGCACTCGGTGAATGGCGGGCACTGACAGAGGCAGAAATAACCTCTGTCAGTCGCTAACTATCAGAGTTTCTTGACGTTGATGTCGCCGCTAATGGTGGTGATATTGACGTCAGCTTTGCCCGAACCTGTCTGAAATTTCAGTACTTCACTGTGCATATATTTTGAGGTTATCGGCTTGGCATCGGTAAGTTCATTATAGATTTTGCCACCAGGGCCACCATTGATGTTGAATTCAGCATCTGGCAAACCACTGAATATCAAATTAATATTGGCATTTACACTGTCTAATTGTGCTTTGGTATCCAGTGATGCCAAGTTAACGTCCATATCCCCGCTAACACTGCGTAGGTTAAGATTATCTACGTGTTTGAGCTGCAGTTTGGCCGAGCCGGAAACCATATCAGCCGCAATTTTGGTTGCTGAAGTGTCGGCTGTCAGATCGCCGCTAACTAAACGATAACTGATGTTACCGCTGCTACCTTGATCGTCGATATCGCCGGAAACTGTCTCCAGTCGAATGTTGCCACTGGTATTGCGGGCGGTAATGTTGCCCGAAACAGTTTTGATGGTGAGCTCGCCTTGAACCGCCTTGCTGTTAATATCACCACTAATGTTACCTGTAGTAATTTCGCCGTTAATGGCATCCAGCTCATAATTAGCGGAAACGCCTTTGACTTTAACCACGACCTTTGTTGGCAGGTAGATATCAAGATCTGAGCCTTTTTCTTCATGGCTGGAGTAGTTATGCGGTAGTTTATCTTCTATCACAAAGCTGCCACCCTCCTGGGAAAATGTCAGTCCCTGGCTTAATTCATCTAATGTTCCCTTAACCGCAACTTCGGCCTTGTCCCAGCCATGGATTTTGACTTCACCGCGCTGCACACGAATATCCAGTTTGCTGCCAGCGGCTAGTTGCGCACTTTTATCGACTTGCTCAGCGGCAATTGACCAAGGGCTGGTCAGAACTGCCCAAGTGAGCAGTGTCATGGCTAAGTAAGACTGTTTCATATACGAGTTCCTTTTTTCTCAGCATAAATTCTTTCAGGCAGTTGTTGTCCTTGCGTCAGCAGGTCAATCTCCCGCTGTTGAGACCAGATCCATAGCTGCCATAACTGTTGATCTTTAGGGTCTTTTTGTAATGCCAAATAAATCTGCGCAGATGCTGCCCGTAGTTCGTCGACACCCCGGCTCAATGGAGCCGTGAGACTGGCATGTTGCCATTGGTTGAAATGACTGTGCTGTTCAATGAACGTGACTTGTTGTTCATGTTGCTGGCGCAACTGCGCCATCATCGCCAGCATTTGGGCATCATTAGGGCTTTCCTGCTGCGGCAACCACAGCCGATAACCAAAGCCACCGAGTAGCAGCAAGCCACAAGCGATTGCAAATTGCTTCCAGGCACTGGTGCTCATGGCGCGATGAGAAGGCGCTTGCTCTAGTTGGTGCGCTATCTCTGGCCACAAATCTTTCTTTGGCGTGAGTTCTCTGGGGAGCTGTTCAATCAGTTCATCAAATGACTGCTGGCTCATGACAACATCTCCTTAAGTAAGGTTTTCGCTCTATGGTACTGCGCCTTACTGGTGCCTTCGGTGGTATGCATCATTGAGGCAATTTCGGTGTGGCTGTACCCTTCGATAGCAAACAATACAAAGACGATTCTAGCCCGTTCAGGTAACTGCATGATTTTTTTATCCAATAAAGACGAATCCTGAATATCTGAAACACTGCCAATGGTGTCTACGTCATGGTCTGATAACGGTAGAAATCTGGCCCAGAACCGGCGGTGCTTCTTGAGGCTGGTTAACGCTTGATTGACGCTCAGACTATGAAGCCAAGTGCTGAATTTGCTGTCACCGCGAAATTGGTCAAGTTTTTCCCATACCCGTATAAAGCAGTCCTGAGTCATTTCTTCAGCGAGCGAAGTCTGTCCCGCTAATCGCAGACACAGGGCATAAACGCGTTTGTGATGCAGGCGGTAGATCTCAGCAAAGGCGTTTTTGTCACCTCGCCTGGCCCGCTGGATCAACTGCATTTCTGTCACATCCGTGCCGGAAACTGGTGTCTGCTCCTCGTCGCCTATCGCCTCCACGGCACTTCCTTGGTGAGTTATTGTTAAAAGTTACCTATATGACAGCGATAGCTGAGCAAAAGGTTTGAATGTTGGTGTGAATTTTTCGAGTAAAAGATCAAAAACAGTCAAAACAACAAAAGTGTAGTCAATTTTAAATAAACATCGCTATCCAAGCAGATTATTTGCCTTCTATTAGCCACATCATTGTTGTGGAATTACTTGCGAGTGAAGAAAGGCGCGACCTGATGCTGGTAAACGTGGCGTTTAAGGCCAACGGACTTAACACCTAAAAGGACGTGTGTGTTGTGCGGTATCCGCTTCATAACCAAGCCGTATTTGTTTGTGACATGAAATATTGGCTTATTGGGTAACTGATAAATGCTGTCATTGTCTGGTTTGTGAGGGCTAAGGTATCACTCATAAACGGGCGGTTTCAGACGGTTGGTGATAAAAATTGCTATGGAACATCTTCTGGCAGTAGATAGGAGCCAGAGTAGCGAAAGGCTTTCTCAGGAAAAAAGCAATTCACCAGCATGAATGGGTCTCAAATTTTCACTTTGATCCTATGGGAGCATGTCATCTATTTGGGAGACGGCGATGCCAATGTGTTGCCTATTGCACTTACTTGCGCGCTTTGGCACGCCCTATGATTTAGTTGGTAAGTGCCAACGCGATAGTCTGGAAAAGTAAGCCCGTGAGTAATTGGAGGGAAATTTCAGCGTGTTACGCTGCCAATCGCAGTCGATGTTTGCAGAAGGTGAATTTTAGGCACAAAAAAACCTCGAAAAACGAGGCTTTATAAAATATTGGTACAGGTGAGAAGACTTGAACTTCCACGCCCGTAAGGGCACCAGCACCTGAAGCTGGCGTGTCTACCAATTCCACCACACCTGCACGACATATTTTTGTTTCACTCTGAATTGGTACAGGTGAGAAGACTTGAACTTCCACGCCCGTAAGGGCACCAGCACCTGAAGCTGGCGTGTCTACCAATTCCACCACACCTGCACGACATATTTTTGTTTCACTCTGAATTGGTACAGGTGAGAAGACTTGAACTTCCACGCCCGTAAGGGCACCAGCACCTGAAGCTGGCGTGTCTACCAATTCCACCACACCTGCACATCACAGAGTGAAATATCAGAATAACTTAGTTTGCGTAGTTGGTACAGGTGAGAAGACTTGAACTTCCACGCCCGTAAGGGCACCAGCACCTGAAGCTGGCGTGTCTACCAATTCC
>NZ_JARFTS010000007.1:0-165702 GCF_029167175.1 Shewanella sp. A32
GGAGCGACATACCGGGTTCGAACCGGTGACCTATACCTTGGCAAGGTATCGCTCTACCAACTGAGCTAATGTCGCACCGTATTCCTGCTAGCGTTATCAACCAGCGGGAAGGTGAGGCCGCATTATAGGCAAATTTCTAACCCCTGCAACCCCCCTGACAACAATTATCTGCCAAACGGTCAAATTTTAAATACCCGCTGCCGATAAAACTTCAGCTCGGCAATAGACTCCTGAATATCCTGCAATGCCTGATGCGTATTTTGCTTGTTAAAATCCTTCATGATTTCCGGTTGCCAGCGCCGCACTAATTCCTTGATTGTGCTCACATCTATGTTTCGATAATGGAAATACTCTTCCAGCTCTCGCATGTACTTGTTCAGAAACCGTCGGTCCTGGCCAATGCTATTACCGCACATAGGCGATGCCCCTTTCGGCACATAATTTTGTAAAAACGCAATGGTTTCTCGTATGGCATCCTGCTCACTGTATTGACTGGCTTTCACCCGCGCAATCAGACCGGACGCCCCATGATGCTGTTGATTCCAATCATCCATCGCAGCCAACACCGCATCAGTTTGATGGATAGCAATCACTGGCCCTTCACCAACAACATTCAACTCTTTATCTGTCACCAGTGTCGCAATTTCAATTATCCGGTCAGTTTCCGGTTCCAGACCGGTCATTTCCAAATCTATCCAAATCAGGTTTTCTGCATTGGCTGCCATAGTGCGCCCTTCTCCTAACCGCCATATTCAGGCTTTTTTATTCAAGACCGTGTATCATACTGCTTTTTAACAGTTCCCAACAAACCAAGGTATCCGTGAGCAAAAAGAAACTGACCCACGGCCAATTGCGCCGCATGAAAGCAAATCACGAAAAACGATTGCAACGCGGTAACAATACTGAAGAATCCGCCACTGAATTTCAGGACAGCCTGCTAGGGCCAGAACAGGAAGGCACTGTCATCTCCCGTTTTGGTCAACACGCTGATGTGGAAACAACTGGCGGAGAACTGATCCGCTGCAACTTGCGTCGAACCATCGGCAGCCTGGTTTGTGGCGATAAAGTAGTGATGCGACCGGCGACGGACCCAAGCCATACGATTGCCGGAGTCGTCGAAGCCGTACATCCTCGACGCTCGACACTTACCCGACCAGATCTCTATGATGGAGTGAAAGTCGTCGCCGCCAATATTGACCAGATCCTGATTGTATCATCCGTAGTGCCGGTATTTTCCACGCAGATTATTGATCGTTATCTGGTCGCCGCAGAAGACTGTGGGATTCCACCTGTTATTGTCCTGAACAAAATCGATCTGCTGACCGAAGAGATGGCCACCGAAATCGACCAAGCGTTAGTACGTTATCGGGCAATTGGCTATCAGGTCTATGAAGTCAGCAGTCGCACCGGTGCCGGGATTGAAGAGTTGCAGTCGTTGCTGGATGACAAAGTCAGTATTTTTACCGGCCAATCAGGGGTGGGCAAATCCTCGTTGATTAACTGTGTGCTGCCAGATGCCCAGTTGCTCATAGGTGATGTGTCGGATAATTCCGGTCTGGGACAACACACCACCACGGCCTCAAGGTTACTGCATCTGCCATCCGGGGGCGATTTAATTGATTCTCCTGGCGTCAGGGAATTTGCACTGTGGCATCTGACAGCTGAACGCGTGAGCTGGTGCTTTGTCGAATTTAGAGATCACTTGGGTGGCTGTAAATTTCGTGACTGCAAACATCTTGATGACCCAGGTTGCCGATTGCGAGAAGCGGTCGAGCAAGGCAAAATTGCCCGGGATCGCTTTAACAATTATCACCGAATTATTGCCAGTCTCAGTGAACAGCGCCATGCGCGCCAGTTCAGGGCCGGCGTCGATGATTTTTAAACTTCGTTAACAAGGAATTCAAATATTGGACAAGCTGAAGATTGCACTGCAATATCTGTTGCCCAAACACTTGCTCTCAAGAGCAGTCGGCAAACTGGCGGCAGCAGAAGCTGGCAAACTGACAACCGTGGCTATCCGTTGGTTTATCAAACACTATGGCATTAATATGGCAGAAGCTCAGCAGCCAGAAGCCGAAGACTACCGTAGTTTTAATGCCTTCTTTACGCGCGCATTGAAATCTGGCGTTCGTCCACTCTGCGAAGACCCACAGCAACTGGCGCATCCGGTTGATGGGACTGTCAGTCAGTGTGGCGCAATTGTTGATGGTCGAATTATTCAAGCCAAAGGACATGATTACAGTGCGTTAGCATTACTCGGTGGCAAGCAGGATGTCGCTGACCGTTTTTATGATGGTGACTTCGCCACGATATATCTTGCGCCCAAGGATTATCACCGGATCCACATGCCGTTTGATGGCGTATTGTCAAAAATGATTTATGTCCCGGGGGAGCTGTTTTCGGTAAATCCACTGACGGCGCGCAATGTCCCAGGATTGTTTGCACGCAATGAACGAGTAGTCGCCATTTTTGAAACGGCTATCGGACCAATGGCCATGGTGCTGGTAGGTGCCACGATTGTTGCCAGTATTGAGACTGTCTGGGCCGGAACCGTAACGCCACCTACGGGTAAAAAGGTGTTTGTCTGGGACTATGACGTTCAGGGTGATGAAGCGATAAAACTCGCCAAAGGCCAGGAAATGGGACGCTTTAAGCTTGGCAGTACTGTGGTATTGTTATTTGCTAAAGATGCACTCGCTGCATTTGCCGATGGTGTGGCACCCGAAGCAGTCACCCGAATGGGAGCACCTTTTGCAAACATTACGGATCTGACTGAAATCTAATCGGATTTATGGCTGAATCAATTTTGCCGCTGTTGTTGTGAGAAACTGATTATGTTGGTATTTGCGCATCGAGGTGCCAGCGGTTATGCGCCGGAAAACACGATAAAAGCCATGCTGCTGGCGCTGGAATTAGGCGCGGATGCAGTAGAGTTAGATGTTCACAGTGTGGAAGGTGAGTTGCTGGTATTTCATGACCGGCAACTGGCCCATAAAAGCAGTGGTAGTGGTCTGATCCACCGTAAGAGTTTACAGGAAGTTGCCGAATTACGGGTGGGCGGTGAGGTTATTCCCACACTGCGACAAGTGTTGCAGGCGCTTGATCATAGATTGCAGGTGAATATCGAACTGAAAGGCATTGGTTGTGTTGCGCCATTTCTCAAACAATATCCAAGCTATCTGAGTGAGTTGGGCTATCAACCTGAACAGCTACTGATCTCCTCCTTCAACCATCCCTATCTCAGACAAGTGAAGCAGCAGTTTGGGCAAGCGCATGTTGCCCCATTACTTGCCAGTATTCCGGAAGATTTAGCCGCCTGCGCCAGTACATTGGACGCAGTAGCCTTGCATCTGGACATCAACTTTATTAGTCATCAATTGCTGGCCGATGCCCATCAGCGTGGCTTAAAGGTTCATGTCTACACCGTCGACGATATTGATGATATCCGTGCGCTAAAACAGTTAGGTGTGGATGGCATTTTCAGTAATTTCCCGGATAAAGCGCGGCAGGTGCTGGCGGAGCCCTCCACCCGAGATTACAGCGATTGGTTTGAGTAAACTCAGCTTTGATTATTTCGCTGAGCCCAGCTGCCGACCAAAATGAAAGTGATCGTCACCAGTAAAAACATCCACATCGCCGGCATATGTGCTAATTGCCTAGCTAGCCACGGGCTGACGGTGACTATTAACATGCCATAACCAAAGGCATTGACGACGATAAAAATCAACGTCCGGACCACGAAATTGCGGGCGCCCAACTGACGTCGTAACCAACGGTTAACGTCGGCACCGAACACCAGTACAATGCAGGCAACCATGGCAGTGGCAATTTCACTGAGCCAAGGATGTAACATGCTGCCGAATTTGGTCAGATATTCAACAAGATAATGCATTTATTAACAGCGAGTTGTGGCAGATAACTGTCAGCATATAGGTATCGGATATGGTTCACAAGTTACTATTACTTACCCGGGAAAATCATCGTTATCTGCCGTTGCTAGAACAACTGGTACTCCCCGAGTTACAGCTTGTGGATGATTCGCCTGCGGCGATTGCAGAGGCAGATATCTGGCTGGCAGAACCCGCGCTAGCACTGCCATTATTGCCGCATGCCCATCAGTTACAGTGGCTGCAATCCACCTTTGCCGGCGTTGATAAATTGTTAGGGCCTAAGCGCCGTAGTGATTACCAACTCACAAACATTAAGGGAATTTTTGGCCCATTAATGAGTGAATATATCTTTGGCTATCTGTTGGCTCACTGCCGCCAGCAACAGCTTTATCGGCAGCAACAGCAGCAGCAATTGTGGCAACCAGGTAACTATCAGAGCCTGCAAGGGCAACAAATATTGCTGCTTGGCACCGGCTCTATCGGTAGCCATGTGGCGGCCACCGCCAAACATTTTGGCATGCATACTGTTGGCATGAACCTGAGCGGCAAGCAGCCAGCCGCATTTGATCGAATTATCACCAACCAACAACTCAATGATGCTTTGCCGCAAGCCGATGTAGTTGTCAACACCCTGCCTGCATCGCCAGCCAGTACTGACATTCTTGATGCTGAGCGACTGCGTTATCTCAAACAGGGGGCCATACTATTTAATGTCGGACGCGGCAGTGCAATCGATCTGGAAGCGCTGACACAACTACTTTCAGAACGCTCGGATATCACAGCGATACTGGACGTATTTCCTCAAGAACCGTTGCCACCACATCAGCGCTTATGGCAGATGTCCAACGCGATTATTACCCCACATATTTCCGCACCCAGTTTTCCGCAGCAAGTGGTAGAAATTTTCGCTGACAACTATTCACGCTGGCGTCAGCAGTCCCCCTTGCAGTATCAGATTGATTTCAAGCGTGGCTACTGACATCTGCTGATGTTTGTCAATCTTGCCAAAGGTGACATCCTTCAGTTAGCGCCTGAAATTAATTATATGATTTCATTAAAATTCAGGCTTACGAACAGCTACCAACTGTGATCCAGACTAAAAATTAGTCAATTATTATTGTTATTGAGAACTATTTTTATTTATAATAACTACAGTATTAATGCGTAGGTTCTGGAGTTCAGCAGTTATGTACGTTTGTCTGTGTCACGCAATTACGGATACCCAGATCAGACAGGCCGTCAGCCAAGGAGATACCAGTCTTAAAGAGGTTCGCCAGCGTCTAGGCGTGGGCGATCAGTGCGGTAAATGTACCCGCATGGCAATGCAGATCATTCAGCAACAGTTGGATGTGGAACCTAATTATTACGAAGTTGCTTAATTGCACTAGTGCCCATAAAAAGCCGCTGTGACAGCGGCTTTTTAATCTTAATTAAACGTCACTATCATCGGTGGTGACGTTACTCTCATCTGGTAACGAATCCTGGCTTACCTCGACGCTATCGACTCGTTGTAATCCTCGTGGCAACTTCGCACCACGACGACCGCGTTCACCACGATAATATTCCAGATCACTGCTCTTCAGTGTCAGCTTCCGCTTGCCAGCCCAAAGCGTCACACTGCTACCGCTGGGCACCAGATACAGGTGCGTCAGTAACTCCTCACGCAGTTTGGCACGCTCTGATGGAATGCCGATAATCTTGTTACCTTTGCCCTTAGACAATTGCGGTAACGCATCTACGGAAAACAGCAACATACGGCCTTCGTTGGTGATCGCCAAAATCGAATAATCTACGCCTTTGTCCAAGCGTTGTGGCGTTAAGACTTTCGCATTTGATGGCAAGCTCAATAGCGCTTTACCGGCTTTATTGCGCGATACCATCTCTTTGAATTCACAGATAAAGCCATAACCAGCATCACTCGCCAGCAGAAACTTGTTGTCATCATCACCTAACAACACATGTTCCATCGTCTCACCCGGCACCAGGTTAAAACGTGTAGTGATAGGTTCGCCCTGACTTCGCGCCGATGGCAGAGTATGGGTCTCCGTAGAAAATGCCCGGCCAGAGCCGTCAATGAACACACTGGGTTGATTGCTCCGTCCCATTGCGGCACATAAGAAGCTATCTCCTGCTTTATAAGACAAGCCCTCGGCATCAATATCATGACCTTTGGCACAGCGTACCCAGCCTTTTTCAGAAAGGACCACGGTTACCGGCTCGGTCGGTACCAGTTCCTGTTCTGACAGCGCTTTGGACTCTGCGCGCACCACCAATGGTGAACGGCGATCATCACCATAAGTGTCGGCATCAGCCTGTAACTCTTTTTTGATGAGCGTCTTCAAGCGCCGTTCTGAGCTCAGTAATAGCTGCAGTTGTTCGCGTTCTTTTTCCAGCTCGTCTTGTTCACCACGGATTTTCATCTCTTCCAGTTTGGCTAAATGACGCAGTTTCAATTCCAGGATCGCTTCTGCCTGCTTATCACTCAAACTGAAACGACGCATCAGTTCCGCTTTAGGCTCATCGTTGAAACGGATAATCTCAATCACTTCATCAATATTGAGGAAGGCAATCATCAATGCTTCAAGAATATGTAAGCGAGACAATACCTTGTCTAAGCGGAACTCAAGCCGACGACGTACGGTAGTGGTACGAAAACTCAGCCACTCGGTCAGTAATTGTTTAAGTCCCTTAACTTGTGGTCGCCCATCTAAGCCCAGTACGTTGAGGTTGACCCGATAACCTTTTTCCAAATCGGTGGTGGCAAACAGGTGCGCCATCAATTGAGCACAATCGACCCGGTTTGAGCGTGGGACAATGACCAGTCGTACCGGATTTTCATGGTCAGACTCATCGCGTAAATCTGTCACCATTGGCAACTTTTTCGCCTGCATCTGTGCCGCGATCTGTTCCAGAATTTTGCTGGAGCTGGACTGATGCGGCAGCGCAGTGACAACAATTTCGCCATCTTCCACGCTATAAACAGCACGAGCTTTGATAGTGCCGCGACCGGATTCATAGATTTTGCCAATTTCATCCGGCGGGGTAATGATTTCAGCTTCTGTTGGATAATCAGGTCCTGGCACAAACTCCATCAACCGTGGTAAATCCGCGCCAGGATTGTCCAGTAACTCAATACAGGCGTGAGCCAGCTCCCGCGCATTATGCGGTGGAATATCGGTTGCCATCCCCACCGCAATCCCCGTGATGCCATTGAGCAGGATATGCGGTAACCGCGCTGGCATTACCAGTGGTTCTTTTAAGGTGCCATCGAAGTTAGTGCCCCAGTCAACCGTTCCCTGCCCCAGTTCACTCAATAACACTTCGGAGAATCGTGACAAACGTGCTTCGGTATAACGCATGGCAGCGAATGACTTCGGATCATCTGGCGCCCCCCAGTTACCCTGTCCATCCACCAGTGGATAGCGATACGTAAATGGTTGTGCCATCAGTACCATCGCTTCATAACAAGCGCTGTCGCCATGCGGATGATATTTACCCAGCACGTCACCTACAGTACGCGCGGATTTTTTGTATTTAGCAGCAGCGGACAGTCCAAGTTCGCTCATCGCATAGATGATGCGCCGCTGTACCGGCTTCAGGCCATCGCCGATATGCGGCAATGCCCGGTCCATGATGACATACATGGAATAATTGAGATAAGCATCTTCGGTGAAACGCCGGAGTGGGATCTGTTCCACACCATCCATACTCAGGGCCAGAGGATCACTCATGATTGTCTTCCTGTGCCGGGTTATGATTGTTATTCATCAGCTTCATCTGCATCATTGCCTTTATAAAACAGGCGATAAATGTTGCCTTTCAAATCGTCAGAGATATATACGGAGCCATCCGGTGCCATCGCCAATGAGTAGGGACGCGCCATCGGAAATTCACCGTCAAGGAAACTCAATAGTGTTGAACGGCTGACGACTTTATCACCGTCCATTTTTAATAAAACGACCTGGTAGCCCACCTTGCTGGAGCGGTTCCACGAACCATTCTCAGCCACCAGCATCTGATTATGATATTCGGCTGGAAACTGGTTACCGATATAAAACAACAAGCCCATTGGTGCAACATGGGCAGGCAATTCAAACACTGGCGGCTCTACCGTTAGGTTTTTCGGCTTTTCGTAGGCGGGTTCTTTTATATCTTTGCCATGGATATAGGGAAAACCAAAGTGCTCTCCGGGTCTATCGATGCGGTTAATTTCATCTGGTGGGATGTTATCCCCCATCCAATCACGGCTACTATCGGCAAACCACAGCTTGCCATTCACTGGATTCCAGTCAAAACCGACCACCTGACGGATGCCCGTGGCAATTTGTTGTGACTCACCAGAGTCAAGATCGATCGCGATGATACTGCCAAACGGCGCAATAGGTTCGCAGACATTACACGGTGCACTTATCGAAACGTATAACCGACCATCGGGGCCGAATTTTATACCGCGGATACTTTTGTTACCCTTACCTGGTAGTCGGTCATAGACTTCCCTTGGGCGACTGGGCCGCTTTAGGCGTTGTTCGATGTTATTGAATACAACAATACGATCTTCCAGCGCAGCGTAGAGATCCCCATTATGAAATGCTAACGCTTCCGGATAATCCAGATCTTTAGCGACCAGATAACGTCGGTCGACTCGGCCATCATTATTGCTGTCAACCAATGCGGTAATGGTGCCACTCTTACGGGAGCCCACAAACAGCGTGCCCTGATCGCCAACCACGATCTGCTTTGCATCACCTAATTCGGTAGCATACAGAGATACGCCAAACCCCTTAGTTACCATAATCACAACAGACTGCGCTGCATTGGCAGTCCCGCAACTCAAGGCGGTTCCCAGCAGTAACAAACCTGCACCGGCGTTCCTGCCGATTCTGTTACAGAAATTCATCATAACCTTGCCTTTGCTCTTATTTTCAGGCATTTGCGACATCAAAACTCGGCCAGATCTCCCTTAGTTTCCAGCCAAGATTTGCGATCCCCGGCTCGCTTTTTGGATAACAGCATATCCATCAATGCCACAGTTTCATCGGCATCATCAATGGTCATCTGCACCAAGCGGCGGGTGTTAGGATCCATGGTGGTTTCCCTGAGCTGCAGAGGGTTCATCTCACCCAGCCCTTTAAATCGGGTCACTTGCACTTTGCCTTTTTTGTTATCTGCCGCAATGCGGCTGAGGATGCTTTGTTTTTCTTCTTCATCCAGTGCGTAATACACCTCTTTGCCAATATCTATACGGAAAAGCGGTGGCATCGCAATGTAGATATGTCCTTGTTCTACTAACACTTTAAAATGCTTTAGGAATAATGCGCAGAGCAGCGTAGCAATATGCAGTCCATCCGAGTCGGCATCCGCTAGCACGCAAATTTTGCCATAGCGCAACTCTGAAATGTCATCACTATCGGGATCACAACCGATAGCGACTGAAATATCGTGTACTTCCTGTGAACCTAGCACCTGAGAACCATCGACTTCCCATGTATTCAGGATCTTACCGCGCAGCGGCATAATGGCTTGAAACTCTTTATCACGCGCCTGCTTGGCACTACCGCCCGCAGAATCCCCTTCCACCAAAAACAGCTCAGTGCGGCCATTATCCTGACTGGTACAATCGGTCAATTTACCCGGGAGTGCTGGCCCAGCGGTCACTTTTTTACGGGCAATTTTCTTCGCCGACTTTAACCGTTTCTGTGCATTATTGATGCACATCTCGGCCAACAGTTCAGCTTGGTCAGTATGGCTGTTCAGCCATAGGCTGAACGCATCACGCACGATACCGGACACGAAAGCGGCACATTGCCGACTGGAGAGTTTCTCCTTGGTCTGTCCAGCAAACTGTGGGTCCTGCATTTTCACAGACAGCACGAATGAGGCTTTGTCCCAGATATCTTCCGGGCTCAATTTAATGCCACGCGGGATCAGATTGCGGAATTCACAAAACTCGCGCATGGATTCCAATAACCCTTGGCGAAACCCGTTAACGTGAGTTCCGCCCAGCGGCGTAGGGATCAGGTTAACGTAACTTTCGTTAAGGCACTCACCACCTTCGGGTAACCATGTAATGGCCCAGTCGGCGGCTTCAATTTTTGTACTGAGGCTGCCAACAAATGGCTCTTCCGGCAAGGTGACCGAATCTTTGATTGAATCCTTAATGTAATCGGTCAGACCGGCTTCGTAGAACCATTCCAGCTCTTCACCCGACTGTTTATTGACAAACCGAATGCGTAAGCCCGGACACAGCACTGCTTTAGCCCGTAGCAAATGGGTCAGCCTGCTGATGGAATAGTTAGCAGAATCAAAATATTGTGGTTCTGGCCAGAACTGTACACGTGTACCGGTATTACGACGCCCACAGCTGCCGGTAACATGTAACGCTTCAACACAATTGCCATGCTCAAAGGCAATATCATAGACCTGACCGTCACGGCGAACTGTCACTTCAACCCGTTTGGATAACGCATTGACCACCGAAATCCCAACACCGTGCAAGCCACCGGAAAATTGGTAGTTTTTATTCGAGAATTTACCACCGGCGTGCAGTTTGGTGAGGATCAGTTCAACCCCAGGAATGCCTTCTTCCGGGTGAATATCCACTGGCATTCCACGGCCATCATCTATGACTTCCAGCGAGTTATCGGGATACAAAATCACGTCAATTTTACTGGCAAAGCCAGCCAACGCTTCATCGACGCTGTTGTCGATCACTTCCTGTCCCAAATGGTTGGGACGGGTGGTATCCGTGTACATACCGGGACGGCGTTTTACCGGATCAAGTCCGTTGAGAACTTCAATGGCGTCGGAGGTATATTGATTTGTCATAGCGCGTACTTTTTATTTTTTGAGGCCATCGTGGGCCGCACATATCTGATTGTCAAGGTAAGCAAAGAAATCGGCTCACCGTATCCAGTTTATCGCCATAGCCCACAAAGCTGTGATTACCACCGGCCTCAAGCAGCATCTCACAACAATGGTATTTAGCCAATGCCTGACGATAATCCAGTACTTCATCGGCAGTTTGTAACAGTACCAAAAAACGATCAGGGTTGAGAATGACTGGCGTATCAAATTGCCGCAACTGTTGTTGGTGCTCGGGCAGTAATTCATAATGTTCCCCGGTGTAGGGGTTAACTTGTGGACCAAGATAATCTTCAAACAATTCATAGGGTTTTACTGCTGGATTTACCAGCACTGCCCGCCCACCATAATGTTGTACTAGCCAACTGGCGAAATAGCCTCCAAGTGACGAACCGATAAAACACAGTTTTTCGCCATCAGCCAACGCCTGTTCAGTAATCTGTTGCAGCAAGTCCATCGCGGCCTGTGGCGACGAAGGCAATTGCGGCACTATCATCTTGGTTTCTGGAAAATGCGTCTTGATATAGGCTTGGGTAACCGTGGCTTTATCGGAAAATGGAGAGCTGTTAAAACCATGAATGTAGAGCAGCATAGATCCTCGCAACAGCGGCTACTCTGGGGATAAATCAGTAACCACTCGCCTGAATGTCGGGAGCGAAACGTTCTCCCGGAATACGGTACACATTGGTCAGCATGCTACCATCCGGTCGCAGCTCCAGCAAACGATAGCCCGGTTGCACGGAATCCAGGGCGAAATAAGGGGATTGTGGCTTAAACTGAATGCAGGTTGATGGCGTGGCCATTAATGCAATATTGTGGTGTTCACCAGGATAGAGACTATCCAGTTGCTGATGCACATGTCCCCACAACATCCCTTTTACTTGTGGCAACTTTGCCATCTGCGCCAGAAATTGATCACCATTATCCATCCAATGCTGATCTAACCAGGCACAATTAACTTTTATCGGGTTATGGTGCATCACCAGCAATGCGTGACGTTCAGGCTCAGCGGCTATGGCGCTCTGAATAATGGCAAATTCTTCATCACTCAGGTGCCCCCCCGGACGACCGCGAACCGTCGAGTCCAGCATAATTATCTGCCAATTTCCCGCCAGCACCCGCCGTTGACCAAAGATTTGCTTTCCCTGCATATGCAGGCTCATGATCCGTGGGTCGTCGTGATTTCCCGGCAGGTAATGGCACGGGAGATTCAATGGCTCAATGGCTTTGACGAAGTTGTGATACGACTCACCGGAAAAATCCTGGCTGAGATCACCTGTGGCTAACAAAATATCGGCGGGATAACTGAGGGCTTCGATGGTATTGAGTACGGCTTCAAAACTGCTGGCCGTGTTGACTCCCAACAGATGCCCGTCAGGATCGGCAAACAGATGAGGATCGGTAATCTGCACTAAGCGTACGCAATGATCCTTTGGGATACGATAAGTGATAGCCTCTTTCAGCACATTGATTACCCAATACTATGACTGACAAACAAGGCGCGCACGACAGTCGATTTTCAACAACTCCTCCAGAAAGGCGTTAACCTGATATTTTTCATTCCGATGATGCATATGCAGGTTCGGATAATCATACACCGCCTGTAATCGGGAAATCTGTTGACTGCTTAACACTTCTGCTAATTTAGCATCATGATAGACTCTCACCGTCACACAAGGAACCGGCACTACGCCATCCTGCCCCATCGGACGGGCAATACTAACCACTTGAGTATAAGGCGTATTTTCAAGAATACTGACCTCCAGGCAACCGAAGCTGCCCTCGACTTGCCACTGCTCACCAGTGGCACAAGACTCCGGCAACCAGCGCACGATATGGGCATAATTCCGACCACATAATGCGAGAAATCGGCTGACATCAGGTTGGTATTTATCTTTTGCTTTCTGCATCCCTAGCCATCAATTGTTGGTAGTTAAGTTGTAACCATTGCAGACCCAAAGCGGTCGACACGTTGTCGATGCGGCCATCAGTTGTCATTTCATAGGCTTGTTGGCGTGGTAACACCACAACCCGGATATCTTCATGTTCGGCAGCAAGCCCGTGGATTCCGCCAGCGACACTGGCATCTACTGCCGCCCAATAAAAGTAAAATCGTTCCGTACTGCCGCCGGGACTCGACAGATAACTGCTGATGGCATGCAGACTGCGCGCGGTAAGACCGCTTTCTTCCATCAACTCTCGCCGCGCCACTTGCTCAGGTGTCTCATCACTGTCGATCATACCGGCCACAAGTTCCAGCAACCACGGAGAATCACTGGTCATTACTGCCGGAAAACGTAATTGCTCGATTAACACTACCTGATCCAAGACGGGATCATAGGGCAGTACCACAACGGCATGACCACGCTCGAAAATTTCGCGACGCACCTCACCACTCCAGCCACCAGCAAACAAACGATGACGGAAGCGGTATTCTTCCATAGAAAAGAAGCCAGAATAAAGTGTTCTTTTGCCTAAAATCTCAATATCGTTCTTGGAGAATTTTTCAGGTTTCATTTTCGTCCCATCTCTGCCATAACTGAGCTCCAGCTTACCGCGAGGTTTTCGTCACAATTAAGCGGCATCATTAATTAATAAAATCTGTTACACTTCGGAGTTGACTGGAAATCAGATGGTTTTTAGTATTTCGGCCAACAAGTTTTGCTGTATCGGGAAGCGTCGGGAAGCGCAAACCGCCTTTTTAAGGCATTAACAGTCTAACGAAGTTAAACCACCTTTACAGGGTGTTTGTCTATAAGGACAGCTAATGAAATTCAAGATCCGCACTTTATGCGCGGCGTTAACGCTCGCTGCTTCAGCTCATGCTGCTCACGCCGACGATTTGCTTCAGATTTACCAGCAAGCTCTCAAGAGTGACCCTGTCGTTCTGCAGGCCAAAGCACAACGTGATCAGCTTTATGAAGCGATTGAGGTCAATCGCGCCTCATTGCTGCCAACAATTAGTGGGCAGATTGGCTATAGCAAAGCCTGGAATAGCTATAGTGGCAACAGTCGCGGTCTTACTGGCACCTTGTCCCTCAGTCAGAGTATCTACGATCATTCTGTTTGGGTGGGATTGTCTCTGGCAGAGAAAACTGCCGCGCAGGCCGATGCTGACTATGCCGCTTCTTTGCAGAGTCTGATCATCCGCGTCACTTCCGCCTATTTTGACGTGTTGTCAGCCAAAGATACCTATGAGTATCAAATCGCTGAGCGCACCGCTATTGAACGCCAGTTAGAGCAGACCAAACAGCGTTTTGCCGTCGGCTTAACCGCAATTACCGATGTGCATGAAGCTCAGGCGCAGTACGATCTGGCCAATGCGGCGGTGATTACCGCTCAGAATAGCCTGACAAACAGCTATGAGGCATTACGCGAAATCACAGGGGTTGATCATACCGATCTTAAGGTACTGGATACTGACCGTTTCTCGGCCTCAATGCCGACGCCGGCGACTCCTCAGCAATGGCAAAATCTGGCAGAACAAAATAGTCTGTCGCTGTTGAGTTATCGTTTAGGTAAAGATATCGCCAAAGAAACCATTACCTACTATAAAGCCGGACATTACCCATCGTTAAGTTTGGATGCTGGATACACCAAGGCCTACGATGCCCAGACTTATGGAAATGATATTCCCGACTATGACAACAAAAGTGTCGGCATCACCATGAGTGTTCCTATCTTTGAAGGTTTCAAAGTAACCTCTCAGGTAAAACAGGCACAATATGCTTACGTTCAGGCCAATCAGTTACTGGAACAGAACTACCGTCTGGTTGTGAAAAATATTCGCAGCGACTTCAACAACGTCAACGCGTCTATTAGTTCTATCAAAGCCTATGAGCAGTCAGTTGTTTCTTCTGAAAGTGCACTGAAAGCCACTCAGGCAGGGTTTGAAGTGGGTACGCGTACCATTGTTGATGTGCTCAATAGCACCTACAACTTGTATAATTCCAAACGTCAGTTATCTGATGCGCGCTACAGCTATATCAACTCCATTCTGGCATTGAAACAAGCTGCCGGTACGCTGACCGAAGATGATGTGATGGCCATTAATAAGGGGCTGACGGCCGATAATCGTCAGCAGCCTTAAGCGCTCGCACACATAAAAAAACCGCCGTTTGGCGGTTTTTTTATGCCGTTTACCAATTAACTTAGAAAACTAATTCAACACCGGCGAACACGCCATCAAATTTCATATTGGCAGTCACACCATCAAAGTCATCCACATCAAATTTGAAGTTACGGTAACCGGCATGGATACGGGTGTCTAAAGCAACACCATCAAACTGCCAGCCCAGACCGACCTGATAATCATAAACACTCGACTCATCGATGCCGGCCAGAACATCTGCGTATGCAAACAGACCGGTTCCGGGCACGCCCAGTTCCGCATTGGCATACCCCATAAACACCCCTTTAGTTAACTCAATGGTGGTTGACTTACTGGCCTGATAAACCCGAAACGAACCATCAAACTTCTTATATGCAGCACCAACATCCAGAGACAAAATATCGTTATCTAGCAGTTCATAGTAACCAATGAAATCCGTATTACCGAGATCGATATTGGCATTGGTATCACCATTAAAAGTGAGCCCGGAAAACGACATACTGTCAGCAGACAAACTGCCATCTTCTTCCAGATGGTTTTCGCGGATCTTTAAATTCGGCAAAAACGGGATCGGATGCTCCAGATTCAACCACAAGCTATAACGCGATGAAGAATCGTAGCCAAATTCCTGTTGCGCCTGTCCCTTCTCAGCAAAGGTACCGCTGGCGTCAGCATTCCAGAAATCACCACCGACTTTAAACCCCAGAACTGTGGCTGCCTGCGCGGATACCGCTGTCATAGAGGACAGCACGATCATAGCCATTAATGTTTTTTTCATTCCTTAACCTTGTGATAGTAGATTGGTTAAATCAATTACCGCCGCATTTGCGCGGGATACGTAATTGGCCATTACCAGTGAATGATTGGCCACAAATCCGAAACCTGAGCCGTTGAGAATAATCGGGCTCCACACGGTTTGCTGAGTCGATTCCAACTCACGGATAATCTGTCTCAAGCTAACTTCAGCATTTTTCTTCTTCAACACATCAGCGAAGTCCACTTGAATGGCTTTCATAAAATTCAGTAGCGCCCAGGTAGAGCCACGGGCTTCGTAAAACACATCATCGATCTGCCACCAGCTGGTTTTAACCTCGATACTGGAGTGAGAGGGTGTTGATTGCCGAGCGGCACTATCACCTGCCAAATCAGTATTTAAACGCTCCTGACCGACGCTGGCTGACAATTGCTGTGACAAACTGCCCAGGCGCTTTTGCACCTCTTTCAACCATTCATTGAGGTTATCCGCCCGAGCATAAAACTGTGCGTCATTATTCTGCGGGTCCGCCATTCTAGCGCGATACAGTTTCAGCAGTTTAACCGCATCGCGGTATTCACTTTCAGCACTCGGCACTAACCAGCTGGTATGGTCGATATTGAGCTTAGAATGGGCTTCGAGCAGGTCTTTATCAGCGGTTGATTGGGATTGGGAACGGCTGAATTCTTTACGCATCACTAGCGCCAGATCGCGGATCTGTTCCAAAGCGCCGAATTCAAAGGCCGGCATATTATCCATCATGACCGATGGCGGCATCACATCGTTTGATAACCAGCCACCCGGTTTATCGAGTAAGGTATCAATGGTGTCGATCAGCGCGGTTGTGGTTGCATAACCAATCACTGGCTGCCCCTTACTGTCATTCAGCATCTGCGGTTCCAGCACATCTGGCTCAACGCTCCACCAGACACTTATCGCGTACAAGATGACGGCTACCAATGCCACCACGCCGGTGGCATATTTCCATTTTGCTTGCATCCTTTGCTTTCTCCTTTTGGTGGCACAAGGGTATTGCGGGATAACGCAATAATGGCCCCGGAATGTGCATGACCAGTCAACACCCTTATAATATAACTCAAACAACTGTTTGAATCTGGCATTGCTTGTCTTACACTGCCAATCAGACACACCAATATTGGGGCTGATAGCATGACCACAATTCAGGTTCACGACACGCAGGGAGTACGGGTACTTAAATTCAATCGCCCGGACAAACGTAACGCCATTGACCTCGCTATGTACCGGCAGCTCACAGAATACCTGATCCAAGGTGACGCCGACAACGGCATCCACGCATTCCTGTTATGTGGTAGCCATGATTGTTTCACTTCAGGTAACGATGTGGCGGAATTTCTGCAACATCCTGATCTTGGACCAGAACATCCAGCCGTTCGTTTCCTTTATTGTCTGACAGAACTAAAAAAACCGCTAGTTGCCGCGGTCAGCGGTGTAGCGGTCGGGATCGGTACGACTTTGCTGCTACATTGTGATTTGGTATACGCCGACGAAACCGCACGTTTTAAAATGCCTTTTGTCGATTTGGCACTGGTTCCTGAAGCTGGGGCCAGCCTGTTATTACCGCGCCTGGTCGGTTATCAAAAAGCCGCTGAACTGCTGTTGTTGGGCGAGACATTTGATGCCACCGTCGCAAGCCATTATGGGTTGGTGAATCGAGTCTGTAGTGCTACGGAACTGTATGAATTTGCACTTAATCAGACGTGCGCTATTGCAGCCAAATCGCCTCTGGCAGTGCAACAAACTAAAGCGCTAATGCGCGTCGGAAAGCAATCACTGCAACAACAGATGCAGCTGGAACTAAGTTACTTTGCCGATCGACTTCAGAGTCCGCAAGCACGGGAAATCTTCTTAAAATTCCTGCAGCGTTAGCTATCCACAGGACTGACTTGGCAATTCTTGGTAAAAAAACCGTCAAGTCAGTCCTGTAACTCATTTTGCAAAGTTTTACCGACACCCCAAATCACGAGGAATAGCAATAGCACCGGCCATAATAAGGAGAAGCCACTTAGCAGCATTACTATGGCCGCGCCACTACAGGCAACGACGACTAAAGCCATCATGCTGAATGCTGCCGTCACCCATAACAACATCATTAGCCCTGTCAGTCCGGCCAACAACAAACTCCATATCCCATCGTCGAGCCAGAAAAATTCTGAAGGATGAGCTAATAGCATGACACCACTGTGCCCCACGGTAATCGCAACAATGATCAGGAGTCCGACAAATGCCCATACCAGTATTTGCGGTCGCCGTCGATAACGTCGATATTTCAACATAATTACGCCCTTAATTTAGGATAAAACACGCTACCGACGACGTAGAGACCAACACCCCACAGTGGTGATAGTAAGGTCATCACCACCCAGCTAAGCCGCAGCCAGAATACAGACCATCCAAGATCACTGGCTAACTGCCCACAAAGACCACCCAACCACTTGCTGGGATTACGCATACGTTGTTCCAATTTCATTCGTTACTCCGAAAGCCGTCTCTGTTGATCATTACTTGCCGCTGTTAACCTCAGCGACCGCCACAGTGTTCACCGGAGTTTCAGCGATGGCATCAGTGGTTTCCTGCACCAGTTCACTGGATACTGCCGCAATGCTGGTACTCAAATCACGTTGCAAAGACGCCATGATTTCAGCCTTAGCACTGTGCAACATCTCCTGAGCCTGAACCGCCAACGTGGTGCTTACGGCAGTTAATACGGAATTACGATTCGGCAGCGTGTCATCTGCCATGGCGGTGCCACACAACAAGCTTCCTGCCAAGATAGCACTTACTGCAAATGTAGAAGTTAAGCGTTTCATGATTGTCATCCTTTTCCAGTTAAGCTGAATTGTTTCAGCGTTCGCAAAGGATAATTCAAGCTGTGTGCCAACTTGATAATTAACAGATAACAATATGTTTATTAACAGTTTTATTTTTAATATATAACTAAAAATAACAGCTGAAGATGAGGAAAAAGAAGAGAATGGCGAAAATTACCAGATTTGTAGCATTTTTCGCCAAATTTTGCCTTTAACGTTGATAAACACTATCTCTGGCAGCCAATAGGACTTCGATGCCAGCGTCAGGTTTATGTGCGTTTTCACTAAGATAGCGGCGCCAACTGCGTCCGCCCGCCACGCCCTGATAAAGTCCGGTGAGGTGTCGGGTGATATGGTTAAGGCGACCGCCAGACTGCAAATGCTGTGCAACATAAGGCAATATCGCATCCACAACTTCATCACGGCTCAACGGCGTTTTGTTACTCGCAAACAGTCGTTGATCAACTTCCGCTAACAGATAGGGATTCTGATAGGCTTCGCGTCCGACCATGACACCATCGAGATGCTGCAGATGTTCAGTCACATCGTCCCAGCTTTTTACACCGCCATTAATACTGATATTTAATGCTGGAAAATCGCACTTGAGCTGATACACACGCGGATAATCCAGCGGTGGAATTTCCCGGTTTTCTTTCGGACTCAGCCCCTGCAACCAGGCTTTGCGGGCATGGATGATAAAAGTATCACAGCCCGCGTCGCTGACCTGACCAATAAAATCGGTGAGAAATTGATAGGAATCCTGTTCATCGATCCCGATGCGGGTTTTCACCGTCACCGGAATGCTGACCTGTTGCCGCATCGCTTGCACACATTCAGCCACCAGCAATGGTTCGGCCATCAAACAGGCACCAAAACGACCATTCTGCACTCGGTCAGAGGGACAACCAACGTTGAGATTCACCTCATCATAGCCCCGTTCTTCGGCAATACGCGCGCATTGTGCCAGCGCTTGTGGATCGCTGCCACCTAACTGCAACGCCAACGGATGTTCGGCTTCGTTATATGCCAGGTAATCCCCCTTACCGAACAGGATGGCACCAGTGGTGACCATTTCGGTATACAACAGGGCTTGCGACGACATCAGCCGGGCAAAATATCGATAGTGCCGGTCAGTCCAATCCAGCATCGGGGCAACCGAAAAACGACGATGATTCGCCAATTCCGCTACTGTTTTAGCCGAGTAATCTGTCACTTATCAAAGTTCCTCAAATACCTGGTGTCATTACTACTTTCATTGTAAGGTGCCGTACACTGCTCTATAAAATGAATAGACTTTATAGGACATAGTCTCGGTTCAGCGATCGAACCGGTTCGTCAGGCAGGGGCGCGATTATACACAGGTAGCACAAAATAATCAGCCGTTGCCGATAGCAGCCGTAATGTGGCGCCAGCGCTAGCTCGGGAGTAAACATGCAGGATAAGCGAGCAATACAAGTTAGTATTATTGTGTTTATTACCATTGCAGTCGTATTGGTGCTGTACTTTACCTCGACACCAAGCAAGGACAATTTCCGCCCGGCAACGCCTAAAGCAACTAACAGCCAGCCAATACTGCCGGTTGCTCAACGGCCTCCCGCCACAGATTTAAATCGTAGCTGGCCAAGCCAAATCGCAGCCCTTGCCAGGCGTGCCATGTCTTATGAAGTATTAAGTTCAAAGCTTGATAGCAGCTCTGGTCGGCCACAGCTGCGGGTCGTGATCACCTCTGGTTACGCTAATAGCTATGAACAGTACCTGGGTACCGCAATTAAGGTGGCACGCACTATGGCGATCAACCGTAATGCAACTGTGGTACATGTAATTCTGGAACCCAACGGCAACCTGTCCGGTAAAGGCTACCAGCTGGCAGATGTGGTGTTATATACCGACGGTAAAGGCGACGATGGTAAAACCTTTAATGGGGTGTATTGGCAAGCATCTGCAGTGCAAGTCCCTTATTCACCGCAACAGTTGCAAGTTGCCAGTCTGTGGTTCCAGCATCAAAATGAATACTTAGCTGCAGATGGTAAAATTGATGAAACAGCGCTCACTCGCTATATCGCCGCACAGCTACATATTCCAGAGCTCGCCGTGCAATTACCTCAGCCTAAGCGAATTCCCCTGAAAGCCGATAATCAATTAGCCGATTGAGTTAACCGATCGGCAATGGCGGCATAAGTGGCGGGTTACCGAGGCTTCAGCAATACAACTTTCTTGATCCATAGCGATCGACAGGATCCGCGTTACGGCGAGTACCTGCACGCCAGCGAACTCGGCTTACCCTTTAGCGGAGAGGATTTTTGGCAAAGAAGACCCAATTCTGGTGCTGGATATTGCCAGCGGTAAGCTGGTACCGGTAGGCAAGTGCAATAAAGCACGGCTAGAAGTGAACGAGGTCCATTCCAATGAGGCTAAACGTCGTCTAGTGAAGTAGTGGCGATTCACAGTGACTCAGCGGCAAGACAGGGATTACCGACCAAAATCGAGCGAGTCACTTTATAATTTTCGAAAAACTTAACTCATAAAAAAAAGCCCGGCGAATAAATGCCGGGCTTTTTCAGATTCAAGCAACTGAATTAGAAGGTGTATTTAACACCGACTTTCAGGTACCAAACTGAGTCTTCTGTATGAAGCTGATAAGTACTTACAGGATCATCTTTCGAACCAATAATGGAACGAGAGTTTGGACTGTATACCAAGACGCCATTTGCATCCCAAGTCGCATTCGCAAATTCTTTATTGTAATTACTGGAGCCAGACAAATCATACTGATGTCCCCAATCTTTGTTCAACAAATTTGCCAAGTTTTGGATGGTAAAATACAAAACACCTTTGTGATCTTTCATAAATCCAGGAATTTCCTGTGAGAAAGACAAATCCAAAGTTGTTACCCACGGTTTAGTACTAGCGTTTTTAGGAACATAACTACCGGCATATTTTTCAAGACCAGCTGGTTTCACATATTGATCCATAAATGTTTGATAATCTAAACCACCGGCATATGTAACATTTGGATCATCTGCACCTGATGGGATGTATGGAGTATAGGCATTATAACCAGAGATGTAATACTCATCACCTAGGCTCTGATCATGATAGGTTCCCATTAACCAACCGTATGGTTGACCAGAACGACGTTCAAAGAACAGATCTACCCGGGTATCGTAACCCGCAACGAATTGATGGGTATAACCGAGGTTAACTTTAAAGCTATGCTTTATTTCATAGTTACCTGTTCCCATATAATCCACATTACGGTTAACAACCACATCATACTTATAATTAGATGCTGCCTGGGAACTAGTACCAGTGTTACCTTCATTAATATCTTGATGTGTATAGGACGCAGTTAAATTAACACCGCTATCCCATTTTTTGCTCAGGCTTGTCGTAATGATATTTGAATGTCCATCTTTATCAGCATTAGTCATCAAAATATCATAGTGATTAGGAAAGGTCTCATCCACTGGCTGATATATGATTCTGCCATCAGCAGTGTAGTTTCCACTAGGTTCACGATTCAAATCTCGCCAAGCTAAAGAGTCTTGTTTCTGAGTATGAATATACTGTGCAGACCAAGTCCAGGCATCACCAAAGTAAGGAATATCAAACTGATAATCATAACCAACACTGTAACGCCATTCTGATGGTAACTTGAAGTTAGGATCAATAGCATCAGTCTCACCATCTGGACTTTTTGCAGCGAGTTGATCTTTCATACTCTGCGGCACAGCAAGAGAGGTTGCATCAGTTATCGTTTGTGTCAGAGTATCGACATTAATACCATTATTACTAAAAGAGTTAGCTATCCATACATTAGGCTGTCCACCAGAGAACCGGCCAACACCAGCATGAACAGTCAGAGCATCTGTGGCATACCAAGTCAGCCCTGCACGTGGTAACCAAATATCTTTACCATCAAGATTTTCCTGGTTAGAGAAACCATAACGGTCATAAAATTTTTGGTTAAATTCAGGGGTATCATTAGCAAAAATACGCTCATAGCGCACACCATAATTTACATCAATAGTGTCAGTCAGCGCCCAGTTGTCTTGAATGTAAGTTGCATAAGTTCCCATAACGAGAGCAGCAGCACCATCATCAGGGTTATTAGTAATAGCGTTTTTATAGTAAAGACTACCGGTGCCAGCAGCAAACTCTTCAATACTATTAAAGGTCCATTTACCCAATGATGGGTTAACAAACAGGTTAAATACATCTAAGCGCTCATACTGAACACCAAAGCCTAATTTATGGTCAGCAAGCAGATATGATGCATCAAAATTCGCTCGCCAGGTTTTTGTTTTTAAATAGTTAGAGTGACGATATTCGTCAGGACCAAAAACAAGGTAATCACCATTTACAGGATTACCTTTAGCATTTAGCGATGGATCATTATCAATATTAATTTCACCGAAATCGCTGGCAACGGTACCCGATATCGACTCAACATCTTTATAAGACACAGCAAATTCAGTAGTAAAGTCTGAAGTCCAGTCTGAATAGAGATGAAATGCATACGACTTCATGTTTTGCTGATAATCATACCAATCACTGGTCAAATTTAGCGATGATGCACCTGTACTCATTGCATTAATAGAGTTACTTTCATCACTGCTGTAAGTAAAAGATGCGCGATGAATATCGTTAATATTCCAGTCTAACTTAACCAGAATCTTTTCGTCTTTTTCCTTGGGATTGCCCTGCCAATCACCAATATCATCGATACCATAACGGTCTTTAGCAATCTGCCTTACTTGTTCTAATTGAGCTTCTGTAAAACCCGTACTTTTAGCTGCTCCAGAACCGGCTGGACCGTACTCTGAAACTATCGGCTGATCAAATTTTTCATAGTTAGCAAAAAAGAACAGTTTGTCCTTGATCAAAGGGCCACCGACATGGACTCCCCATGTATCACTTTTTACACCTTGGACATCCTTGCTAACCGTACTATACGAACCATCATCATTTTTTTCATAGGCATCGTAGTCACCGGCCCAGCTATCAGATGTCTTTTCATAGAACAAACCGCCATGAAATTCATTGGTACCGGATTTAGTTACTGCATTAACACGAGCACCGCTAAAACCACCGTATTTAGCATCAAATGGATTAGCATCAATTGAAATTTGGTCGATTGCATCAAGAGATACAGGTGAGCGTTGGGTCGGATAGCCATTACCGTTAAGACCAAAGTCATCATTTAGACCTACGCCGTCAACGTTGATACCGTTAAAGCGAGGGTTAGCCCCTGCAACGGTAAATTCGTTATTTGCACCACCTAATGAAGTTGCCAAAGGATTCTGGCGCAAAATATCCTTCATATCACGGTTAAAGGAAGGAGAATTCTGGATAGCATCACTGCCAAAAGTGCTGCTACTGCCTGCATTAGATGAATACGCAACCTGGTTGCCAGTCACGGTAATGCGTTCTACATTCTGCGAAGCAGTCAGCTGTTCATTAAAACGGTAGGTCTGACCCAATTGCAGATAGATGTCTTCCTTAACAGCATCCTGGTAAACATCAGAATCCACAATCACTTCATAAGGGCCACCAACACGCAAACCTGAGGCACTGAATGTACCGGTTTCGTTAGTGGTGACTTCAGTCACTGTGCCAGAAGGTTGGTGAATAAGTGTGATTTTAGTGTTTGGCGCTGGTTTGCCATCTGGACCAGTGATAACACCACGCATAGAAGACGTAGTATCAGCAGCAAAGGCCATTGTAGACGCACCGAGAGCCAATGCCATGGCGAGGGCCAGACGGCTTTTGGTAAATCCCTGAATCATCATTTGATCCCCTGAGTTTTATTATTTGATGTTTGTTACATAAACCTTTAATTTCGTAATCAAACCGCTGACCAGTTTCAATGTCCTTAAATGTCCGTAAAACTTGGTCAGCGGATGCGTTTTATACCACAGACGCATTACACTTTTGTTTAACACACCCACAACAAACAAACAATTGTTTATTTTTTAGCCGGCAAATTAACGTTACGCCTATTTCTGCAACAAAATGCCTTTCGAGGAGCGCATGAATTGTCACCCCATTAATGTGTTCAAAAATATCTGTCTGTTTTATATGTTTTTTCAAGGAGGAATGGCGATGGCAGGCGATTTGAACACCCTTAAAGTTGCCACATTTAATGTCAGTATGGAGGGGGGCAATTATCTTGCTAAAGGGCAGAAAATACCGACGCCAGGCGCATTAAATACTTTGTTACAAATTAATGACAATGCGCAGATCTGCAACATCGCTGAGATCCTGCAGCGAGTGCGTCCAGATATCGTTTTACTCAATGAATTTGACTATATCCCCGACCCGAAGCAAGGCGTAGAAGCCTTTATCAAACGTTATCTGCATCAGCCACATCAAGGTGCGGCCGCCATTGACTACCCCTATTATTACCTGGCGCCGGTAAACACCGGTGAACCATCACCATTCGATCTGGATCATGATGGAGTAGCGTCCGGCAAAGGTGCCGATGCCTGGGGTTTCGGCTGGTATCCAGGCCAATATGGCATGGTATTACTGTCACGCTATCCAATAGATAGTGCCAACGTCAGGACCTTCCAGATGTTGAAATGGTCGGCCATGCCAGGCGCACAACGTCCAGTCGATCCGACAACGGGTCAATACTGGTATAACGAAGAACAATGGCGAGCATTACGTTTATCCTCCAAATCGCATTGGGACATACCGGTGAATGTAAATGGCCAGTGGCTGCACATCTTAGCCGCCCATCCAACGCCACCAGTTTTTGATGGTCCTGAAGATCGTAATGGCCATAGAAATCATGATGAAATCCGCTTATGGGCAGATTATCTGACCGGTGGCGAGACGGCGGATTATATCGTTGACGATCATGGTCATCAGCGCTCATTGCCTGATGATGTGCGGTTTGTGCTGTTAGGCGATATGAACTCGGCGCCATATAAAACGGCCGAACAAAGTGGTGCAGTGCGTCAGCTATTGGACCACCCGAGAGTTAATGGCAGCTTTGAGCCACAAAGTGACGGGGGGGCAGAATATGTCCCAGGAGTAACCGCCGCCAAATACTACACCGCATCTTGGAAGGAACGAGCCGACTACGTCTTACCCTCAAAACAGGGCTTTAAGGTGATTGATGGTGGTGTATTCTGGCCGACTAAAGTCGATCCGTTATTCCGTCTAGTAGCAAACCGCAGTGCATCATCAGATCACCGACTGGTTTGGCTCACATTGAAAATAACCCCCACCGCAAAGTGATTAGCACACTTTAAACAAAACCCCGGCGCTTTGCCGGGGTTTTGTTTGTACCTTACTTCAATGGTGAGCTTACTGCCCATTCCACGGTTTCAAACTGTCGTTACGCAATTGAGCTTTCTGCTGTTCGCTCAATTGATAATAGCCTTTACCCAAACCGGGCTCCCAATCACCATAGGAAGGATTTGGCAGCAAAATAAAGTGTCGGCCAAACTGTTGCTGATGGGCATCTACGGCGGCATTACGGTCAGCATTCAATTTGTGATAAGTATTTAATTCCGGGAAATCATTCAGATTATCCCCCAGAAACAGCACAACCTTATAACCATCCGCCTCAATCGATTGCATCCGTGGCGCTTTATCAGAAGTGTCCTTTTTCAGCCGCAGGGTGAAATCACTGACATTCGGAAAACCATCCTTGATCAGATTAGCTTTAGTGGCTGCAAAAGTGCGATCTGAGCGATTTGATACGTAAAACATGGTGCCACCATTGTCAGTCACATATTTGGCAAAAGCCACAGCGCCATGCAAAGCCGGGGTCTGTACAGCATTGACCCAGTTATCCCAACTGCTTGAAGCAAACGGTTGCTGGTGTTGGATCTGCCAAGCCGCATACGGAGAGTTGTCCAGCATGGTTTCATCCAGATCGACCATCACCGCCAATTTCCCTTTCTGGGTCGCTTTAGCCGCATCAAATGCCATCTGCGCTGTATTGTATGCCTGGTAACATAATGCTCGGTATTCCCCAGCATTCTGCATCCACAGGACAGACTGGGTATTCTGGGTAACTAACTCACTAGTTTCAGGTGTTGTCTTAGCAAAGGAGGTGGCCGCAACGAATACCAGCGGCAGTACGGAGATCAATGCTTTCATCAGTTCCTCATATCTCTATCTTTCAAAAATAGTTACTGGTTCAATGCCGGCAGTAACGGGGTAATAGTGCCATCGACAGGATGGGTAATCGGTAAACCTAAAATATGCGCCACCAGTGGATAGACACTGACATTATCAAAGGCAGGTAACATAACCCCCTGCTTAAATGCTGGCCCTTCAGCAACAAATAATGCGCCCATATCTTTGATGTAGCTGTAGCCATGATTACCACCGCCATGACGTTCAGCCAGTGGTTTGGCAGTGAAATAGCTAGGGGCATCAACTTCGAGAATAATGTCCGCCACGCGGGGACTATCGGTGTAATGGCGAGCTTGCAAATAGTCTTCGGTCAACACCCGATAATGACCATTAGCCACCTGCTTCAGCTGTTGCCTTAACGCACTGATATCCGGCTGAGTTACTGCTGGTTTAGCGTAAAGCAGTAACCGAGTCGAAGCATTGACAACCTGAAACTTTTGTTCGTCAATGGACAATTGCCGATAATCAAAGGCTTTTTGGTTATCAATAGCGGTCATGCCATGATCTGCCAGCACGATAAGATTTACCGGATAATCAAGCTGCTTAATACCAGCGCGCAAGCGGCCGATCAGTGTGTCAACTTTGGCAACGGCTTGTGCAACTTGTCCTGAGTCAGGACCAAAATCATGGCCCATCGTATCCACTAATGAGAAATATCCCGCGATAAAGTGAGGACGAGCGGCTGGCGGTAATTTGAGCCAGTCAATAATCTGGTCGATTCGCGCCTGATAGTCCGACTTTTGCGAATAGTGATAGTAATAAGAGGGTGTCATACCATTGATTCTGGCATCAGACTCTGGCCAAAAATAGGTGGCAGCTTTAACCCCATTTATCTCGGCTAAGTTCCACAAAGGGATCCCTGACAACCAGGTGGAATCCTCTTTTCCCATCCCCATCTTGTAGCACTGCTGACGCTCTTTATCACAAAAACGGTTATCAACAATGCCGTGATGCACCGGGTACAAGCCGGTGATCAAGGTCAGATGATTAGGAAAAGTCTTAGTTGGATATGCCGGACGCAACTGTTCGGCTCGGACACCATTGGCAGCAATCGCCGCCAGATTTGTCGCATGATATTTTTCAATGTAATCCCAGCGGAATCCATCGAGCGACATCATAACCACCGTGGGTTCTGCCATATTCGGAGTGGCCGCAGCAGCGGAAAAAGCCACGGATAGCAATGCTACCGATAAAAATCCCCACAGGGATATCACATGTTTTTTCATATTGATTAACTGATTATCAGAACGATAGGTCAATTTGAGCGAACAGTATAACGGCAAACGATGACAGAAATGAGCCTTTTAATTGTCATAAAACGTGTCATCGGAAGATGAGGCAATTTGTCATCATGCAGCCACAAGATCATTGTTGATTTCTGAAAGCAACCCAGAATCGGACACGCTGTAACAACGATAAATGCTTAGGCTGCTATGCTGATAGCGATTTCGCGCTAAGACGCAGCATGTTATGTTGATGTTCAGAGACGTTTATCAACAGGGAGTGTAAATGCAGCTTACCCTTCAGGTCACCTATCGTATCGGTGATAGTCACCGCAGCCGCCATTATCAAAGCGAAGAAAGCGCTAAACGTAGCATCTATAAATGGCTGCTGAAAAATCAGCAGCACGCAGATATCAGTGCCAGTTATTTCTCTGCGGCATCAGGCTATCAAGCGTTTCAGGATATAGAACAACTCAGCGACTACGCCCCCAAACCTTCAACCAACTTTTATCTGTCGCGAGCGTGGCAAGATTTACGTTACCAAGTATTGAATAGCCGCGAACACCGCTGTGCTTTGTGCCATCGCAGCGCTGCCGAACACGGCATTGCTGTGGAAGTGGATCATATTCTGCCACGCTCCCGTTATCCGGATCTGGCACTGGATATCAATAACCTGCAGATCCTTTGTTATGAATGTAATCGCGGTAAGCGAGATAAATAGCGCATTACCTTATGCTCAACCGTTTTCATTTAATTTTCAGAAACTCTGGTTATAAAAGCCGTTTGCATTGATGCCTCGGCCCATCGAGCAGATGAGCGATTCCGGGTGGACTGGGTATCACCTGTCTCTCACTAACTATAACGACAAGGATAACCATGGCATCGACTTCCACTGGAAGCTGGCCGCGCCAGATCCCGTTTATCATTGCCAGTGAAGCCTGTGAGCGCTTCAGTTTTTACGGCATGCGCAATATTCTCACCCCTTTTCTGATGACGGCCTTGCTGCTGTCAGTACCAGAAGAACTGCGCCAGGGGGAAGCCAAAAACGTATTTCACTCATTTGTTATTGGCGTGTATTTCTTCCCGTTGTTAGGCGGTTGGATCGCCGACCGTTTCTTTGGAAAATACCATACGATCCTGTGGCTGAGTATTGTTTATGTCATCGGTCACGCCTGCCTCGCCATTTTTGAAACCAGCAAAACCGGCTTTTATTCCGGGTTGTTTTTAATTGCCCTGGGCTCCGGCGGTATTAAACCCTTGGTGTCGTCATTCATGGGCGATCAATTTGATCAAAATAACAAGTCATTGGCACAAAAGGCCTTCGACATGTTTTATTTCACCATTAACTTTGGTTCGTTTTTCGCCTCGTTATCGATGCCATTGATCCTGAAATTCTGGGGACCATCAGTGGCGTTCGGCATCCCCGGGGTACTGATGTTTATTGCCACCGTGTTCTTCTGGTATGCGCGTAAGCGTTATGTCCATATTGAACCGGACGCCCATGATCCCCACGGCTTTTTGCCAGTGATCAAAAGCGCCATCCTGACGCCACAGCCGGGACAGACCAATAAAGGTCTGTGGTTGAGCATCATCGGCATACTGCTGGCATTATTCGCGTTAAGCCAATTTACCGTGCTCGGATTGGTTACCAGCTTGTGTCTGGCGCTGGTGCTGCTGATGGGATTTGTTGGCGTAGGGGCCTCAATGCAACTGCAACGGGCACGGCAACATCATCCCGCAGAATCGGTTGATGGTGTAAAAGCCGTATTTCGGATTCTGATCCTGTTTGCGCTAGTAACGCCCTTTTGGTCACTGTTTGATCAGAAGGCCTCGACCTGGATCTTACAGGCCAACAATATGGCGAAACCGGAGTGGTTCGAACCGGCGATGATGCAAGCGCTAAACCCGCTATTGGTAATGCTGTTTATCCCGTTTAACAATTTCGTACTGTATCCACTCCTGCACCGCGCCGGATTGCAATTAAACGCCCTGCGTAAAATGGGCGCCGGTATTGCGTTTTCTGGTGTATCTTGGATTGTCATCGGCACCATTCAATTAGCGATGGATGGTGGCAACGTGATGTCGATTACCTGGCAGGTACTGCCCTACGCGTTGCTCACCTTTGGAGAAGTTCTGGTATCAGCCACCGGACTGGAATTCGCTTACAGTCAGGCACCGAAATCGATGAAAGGCAGCATCATGAGTTTCTGGACACTGTCGGTAACCGTCGGCAACCTGTGGGTATTGCTTGCCAACGCCAGCGTCAAAAGCGATGCCGTCACTGCCAAGATTGCAGAAACCGGTATCAGTGTTACCGCCTTTCAGATGTTTTTCTTCGCCGGATTTGCGCTGCTGGCAGCACTGATTTTTGCCCTGTATGCCCGTTCTTATACCATGCAGGATCATTATCGTAGCGCCGAACTGCAGCAAGCCTGAACAGCAAAAACTAACCGACAACATCGACAAAATAGGTCAGCATCGTGCTGACCTTTTTGCTGTTAGCACTCAAGCAAGAATAAAATCTGCCATCACCGCAGCAATTGCCAGCCCATCATGTGGCTGCTGATAGCTGATCAGTGCCTGTGCAGTTTTTTGCTCACCAATATCGACCCGCCGTTTTTCCAACAGTGCTTTACCATACTCGGGTACAAATTCCGGATGCCCCTGAAAGGTGAGGACCAAATCGCCAATATTAAATGCCGCGATTGGGCAAAAATCGTTACTCGCCAGTAAGGTTGCGCCTTCAGGCAATTGCGTGACCTGATCGCGATGGCTGCAGATGAGTTTGAAATCATTGGTGTTTGCATGCAGCCATTGCGGCCGATGGCACCACTGATAGTCCATTACCCCGACACCCCAGCCATTTTCTGCTCGTTGAGCCTTGCCACCCAAGGCATGCGCCAGCAGTTGATGACCGAAACAGATCCCCAACAGCTTTTGTCCTGCGGCATAACGGCTTCGCAAATAGTCCGACAAGGTATTAATCCACGGCAATTCGCTATAGGCATCGGCTTTCGACCCCGTAACCAGCATGGCATCAAACACCTCTGGTTCTTGGGGGTAAATGCCCTCAATCACACTGAAAATTTCACTTTCGACGGCAATGCCAGCGCTGGCGAACATCTGCTGAAACATCGACCCATAACCATGATATTGTTGCAAAAATTCTGGATGTAGCACGTCTGTTTGCAATATTGCAAGTTTCACAATAAACCCCTAAAAATTACCACACTGTTTTTATCTTGCCGCCATCCACGGCCAAAGTGACCCCCGTGATATAACTGGCCGCTGGCGACAATAAAAATGCCGCAGCATTTGCAAATTCTTGCGGCTCTCCATAGCGACGCATCGGCAGTTCTGCTTCCTGTTGCTGCCTCACTTCGTCGGCTGAGATATTCAGGACTTGTGCGCGCTTTATATTGAGCCCGGTAAGGCGATCGGTATTGATAAGGCCCGGCATCATGTTGTTGAAGCGAATATTGTCCGCCGCGTACTGCTGTGACAGGCTTTTCAGCAGTGAGGTTACGCCGGAGCGCATCACGTTGGATAGCAACAGAATATCAATCGGTTCTTTCACCGAGGATGAAGTCACCGCCACCACCGAACCGCCCCCCAAAGATTTCATGGAGGGCAACACACCACGAATTAGCCGCACCGCACTCATTAGTGTCAGCTCGAAAGCTGCCCGCCAATCATCGTCACTAAACTGTTCAAATTGTCCAGGAGGTGGCCCGCCCGCATTCACTACCAATCCCGATACCGGCCCGAAATCTTCCAGCGTGGCGTGCACCCAGGCATCAATGCTTGCAACATCCTTGGCATCAAAACTGTAGCCTTTAACCCGCGCCCCCGTTTGCGCGGCAATCTGCTCTGCGGCAGCGGCGATCGCTACGGGATCACGACTGGCTATAGAGACGTTAGCCCCCTCCCGCGCACACTGCAGTGCAATGGCGTAGCCTATTCCCTTACTGGCCGCAGCGACCATCATGGTCTTGCCCTGTAATGCTAAATCCATCTATGAATCTCCTGTGTTTCAGGTTATTCGCAGACACTATCACGAACGCTGATGGTTGCGAAGCTGCGCTAACGCTCTACCGTTTAAATGCAACTTTGCGCTGACAACAGGAGTTTGTACTATGAGATTTCGACACTCACGGCCGCTTACCGCTTCTGACAAGGGAACTATCGATGAAACGCGCCACTTTGCTGTCAGCACTGATGCTCTCTCTGCTTTTCACCAGCGTCAGTATTTCTGCGGCTGCCACAACCCAGCCAATTGACGCGATTAAACCGGTGGTCGACGCACAAGCTGCATGGTTGATGAACCAATACCAAATCCCCGGAATGGCTTTTGGCTTGACGGTTAACGGGATGGTGCATTATTTCAGCTATGGTTTAGCCGACCAACAAAGTAACACACCGGTGACTGAAAATACCTTGTTTGAATTGGGTTCGGTGAGCAAGACCTTTGCCGCTACACTCGCCTGTTATGCCGAGCAACAGGGGCGGCTATGGTTCAACGATAAAGTGTCCCGTTATTTGCCAGAACTCAGTGGCAGTGTAATTGGCAATACTAAGCTCATCGACCTGGCGACGTATACTGCCGGTGGGCTACCACTGCAATTCCCCGACACCGTGACCAATCAGCAACAGATGCTGGCTTACTTCCATGACTGGCAACCCATATTCCCGGCAGCAACCCAAAGACAATATTCCAACCCTAGTATCGGACTTTTTGGTTATATCAGCGCCTTGAGTTTACACGCGGATTACCGACAGTTGGTTGCGCAGCATATTTTTAAAAACGTTGGCATGACAAACAGTTACATCGACGTTCCTAAAGATAAAATGGCGCAGTACGCCTATGGTTACAACGCCGAAGGTAAGGCAGTAAGAGTCAACCCAGGAGTGCTTGATGCTGAAGCGTATGGCATCAAATCTACCAGTGCGGATATGGTGCGTTATATTCAGGCCAACATGGGAGAACTCTCTCTGGCTCACGAAATCCAGACGGCACTCAATAACACTAAGACAGGTTACTACCGGGCCAGCTCGCTCATCCAGGGGCTAGCATGGGAGCTTTATCCCTATCCAGTGACATTGCAGACATTGCTGCAAGGAAATGCCGCAGAAACCATACTACAACCGCACCCAATAACCCCATTGTCGCCCTCTTTACAATCTCAGCAAGTGTGGGTGAATAAAACCGGTTCAACCGGCGGCTTTGGTGCTTATGTTGCGTTTATTCCCAGCCAACACGCCGGCATAGTGATCCTAGCCAACAAATACTACCCCAACACCGCGCGGGTTAATGCGGCATACCAAATCCTCACAGCCGCTATGCGACCGCTACCACAAGGCCAATAACAGAAAGGCACCATCTCGCTAAATAACGGGATAGTGCCTTCATAAAGCTGTTGTGACTCACAGACACTGACCCTATTGCTTGTCAGTGCCGTGCAAACTAGCCGACGATTTCGACCAGTACTTCACCAGGATTGATGCGATCGCCCTTCTTCACATAGATAGCTTTCACTTCACCGGCAACTGGCGCAGTCACTTCAGATTCCATCTTCATTGCTTCAGTGACCAGCAATGCCTGCCCGACAGTAACATGATCACCGACCTTCACCAGCACGTCCACAATGTTGCCTGGCATAGTGGTGGTGACATCACCCGGACCACTCGCCTGCTTACGCTTACCATTGTCAGCCACCAGCTCGTTTAATGGTTCAAAGACGACTTCTTCAGGGAATCCATCAATCGACATATAGAAATGACGCTTGCTGGCACTCTTAATGCCTACACCGGTGATATCGATATGGTAGGTTTCGCCATGCACATCGATAACAAATTCGGTCGGAATTCCTTCAGTCTGTGGTACAGCACCGGCAGCGGTGTTGGTAATCGGCAGTAATGGTTCGGGCTCCAATGTGCCTTCAGCACGTTCCAGCAGGAACTTACGGCCAATTTCCGGGAACATGGCAAAGGTCAGCACATCTTCCTCAGAGGTGGCCAACGAACCCACGTCCGCCCGCAGTCCTTCTAACTCGGGTTTCAACAGATCTGCAGGGCGAACATCGATGATCTCTTCCTTGCCAATGGCTCGCTGTTGCAGCTCTTTATTGATGGCACTCGGTGCTTTACCGTAACGCCCCTGCAGATACAGTTTCACTTCATTGGTGATGGTCTTGTAACGCTCACCAGCCAACACGTTAAATACCGCCTGGGTACCTACAATCTGTGAGGTTGGTGTCACCAGTGGAGGAAAGCCTAAGTCTTCACGGACTTTGGGGATCTCAGCAAACACTTCATTGATCCGATCCAATGCCCCCTGCTCTTTCAACTGGTTTGCCAAGTTAGACATCATGCCACCTGGGACCTGATTGACCTGCACGCGGGTATCAACGCCAGTGTATACGCTTTCAAACTGATGGTATTTCTTACGCACTTCATAGAAGTAGCTGCTGATTTCCTGCAACGCTACCAGATCCAAGCCTGTGTCGTATTCAGTGCCGCGCAATGCTGCCACCATCGATTCTGTGCCGGGATGACTGGTGCCCCACGCCATACTGCCGATAGCGGTATCAATATTATCAGCGCCGTTTTCAATCGCTTTCAGCTGACACATTGCTGCCACACCAGCAGTATCATGAGAGTGCACGAATACCGGCAGATCGAAATTGTCTTTCAGGGCTTTGACCAATTCGCCGGTCGCATATGGGGTCAACAAGCCCGCCATATCCTTCACCGCGATGGAATCGATACCCAATGCCACCATCTCACGCGCCTGTTGCACAAACTTCTCAGTGGTGTGCACTGGACTGGTGGTGTAACAGATAGTGCCCTGTGCATGTTTACCAGACAGCTTCACCGCTTCAATGGCGGTCTTCAGGTTACGCACGTCGTTCATGGCATCAAATACGCGGAAAACATCAATGCCGTTTTCAGCGGAGTGTTTGACGAACGCCGCCACTACGTCGTCACTGTAATGACGATAGCCCAGCAGGTTCTGACCTCGCAGTAACATCTGCAAACGGGTGTTAGGTAATGCTTTACGCAACTGACGAAGACGCTCCCACGGGTCTTCCTTCAAAAACCGCAAACATGCGTCAAAGGTTGCGCCACCCCAGACTTCCAGCGACCAGAAGCCCACCTTATCCAGTTTCGGGCAGATCGGCAGCATATCTTCGGTTCGCATCCGAGTCGCCAGCAGAGACTGGTGGGCATCACGCAGCGCGGTTTCGGTAACAGTGATTTTCTTGCTCATGTGTTCTTCTTCCTGAGCCGACAGCCTAACTGTCGGCAATCATCAGTTATAAGCCGGCATTCGCTGCAATCGCTGCCGCAATTGCTAACGCCAGTTGTTCCGGACGACGTTTTTCTGAGTAATCCATCAGTTCCGGATGCTCCTCCACAAAACTGGTATTAAATTGACCAGTGCGGAATTCCGGATTACGTAGGATCTGCGAATAGTAAGGCGCGGTGGTTTTCACCCCTTGCACCCGCATGTCATCCAGCGCCCGCAAGCTGCGGTCCAGTGCGTCTTCCCAGTTAAGCGCCCACACCACCAATTTCAGACACATAGAGTCGTAATACGGTGGAATGACATAACCGGTATAAATCGCAGTATCAGTGCGCACACCAGGGCCGCCCGGTGCGTAGTAACGGGTAATACGACCGAAGGATGGGAAAAAATTATTTTTGGGATCTTCCGCGTTAATACGGAACTGCAGCGCAAAGCCGCGATGGCGGATATCTTCCTGCTTCACTGACAGTGGCAAGCCAGACGCAATGCGGATCTGCTCGCGCACAATATCAATACCAGTGATCTGCTCAGTAATGGTGTGCTCCACCTGTACCCGAGTGTTCATCTCCATAAAGTAGATTTCATCACCGGACAGCAGAAATTCTACGGTACCTGCGTTCTCGTAGTTCACTGCCTGCGCCGCACGTACCGCCATTTTTCCGATATAAGCGCGTTGTTCCGGTGTCAGCTGAGTACTGGGCGCAATTTCGATCAACTTCTGGTTCCGGCGCTGAATTGAACAGTCACGCTCAAACAGGTGCACGGTATTGCCTAAGCTATCTGCCAGGATCTGCGCTTCAATATGCTTAGGGTTGATAATGCACTTTTCCAGAAATACTTCAGCGGAACCAAAGGCTTTAGTCGCTTCAGAAATCACGCGCGGAAACTGCTGCGTGAGTTCTTCACTACTGTTACAGCGGCGGATCCCACGTCCACCGCCACCAGAAGTGGCTTTTAACATCACCGGATACCCGATGCGTTCTGCTTCTTGCAAAGCTTCTGCGAGATCTTTCAGGTTACCTTCAGTACCAGGTGTGCAGGGGACACCCGCCGCCATCATGGTACGACGTGCCTCAGTTTTATCGCCCATACGCCGGATAATTTCTGCATCTGGACCGATAAACTTAACACCATGTTCAGCACACAACTCTGCCAGTTGCGGATTTTCAGACAGAAAACCATAACCGGGATGCAATGCGTCACAGCCCGCTTCCACTGCCAAACTCACCAGACGTTGCGGACTCAGATAACCTGCTAAAGGATCGTCGCCCAAACTATACGCTTCATCAGCACGCTTCACATGCAACGCATGACGATCAGCATCGGAATACACGGCCACCGAACGGATACCCATTTCTGCACAAGCCCGGATGATGCGCACGGCAATTTCACCCCGGTTGGCAATTAGGATTTTTTTAATCACAAATAGTGACCTCATTCATTATTAACTTGGATGATCCATGGACGATAAACCGTACTTCCATTTCTGAAATAATTAAAATTAATATTTATTTGGTTTACTATAAGGAATAAGTTATCTATTGAGAAAAATCGTGAGAAATTCCTACATGAGGATCACTTTGCGGCAGCTGCAAGTGTTCCGTACCGTCTGTGAACAACTTTCTTACAGCCGCACCGCAGACCTGCTGGGGCTCACGCAACCCGCGGTAAGTCAGCAAATACGCTTGCTGGAAGAACTCGTTGAAGAACCCTTGTTTGAGTATATTGGCAAAAAGTTATATCTCACTGATGCCGCAGAACATTTGTTTCGTACAACGAACGATATTTTTCAGCGATTGGACGAGCTGGATATGCAATTGTCGGAGTTACGCGGCACCTTGAAAGGCAATCTGCGGATTGCTGCCGAATCCAGCGCTAAATATTTATTGCCCCATATTCTCGCGAGCTTTCAGCAACGTCACCCGGATATCCACTCAACCTTGAATGTGTTCAACCGTTCACAGCTGTTGAAGCGGATGAATGAAAACCGCGATGATTTAGTGATCATGACTAACGTACCGGAAGAGTTATCGCTGGAATTTATGCCGTTCCTGAAAAACCCGATTATTGCGGTAGCCAATCCGCGTCACCCACTGGCGGAGCAACCGGGCCCCCTCTCGCTTGATGCGCTCCCCGCTTATACGCTGCTCAGCCGCGAAAATGGCTCCGGTACGCGCAAAGCATGTGAAGAGTTTTTCCAACAAAAACGCATTCATTTCAACCACATCATGGAATTTAATTCGCATGAAGCACAACGTGAAGGGGTTATTGCCGGTCTTGGCATTGCCTTTGTGCCAAGACACTGTGTGTACCGGGAATTGCAGGATGGCTCCATCATCGAACTGCCCATTAAAGCCATGCCATTGTTACGCAGCTGGTGTTTAGTGCATCCACGCGGCAAGAAACTGTCACCGGTAGCGCAGGCATTAGAGGATTTCATTCGTGAAGAACGACAAGTGATCCGCGCCATTGCCGAGAAATTTGGGGTTAACCGGCCATAACGGCAAATCCATCGGCTAACTGGCGGTTTTCTGAAAAGCCATCCGCGGCGTGCCATCGCGCACATAGATGATGCCGCAATACTGGTAGCCGTTTTTGTCAATCACCCGCCGCATCGGCGCGTTATTCTCATGGGTATCGATACGCATGTTGCCGGTCTGCGCAAAACACCACTCCAGGCAATAGGTGGCGATACCCTTTTTGTTACTACGCACCGCAATCCGATGCAGCACGCCATAGGGCAGATCGTTGAGCCATTCACCGCCATCAAGGTGCTGATAAGTAGGCTCCTGTTCCACCGCAAAATAAAAGGTGGCGACAGTTTCCCCATCATCCAGACACAGGTAACAGTGACCTTTTGTGATACCTGCAGCAATCAACTCTCGCTGCGGATAACCATCAGCCCACTGTCCACCGTTCCCTGTTACGACCATAAACGCTTTAGCGTGTTCATAAATCGCCATAATGGTATCGAGATCGGCCATGGTCGCTTTGGTTATCTGCACTGAAGCTCCTTACATTTTTACCACACTACAATTATCAGCAACGGCGGTATTTGTCCGCTTATTCTGTTGCTGGCAACTGTTGCACATCCCAACCGCCACCGAGGGCGGCGATCAGTTTTACGCTGGTGAGCAATTGAGTGCCAACCAGCGACAACAGATTCTGCTGTGAATTGAGACTGGTGGCCTCGGTGGTTGCCGCATTCAGATAGCTGATCATCCCGGCCTGATACTGATTCATGGTGACTTTAGCCGATTCCATGGCGGCATCCGTTGCCAGCTTTTGTGCGACCATCTGCTTCTGCAGCGCGGCGGTTTCCGCCAGATAATCTTCAACTTCGGCAAAAGCTGACAACACGGTCTGACGATAGCTCGCCACCGAGGCGTCATAAGCCGCGCGGGCGTTATCGACTTCAGCGCTGTTGCGACCAAAATCCAGTACGGAGCCGCTTAATTCTGGGCCAATAGACCAGACACGCGATGGCAAGCTGAAAAGATCCGACCACGTACTGCTTTGGTAACCACCTGTCGCCGATAACGTCAGATCTGGATAATACCCCGCGATCGCAACACCAATTGCCGCATTCGCTGAGGCGACACTGCGTTCCGCGGCAGCAATATCAGGACGTCGTTGTAATAACGCCGACGGGATGCTGCCAGGCACCTGTGGCAGATGATAGCTCAGTGGTGCCGGGTCAATTTTAAAGGTTGATGGCACTTTACCCACCAATACCGCAATGGCATGTTCATACTGCGCACGTTGCCAGGTGAGGTCGTATTCCGAAGCTTCGACACTGTGCAGCTGATTACGAGCCTGCGCCACATCCGCTTTGGATGACATCCCCGCTTTATACTGATTTTCGACAACGGTCAGATACTTACTGTAGATTTTGATGTTGGTATCGTACATCTCGATACGTGCATCCAAGATCCGTAACTGGAAGTAGTTCTGCGCTAACTCTGACTGCGCACTTAACAAGGCATTGGCTAAATCGGCGGCACTGGCTTGCGCCGATGCGGTTTGCTCTTCGCGAGTACGACGCAGTTTACCCCAGAGATCCAACTCCCAACTGGCACTGCCGCTCACCTTCATGCTATTGGCAACCGCCGCCGAACTGCCGGAACGGGTAACCGAAGTGCCCAGATCAAGCTGTGGATACAGATCCGCCCCCGCGGCCTTCGCCATCGCCTTAGCTTGCGCATATTGCGCTGCATATTGCGCAACATTCTGGTTATTGATAGCGACCTGTTGTAGCAAGGATGACAATTGCGGGTCCTGATACACCGCCCACCATTCACCCTTTTGCTGTTGATCCTGTGGCTGCGATTGGCTCCAGCCCTGGGCTTCTTTGTATTGCAGGCTAGTTGGCGCCTCTGGACGTTGATAATCAGGGCCGACAGCGCATCCTGACAGCAATAACAGTGCGGCGCTAACGCCAGTTAATGTGAATTTTTTTACTATCATCAACTTATTCACCTAAGTGCATGGGCTCACGGGTGCCGTTGTCACGGCGAATAATACGGTGCCACAAGCGGCGGGAGGCCTGACTCATGCGATCCATGTACAGATACACCACCGGGGTAGTGTACAGTGTCAGGATCTGGCTGATCACCAGACCGCCACAAATTGCAATCCCTAATGGACGCCGTAAATCGGCATCACCACCACTGTCCAGCGCCATCGGCAGGGCGCCGAAAAATGCCGCCAGAGAGGTCATTAAAATGGGGCGGAAGCGCTTGATACAGGCTTCAAAAATCGCCTCCTCAGCCGTCAAGCCTTTGGAGCGTTGGGCATCCAGGGCAAAGTCAATCATCATGATCGCGTTTTTCTTCACGATGCCGATCAACAATAAAATACCGATCAGCGCAACCACGGTTAATGGGGTACTGGTCAGCTGCATCAGGATCAGCGCCCCAATCCCCGCAGACGGCAAGGTCGACAGAATGGTCAGTGGCTGTACATAGCTCTCGTACAACATCCCAAGCACGATATACACCGCCACCAGTGCCGCCAGGATCAGCAACGGAATATTGCTGATGAAGCTCTGTGCCATCTGGGCATTACCGGCATAACTGGCAGCCACGGTTGTTGGCAGCGCAATTTTCTGCAGCGCCGTTTGAATGGCCTGTTGCGCCTGCGCCAGGGTATAGCCGTCATTGGTATTAAATGCGATGGTCACGGTAGCCGAATGTCCCTGGTGCGCCACCGCTAATGGTGCGTTACCGCTGACAACGTGGGTAAAAGCACTGATAGGGATGACATCACCGCTGCTATTCACGATGTGCATATTTTGCAGCACTTCAGAATCGCCGGTGTAATCCTTGGTAAGGCCCATCACCACATAATATTGATTCAGCGATTGGTATAAGGTGGCAACCTGACGTTGGCTAAAGGAGTTGTTCAGCAACATGTCGAGATCTCTCACCGAGATCCCTTGCTGTTTCGCAGCATCACGGTCAATCACTAACCGCACTTCCTGCCCACCCACTTTTAAGTCAGAATCGACCCCGCTTAATTCTGGCAAGGCCGACAGCGCATCCTGTACTTTGGGCGCCCAGATTTCCAGCAGATCCAGATCATCCGCCTGCAAGCTAAGCTGATAGCTGGCATCAGCGCTGCGGCCACCAAAACGCAAATCACTAGCTGCGCGCAGGAAAAGCCGTCCGTCAGCATATTGCAACGCCTTTTGATACAAGCGATTAGCCACTTCTGAGGCACTGGCGGTACGCTCTGAGTACGGTTTCAGTCTGATGAAGAAACGTGCTTCGTTACGTGAGCCATGACGGCCACTACCAATAGAGCCCATCACGCTGGCAACTGCTGGGTCGGACTGGATCATCTCGGAGTATTTTTTCAGCCGTGGTTTCATCATCGCAAAGGATGTGCTTTGATCGGAACGCAAGCTGCCAAAAATAATCCCGGTATCCTGGGTGGGAAAAAAGCCCTTCTGCACCACGGCATACAGGTAGAAGTTAAACATGATGGTAATTAACAAACTCAGCAACGTCAGCCGTCGATGTTTCAGGACAAAGTGCAGCGATGTCTGGTATCCCCGATGCATTGCGGCCAAAAATCTTTCAATGGCGCGATAGAGACGGTTGGGCGTCGAAGACAGGGTTTGCCGACGTAAAATGCGGGAACACAGCATCGGTGTCAGCGTCAGCGACACCAGCATGGAGATCAGCAATGACACGGTCAGTGTCACGGCAAACTCGCGGAACAAGCGACCGACGATGCCCCCCATCAGCAGCAGCGGAATAAACACCGCCACCAGCGACAAGGTCATCGACAACACGGTAAAACCGACCTCTTTAGAACCACGCAGCGCCGCACGCACCGGCCCATATCCCGCTTCAAGATGCCGGGAAACGTTCTCCAGCACAACAATAGCGTCATCGACTACAAAGCCGGTGGCCACAATCAGTGCCATCAGCGACAGGTTATCCAGGCTATAGCCCAGCAGATACATCACCGCAAAGGTACCGATAATCGAGATCGGCAATGCCAGTGCCGGGATCAACAAGGCGCGGCCGTTACGCAAAAAGACAAACACCACCGCAATCACCAGACACACGGCAATGATCAGCGTATTTTCCGTTTCATGCAGCGATGATCGAATGGTGGGCGAGCGATCCATCGACACCACCAGCTGAGTCTGTTCTGGCAATAACTTTTGAAACAACGGCAACTGCGCTTTGACGGTATCAATGGTTGCCAGCATATTAGCGCCGGAAGCTAACATCACCGCGATGTTAATGGCTGGCTTACCGTTGTAGTAACCGATGTTGTACTCGTCCTGCACACCGTTATACACATCGGCGACATCGCCAAGATGGATAGCCGCACCGTTCACATAAGTGATGACCAGTTTTTTATAGTCAGCAGCATCCTGCAATTGATCATTACTGTTGATAGCCCAGGCATAACGCTCAGTCTGGATAATGCCTTTCGGACCATGTGAGGTAGCGTTGGTGATCGCCTGACGCACCGTGTCGAGTGAAATGCCGTAATGAGTCAGTGCCTGTGGATGCAGATCAACCCGCACAGCCGGTAACGAACTCCCGAAGATAGACACAGAGCCGACCCCCTGCACCTGTGAAATGCGGGTTTCCAGATTACTGGCGGCAAAATCGTACAACTCAGCCGCGGTTTGTTTGTCAGAGGTCAGTGCCAACATCATGACCGGTGCCGAAGACGGATTCATCTTACGGTAAGTCGGTAAGTTGGGCATGGAACTCGGTAACAGACTGCGAGCCGCATTTATCGCCGCTTGCACATCGCGGGCAGCACCGTCAATGTCGCGATTCAGGTCAAACTGCAACACAATACTGGTAGTGCCCTGAGAGCTGGATGAGGTCATTTCATTGACCCCGGCGATTTGTCCCAGCGCTCTTTCCAATGGAGTGGCAACGGTTGCGGCCATGGTTTTCGGGCTGGCACCGGCAAGGCTAGCCGACACCACAATCACCGGAAATGACACCGATGGCAATGTGGATACGGGCAGCAATCTAAAGCCGAGCACCCCGGCCATGATCAGCGCCATGGTCAGCAGCCAGGTAGCCACCGGTCGAAAGATAAACAGCCGCGAGAAGTTCATTACGCGTCTCCATTCATCGGCACATGGCGGTGACGCGCAAAACGGTCAAACAGCAAATAGATGACAGGCGTAGAAAACAGCGTCAGCAACTGACTGCAGATAAGCCCGCCCACAATCACCAAGCCCATCGGCTGGCGCAATTCGGCCCCGGAGCCGTGTGCCAGCATCAAAGGCAAGGCCCCTAACAGCGCTGCCATGGTGGTCATCAATATCGGACGGAAACGCAATAAACAGGCTTGATGGATCGCGTTCCGCGGCGACAGGTGCTCCACTTGCTCTGCCTCCAGCGCAAAGTCGATCATCATAATGGCATTTTTCTTCACAATACCAATCAATAGGATCACCCCGATCAGCGCAATCAGGCTGAATTCGGTATTGTTGAACAGCAAGGCCAGAAATGCGCCGATAGCCGCGGTCGGGAGTGTGGACAAAATGGTCACCGGATGAATAAAACTCTCGTACAGAATCCCCAGAACAATGTACATGGTGACCACGGCTGCGAGGATTAGATACAGGGTATTGCTGGATGATTTGCTAAAGGCTTCCGCGGAGCCCTGATAGGTCAGAGTGATGCGTTCTGGCACCTGCAACGATTTCAATGTCTCGGCGATCGCTTGTTGAGCGTGCTCTAGGGCATAACCATCTGCCAGGTCAAAGGAGACTGTGACAGCTGGGATCTGTCCTAAACGCGCCTTCATCAGCGAGCCGGTTTTCTGGGTCACTGTAGCTACATCGGTCAAACGCACCATTGGCGTGGTACTGACACTGGAGGTGGAGGTAGAAGCCGTAGTTGTGCTGCTGGTACTAGTCCCCGCAATGTAGATGTCACTAAGATTCTCAGGACTTTTCTGAAATTGCGGTGCGACTTCCAATACCACCCGATACTGATTCGCCTGCGTGAAGATCGTCGAGATCAGCCGTTGACCATAAGCGTTATACAAGGCGGTATCGACATCTGAGGCAGTAATGCCATAGCGGGCGGCAACCTCGCGGTTGATTGTCACATAGCTTACCCGCCCCTGGTTATCCAGATTGCTGACCACGTTTTCAAAGCCTGGTTGCTGTTTTAATGCAGCGACCAGTTTTGGCGTCCAGGTTGCTAACTGGCTGCTGTCGGTATCATCTAGGGTAAATTGGTACTGGCTCGGCGTGAGTTGATCATCTACCGTCAGATCCTGCACTGGCTGCAAGTACAGCTCAATGCCGGGAATGTCAGCCACGGTTGCCGCTAAACGTTTAATGATTGCTGGCGCCCGGTCACTGCGGGACTCAAACCCCACTAGGCTGATCTGCAACGAGCCACGGTTGAGACTAATATTGTTATCGCCGTCCACCCCAATAGTGGAGCTGATGGTTTTCACATCCGGATCTTGCATCAGACGTTGCACCATCTGCTGCTGGCGTTTGGCCATCTCGCTATAAGACACATCGGCAGTGGCAATCGTGGTGCCGCGGATCATGCCGGTGTCCTGTGACGGAAAAAATCCGTGCGGGATCACCATATACAGCAATACCGTTAGCACCAAAATTCCTGCCACCGCAGTCAATGCCAGGCGCTGATGATCCAATACCACCGTCAACCAGCGGTCATAGCCGTTGAGCAAGCGATCGAACAGTTCTCCGCCTTTCTTATAAAAGCGGGTCTGCTCAGTTTCCGGGATATGGCGCAGCAAGTAGGCGCACAACATGGGCGTGAGCGTCAGCGATACCACCATCGACACCAAAATCGATACCGACAAGGTAATGGCGAATTCACGGAACAACCGCCCCACCACGTCGCCCATAAACAGCAACGGGATCAATACTGCAATCAAGGAAAACGTCAGCGAGATAATGGTGAAGCCAATCTCTTTGGAGCCTTTTAAGGCAGCTTCCATCGGGGATGCACCTTTCTCCAAATGACGGGAAATGTTTTCCACCACCACAATCGCATCGTCAATCACAAACCCGGTAGCAATAGTCAGCGCCATCAAGCTGAGGTTGTTGAGACTGAACCCCGCCAGATACATCACGCCAAAGGTGCCGATCAAGGATAACGGTACCGCGACACTGGGGATCAAGGTAGCGGCAATCGTTCTCAGGAACAGGAAGGTCACCATGATCACCAATGCCACTGACAGCATCAGTTCAAACTGGACATCATCAATCGAGGCACGGATGGTCTGAGTACGGTCTGATAAAATGGTGAGATGCACGCTGTCGGGCAGCAGTGTTTCCAGCTGCGGCAGGCTGGCTTTAATCCGATCCACCACACTGATCACGTTAGCGCCCGGCTGGCGTTTGATCTGCATGATAATGGCCGGTTTTCCGTTAGCAGTCGCTAACAGGTACTGGTTTTCGGTGCCATCCTCGACGCTGGCAATGTCCTTCAAGCGCAGCGGTGAGCCATTTTCGTATTTGAGGATCAGGTTGGCGTATTCATCGGCACTGCGCAGCTGATCATTGGCATCAATACTGATGGAGTGATATTTGCTGTCAAAACCGCCTTTGGAACCATTGACGTTGCTGTTATTGATCAGCGTGTAAATATCTTCCAGCGACAACTTATGTGCCGCCAGCGCCTGCGGGTCGGCTTTAATTCTCACCGCGGGCTTATGTCCTCCCGCTAACGATACCAATCCCACACCGGAGATCTGCGATAACTTCAGGGCAATGCGCGAGTTCAGCAGATCCTGCACTTTGGTCAGCGGCAACGTATCGGAAGTCGCGGCTATGGTCAGAACCGCACTGTCGGCCGGGTTCACCTTTTTATAAGTGGGCGGATTAGGCAGATCGCTAGGTAACAGACTATCGGCCGAGTTAATGGCCGCCTGCACCTCTTGTTCGGCCACGTCCAGCGATAACGACAACTCGAATTTCAGGGTGATAATCGACGCGCCGCCAGAACTGGTGGAATACATCTGACTCAACCCGGACATTTCGCCCAGCTCGCGCTCTAACGGTGCGGTGACTGACGTTGCCATCACATCTGGGCTGGCGCCGGGATACAAGGTGGTCACCTGAATGGTCGGATAATCCACTTCCGGCAATGCCGACACCGACAGTTGTTTATAGGCCACCAAGCCGGAAAGCAGCACTGCCACCATTAACAGAATGGTGGCAACCGGGCGTCGGATAAATAGCTGAGACGGATTCATGAACGATCCTGTTGCTGAGTGAGCACTTTCACTTGCGCACCATTGGACAGGTTATCCATGCCGGTAGTTACCACCTGTTCACCCACTTTAACGCCTTTGAGGATCACGATATTATCGTCATCGGCGTTCGGGCCTGCCGTTACCTGGCGTTTTTCAACCTTGGCATCCTGACCGACCACAAACACAAAATCGCCATTATCGCTAAGCTGTAACGCCGCTTTCGGGATCACGATGGCGTTTGCCAGCGTCTTCAGCTTCAGCTCAATATTGACAAATTGATTCGGATAAAGTTTTTCCGCTTTATTGTCGAAAGTGGCTTTCAGCTTAACCGTGCCGGTATTGGTATCGATCTGGTTACTGATGTACTTGAGTGTACCTTGAGCAATTTGGGCACTGCCGTTCTGATCGTAAGCATAAACAGGGAATGCCTCACCGGCGCGCAGCCCAGTGAGTACCGGTTGTAACTGTGCCTGCGGAATACTGAACGTAGCGGCAATCGGATCTGTCTGCGTAACGGTGACGATTTCGGTGCTATCGGCAGACACCAGATTTCCCGGATCGACCAAACGTAAGCCGACATAACCACTGACCGGCGCATGGATATTGGCGTAGTCGATATTCAGCTTTGCCGATGCCACTTGGGCTTCATCCGCTTTTACCGCGCCACGATACTGGCCGACGGTGGCAATCTGATCCTGCAGATCTTGCTGCGATAAGGAATCCTGCGCAAACAATCCCTGGTAGCGTTTCAGGGTGACTTCAGCGCTTTGCAGCAATGCCTGATTCTGTGCTAACGAGCCTTGATATTGCGCTAAGGTGGCCTGGTAACTGCGATCATCTATCTGCGCCAGACGCTGCCCCTTTTCCACATACTGGCCTTCTTCAAAGAACACCTGTTGCAGTTCACCGGTAACACGACTAGTGACCGTCACCGTACGATTGGCGATCACGGTGCCGAGGGCTTTCAAATAGACATCCACATTCTGCGTGGCAGCCGTGCCAACATATACGGCATTTGGCCCACGGCTGAACATGCCCGGCGGCCCCCGACGTGATGACGATGCCGCCGCAGATTGCTTTTGCGCCATCGGCGCAGTGCCAGCTTCGGTGCTGGCAGAATGGAAATGCTTCCAACCCAGCCACCCCAACACCAGCAAAACAATCAGGGTGATGATAAGCAGGGAACGACTTTTCGTGTTTTTGGCAACCGTGTTATTTGTCATTGCTGAACCGTATCCATCGGGCTTGTTTATATGAGTGACCCGCATGTCATCTCCGCAATAACATCGCGGTGAACCAGCGGACATCGCAATCTATCCGTATCACCAAATGCTCAGACAAAGGTCACTATCTAGTAGAATGGTTCTGTGACTTTATTGAGACCTTTAAGTTCAATAAACGAGCCCCCAACTCAGCCCGCTATTAAAAACGTCAGTATCTCGCTAAAGCCCAGCATGGCTGGATCTATACCATATTCTGAGCGGGCTTTCTTGTGGGGGATTGTTGCAGGATATTACGGTGCATACATTAATTGACTTTTCCATAATGGCACTGCATCAGCTGCGATGAAAATTCGATTAACACAGTGGAATGAGGTCATTTTTTAAAATTTCAGCAAAATACTTTGGATACACACTGTTACAACAATTTGCCGCGACGATCTCGCCACTATCGTCAGCCAACGCTCGGGCGTCATAGTAAAATGATGACGCTACGAGCCATGTTAAATTAACGCGTCAGCTTTACCATGGATAACGCAAGTTTGCGGATAACCGACGCCGTTGCTGTCAGTTATTGCAACCGCTACTGTTCAATCCATTGCTGTTGCTGGTAGTACCAAACGCGCTGCTGCTGATCCAGCTGATACAGGAATATCCAACCGTTATTGACCAAGGATGCCACATCTGCATGTTTTGCCATTATCGCTTCGATCGCCGCCTTAGGTGCTTGAATAAAGGCACTGAGTCTGACCGGTTGATGGCGATATTGCTTGCCATCATGTACTGATTGCCTTGACAGGCCGATGCGTAAATCGCCGCCATTGCCTTCAAATACCCCGATATGCCCGCCTACTACGTTATGCAGCAGTTTATTGCCGCTGCCATATTTTTCCGGAGCCGTCACCGAGGCGTAATATTGCAGATTAATCCAATTCATCACCAGCAACGGCGCCGTCATAATCTTTTCTAACTGCGTAAACTCTGGATCTTCACTGACGTGATATTCGTGCAGAAATGCCCGGCCGCCAAAGTTCAGTTTGCGGGTCAGACTCCGCGGCGCAATAAACACCCCGGCGTTATTACATAACCCCCATTCTGGCCGCATCTGTGCCCAACTGGTTGCACGCTGCTTAAAAAACCGCTTCGCTGCCGCATTGCTCTCAGTTGCCGGGGCCTCAAATTGGGTCATACGCGCCAATCTGGCTTGTTGCCCAGCGCCAATAATCCACCTGCGCCATGGCGCATCAGGGGCGTCGAACACAGTTATCTCATCAGTAGTCGTGTTATGCATGGCCGCGTAAAACTGGGTATCCACAGGAACCGTCACCCCAAAACTTGGCATTTGTGCCCGGACCTCAGCTTCGTTCAACAGATGAGCTAACACTTTGACGTTCACCTCACCAGTCTGGCCCCCACAGGCACCACAATCGAGGCTGGAAGCAGTATGGTTGTTACAGGTCTGGCTGCCATGGCCGGTAAGCAATACCACTTTCGCCAACCGCTGACTGATCCCCATCGCTTTTAGTATACCCGCGCCTAACTCAGCTTTTTCCGTGGCACTAAGCAGTTGTTGCTGTCGCACCAATTCCCATTGCTCGTTATGTCTCACATCGCGGTTGACCGGATTTTCAGTACCGTGCTGTAACACCACTCGCTTGAACAAACTGACTAACTTTAACAGGCCGCCAGCTTCCACCATTCCCAGATTGGAAGAAGGCTTTTCCAGACTGCTTTGCCACCCCAGTTTAGTCAGACGCAGGATACGTTCTGGTTGCTTATGGGTTTGTTTGGCAATTAACTGCGGTGCCAGCAACCCCGGCAGTTGTGGTCGTAAAATGCTGCCATCGTAGGTCTGATAGGCGATAGGGATACCAAAAAAGCCGGCGAAGCCGAGTGTCTCGAGGTCACTGGCTTGCGCTTCCAATGCCCGACGCATCGGTTCAGAACGCACGTCAATACAAAAGATGGCTTGCAGTTCCGGGCGCGCCAGTTCTGGTGTGGGAGTGACAGCTTTCACTTGCGCTATCCAAGGCGATTGCACACTAAGCTCCAACGCGCGCTGCCATAACCACAGCGGCGCCAATTGTTGCTGCGCCAGCTGATAAAACGCCTCCACATGACTTGCCTGATGATGCAGTGTCTGGCGGATTTTCGCTGCAGTTGATGCGTCATGCTGAATGAGCCATTGCATTAACACCGTATCCCACGCCAGCAGTATGGCGGTTAATCCCAAGGTGTGTGGCACATCGATCGGCTGCTTCGCCAGTCCGGCTTGCCAATCTAACCAGGATTGCCAACCGGCCCAGCCTGACAGTTGATGCAGTGATGCGCGCATGAAGGCATAGGCTCCGGAGTCACTTTCCCAGATCGATTGCCAGTTGGCACCAAGCTCATCAAACAGCGCGGAGACGCTCTCCGGTAAGGCGCGAAAATGGGCTAAGAGGTCAACACCTAACAAGGTGTTAATCCCCTTGTCACGGGCCACCACTTCTAACCAACTCTGATACAAATGCTCGCCGTTTTTACCATGGGCATCAAAGCGTTCAGGGTATTGATGGTAAAGCCCGATAAACTGGCTCACCTGCTGGACGATTTCCTGTGCCCAGCTATGCCCCTGTGCCGATGGAATGGTTTCATCCATCAACATCGCCAGCGTTTTCCAGCGTACCGAGACATCGGTATCGCCGTGCTGAATATCTTCCTGCAACTGCGCCAACGTTAGTGGCGAATGCTGTTCAGTAATCGCCTGCAGCAGATGTTGCGCGGTGATCTGCTGCCCCCAATGCTGACGGTAATAGCTTTTACACATCAACCCGGTCTCACCCGTGAGTACCGCTTGTTCGGCAAAGGTGCGCTCAATCTGTGCATGCCGCTGCGGCCACCAAGGGTTTACCGCAACCGACTGGTCCAAAGGGAATGCCGGGGCAATCGAGGCCGATACTAGCTTGGCAATATCCAGGGGTGAACATGCCATCTGTTGCTCAATCATTGTTTTGCCTCAGCGTTGATGTGCCACTGTGCGTGTTGCAATTGCAGTAGTGAAGTACTGGGCCACAATTTCAACGTTAACCGAGTTGCCCATTCATCGAGATAAGCTCCGGCATTCAACCAGATAAACAAGCGCTTCACCCAGTGCACATGTGGCCAGTATTGCAGGGCCACGGAAAGTGCAAACAGGCTGAAAAACAACAGGGCAACAAAACCATCAGCGTAAGGATTCAGTGGCGCATCCACGCCCATCAGCGCGGCCAAATGGTGTTTAGCGGTGGTATAAAGCGTTAGTAACGCCGAAGCAAACAGTAAGGTGATGATAATACGCGGCAGACTGCCGCTATCCCAACGTGTCACGCTCGGCACCAACAGCGCGCTTAATGCAAACCAGACCAACACGGTCGCGGCCATGCTAGTCATTACCGCAAACTGCCATTGCGCCACCAGCAGCAACAAGGCAGATAGTGTCAGCGCCAAACTCCAATGCCGTACTTTAGGTTTGATTTCGCCCGCCAGTTTAGCGGCCAAGTAATGGTTAACGGTGCTGCCGCTGTTGAGAAATGAGTAAGATTTATAAAAGGAGTGGGCAAACAGATGTAGCAGCGCCATTTCGTACAATCCAAGCGCAATCTCCACCAACATCAAGCCCATCTGAGAACTGGTGGACCAGGCCAGTTTTACCTTGACGCTGATACGCGTGGTACTGACCAGTCCGGCAATGGTGCTGCTGACGCCTGCGAGTACCACCAGCAACCAACTGGCAGTGGCACTGGCTGCCAACACTGGCGCGAAAAACAATAGTAAAATTCCGCCGAGATTGACGATACCGGCATGCAGTAGCGCTGAAACCGGGGTCGGCGCCTCCACCACCTGGATCAACCAGCCATGCATGGGCAACTGCGCACATTTAATCAGTGCCACCAACGCCAGTAACACCGCCGCGAGGGTCAGTTGCGGGCCGCCATGCGCTTGCGCCACCTGCAGCATTAAGTCATGGATATTTGCCGTGTGAAACTCGCTGTATAACGTGATAAAAGCTGCGGCTAATAACAGTTCGCTGAAACGTGCTAACAAGAATTTTTTGTGGGCAGCCAATTGCGCTCTTGGACGCAGCGGATAAAACAGGATCAATCGATGTAAGCAGAGGCTCACGCTTACCCAGGCAGTCCAAAACAGCAGCAACTGATTGCTGATGATCACCAACACCACAGCACTGATAGTCATCATCAATGCGCGTAAAAAGCGGCCGCGATCAGCTTCGCCAGCGAACGCCACCCAGCTATAACGCACAATCGTGATACCGATAATCGCCACTAAACCCAGTAACATGAGTTTGAGCGGTGTCACCAAAAACAGAGAAAACATGACGACTCTCATACATTTAACAGTGGCGGTATTTTGAATCGCTGGTTAAATTAAGTAAAATATATAATAAATTAGTAATCGTTCTGTTTTGTAGAACTATAAACACTCATGAGCCGACTGAATTACCATCATCTCTATTACTTCTGGCAGGTGGCACAGCAAGGCAACCTGACCCAAACTGCGCAAAAGCTGCACATCTCGCAGTCGGCACTGTCATATCAAATCAAACAGTTAGAGCAAGCGTTAAACGTCGAGTTGTTTACCCGTCAGGGGCGCAAGTTACAACTGACCGAAAGCGGCTATCACGCACTGAACTACGCCAATGAGATTTTTAAAAACGGCGAAGAGCTGGAACAACTGCTTACCAGCGGGACGACACTGCCCAGTGCGACCATCCGCATTGGTATGCTTTCCACCATTTCCCGTAACTTTATTGAGCAGTTTATTCAACCGCTGCTCACTCAAAACGACGGCCGTTTCTCGTTGCAGTCGATGAGCCAAACCGGCCTATTAAACGCCTTGGCCGAGTTACAACTGGATATGGCACTCACCAATATCCCGGTGCGCGGCTCCAACAACGATAACTGGCAAAGCCGGGTGTTAGCGCGCCAACCGGTAGCAATCATTGGCCCATCCGGTTTAGATTTAACCCCGGTATTTGACGAACGTTACCGCCATCGCCGCTGGGTGTTGCCCTATGGCGAAAACCCGTTGCGTTCGGCGTTCGATGCCTTTGCCGCCCAGTATCAACTGCAACCGGAAGTTGTGGCTGAATCCGATGACATGGCGATGCTGCGTCTGTTAACCCGAGATACCGGCGCGCTGGCGGTGATGCCGGAAGTGGTGGTCAAAGACGAAATTGATTCGGGGGAGTTAAAAAACTATATGTTGCTGCCCAACGTCTATGAAAACTTCTATGCCGTAACTGCCAAACGCCGGGTAGTCCATCCTAAATTGGGCATGTTGATCCGGCCACTTAACTGACCTCAGGGCCGCTAAACCGGGTAACTGTTTCCGGCTTTGGCTAAAAGTTGTTATTCAGGTCTTAGAAATCTAAACCAAAAATGTTGTTTACTTAGAGCGGTTTGAAAACCTCAATGATGTGATAAAAATACAGAGAGTCGGCCCACATGAAAAAATCAATACTGCTTTTATCATCCCTGTTGCTGTTCGTGGGATGTTCCCCAAAGTCCACAGATCAATCCAACCTGTTCAGTGTTAAGGTGCCTCAATCAATCAAGATCACTTCGATGGACGAAGCCAGAGAATTACTGGACTTCGGCGGTATGTACAGTTTCTGTGGTGCTTACAGTAAGTTGTCAAAAAATGCTGATGTACCGGGACATGCAGACGAATATTTGGGTATGGCTGACAATATTTTTGCGTTGGTGCGTAACGCTGACTACACCGGTGACGGATTTGACAAGGCGGATCACCAGGTCATCGATTTATGGAAAAAAATGAAGAATATAAATGACATAGTTAATACCCAATTAACGAAAAAGATGGCAGCGAATCCGAAGATGGAATTGAGCGACGTTTATGCCATTATCAATCAGAAAAAAGATGACCAACATAAGGTGAGCTACACTTGCAGCACTGTCGGTACGGCCTTGAAAAGTTTCCTAGAACATCCTCAAAGCTAATATTATTCACCTGACACAGGCATTCAGCGGGCGGCGAGACACTTCGCCGTGCTGCTGACACCTGGTAAACAATCATGCAGCTAACAGCATGTTGCGGCTGAAATTTGCACGCGAGCGCAACCCGCTGTTGGATTATCAAAGTGAGGCCATTAAGCACATTGCAGATGCGTAATGAATGCCTCAATAAAGAGGCACTAGCGGCTATCTTCCGTGGCAGCAGTCATGGCTTTTTGCAGTACCTTGAGGAATTTGGGGTCATAAGGCCGTGTCACATTAAAGCGCATATAGGCTTTGCCCTCCTCGCTACCAAAGAACAGTTTACCTGGCGCGGTCATATATCCCTGTTGGTATAACGCTTGCTGCAGCTGTTCACTATCAATATGTTCACCAAAGTAACACCAGAGAAAGAGCCCCTCTTCACCATCCCCCACCTTAAGACCGAGGCTTTGTAGTGCCGCGCGTGCATGTTGGCGCGCGTCTGCCAGACGATGGATGATGCGTTTACAGCTTTTGTCATACTCGCGAGAGGACAGCAATTGGTATACCGCGTATTCAGTAAACATTGATGAAGCCAGCACCTGCGAGGACTTAAACAGCAGTAAAATATCAATGATCTCTTTTTTCGCAGCCACATAACCGACACCTAGCTGCGGCGTTAATACTTTGGAAAAGCCGCCAATTTGTATCACTCTCTGGAATTGATCCATGGCGGCTAACTGCGACACCGGATGGTCCAAATAACGACTACTGAAGTCAGCGTAGTTGTGGTCATCAATGATTAAAAAATCATATTTTTCAGCCAGTTTAAGCAGATTAAATGTCTGTTGTGGCGACAGAGTGTCACCCATAGGATTTCCCATCACCGAACTACAGTAAATCGCGCTAACGGGTCGCGATTGGCACAACGCTTCAATCTTGTCGAAGACATCGGCTTGTTGCAGTGACGGTACTCTTTCAATCTGCATGCCACGCGACATCAACTGGGTACTTAACATAAAGCTCGATGGCGCTTCGATAATGACGCAACTACCAACATCAAACAGCGATGCGGTAACCAATCCCAACGCTTCATGAGCACCGGATGTCAGTAACATCTGCTCTCTGGTTAATGACAAATTGTTGCTTGAGAAGCGCTTACATAGGTATTCCAACAACGGTGGATAGCCTGCTGCTTCGGTAAAATTGCCCAACTCACGCAAGTTGTGTCGTAATGAGGCACGTAGCGCGGTTGATAACTGTTTTTCTGGCAGCCAAGATTGCGGTAAGCAACTGCTGCCATAGTTATTGCTTGCGGGGACATCCGCGAACAGGACCAATTTCCACGCTTCTTGTTGCTGAAATTGGATATCACTGCGTGGTGTTACCGGCTTTAGCATTCGCTCAGCAGCACAAACGAAGTATCCCATGCCCGGATGCGATTCAATCAAGCCGTAAGCGGTAAGACGATCATAGGTTCTGATGATAGTGTCACGACTAAGCGATAGTGATTGCGATAGTTTGCGGATGGACGCCAGCTTACTGCCGCTGGGATAAACCTTATTTACGATTTTACTGCGTAGCGCCTCAAATAGCTGATCGCAGAGGTTTTTTCCCTGTTTGCGATTAGCCTCAGCGTGCATCTGCTGTGGGTCAAGAGGATAAAGCAGATCGTCCTGCATCTCGATGATATCCAGCGTTAGTTAACTGTTATGATCAAACTAGCATAACGGTTTGACCAAAATAGTCACTAACTGTACCGACCACTAAGCAAATTTGTTGGGTATATTTTGCTCAGATTCACCATAAAACAAAAAATTAACATATATAAAAAATGACTAAATAAATAATATCTTAAAGGAATCAGAGGGAAGAACTTATGCAGGCAAAGACCCACAACTCACGCACAATGCGGCATAACTATTTAACCGTATGTGTGGTTGCAATTTTGGCGACAGGGGCTGGCGTTTCCAGCATGACTCACAGCGCCTATGCTAAAACACAAACAGCCCCGGCTAACAATATGGCACAGTATGCGTTTGATATTCCAAGTGGTACTTTGCCTAAGACGCTGCAGCAAATTAAGCACGTGTCCGGCGAAAACATTATTTATGACCAAGAGAAATTGTCAGATGTCAGTGTTCCTGCGCTACATGGTACTTATACCATACAGCAAGCGTTGGAAATCATCTGTGCCAAAAACAGTTTGGTAATCGTCAAGACTGACGCCGGTTGGTCCTTACAGTTACCACAAGATATGGAAAAGGTTACGGTTTATGGTAGCCAAAACGCTGCCGAAAAATCCTTCCAGGTTACCCGCTCCGAAACGGCCACCCGCTTTGGCGTCGATTTACAAGATCTGCCACAAAGTATCACGGTGATTACCTCTCAGGTGTTGGAAACGCAGCAGAACCAAACCGTACAGTCAGCCTTGATGACCAGCGGTGGCGTGTCCACCCAGCAAGGCTCACAGGGCAGTTCATCTTTCCGTATTCGTGGCTTTGGTACCTCAGGCATGATGTACAATGGCGTAGCTAACTCTAGTGCAACCGCCACTAACGTCAATGCCGTAGAACGTATCGAAATTCTCAAAGGGCCCCAGTCCATTTTAAGTGGAGCCTCATCGATGGGCGGTTCAGTCAACATTGTACCGAAAAAGCCGACTTCGACTCCCATCCGCAAAATCTCAGCAGTTTATGCGACCAACAATGATTTAGGTGGGTCCGTAGATCTATCACAACCACTGACTGATGACGGGAAATTAAGTACTCGTTTTATTGGTGCCAAGTCAAAAGCAACCGAGTCTTATGGTGACTTTGATAAAGGTCGTGAATCTAAATTCGCACAGTGGGGCTTGCGCTGGAACGATGATAAAACCGACTTTTATATCAATGGTTCCTATGACAAAAACTTTGCACCGCAGGCTCCTTTTACCGTCGCCCAAGACGGCAAAATCTTAGCTAAGCCCACCATGCGCGTTGGTACACCGGATGCCGGTGTTGGTCAAAAAGCCACGTCCTTTTTGTACAGTTTTGAATATGCACTGAATGACTGGGCAACCATCGTGAGTCGGGCACAGTATTCGAAAGCCGATACCGATCTCAACGTGTTTTTGACCTATGGTCAGCTAGCGCCAAACACTTATTTAACGACCAATACCAATAATGAATCGTCAATTACCACCTTTTCTGGCGATCATTATTTGCGCTTATCCGTTGATACCGGCCCAGTTGAACACCGCATTTCAACCGGTATCAACCACATGGAAACCAAAAACACCAGTGACTATTACGACTCCGCTTTTGAGCTGGTGGACCTCTATGCTACGGAACAATACGACTTCCAACCCACGCTGCGTAACGATGAAACCCACTCCAATATTGTCAAAATCAGTGCCAAGCAGGTTGGCGCGTTTTTCCAGGATTTAGTGGGATACAAGGATGTTTATCTGTCGTTAGGAGTGCGTCGTGACCGCTACCTGGACGGACCTTCAGATGTCATTAACCTGTTGTACCCCAACTACTCCTCTACCGTTGGCACCAAGAAGACCTACAAAACTACCCCAAGTGTGGGCTTGCTATACGCAATGAATGAAAACTTATCCTTCTATGGCACTTATTCAGAAGGCTATATACCGCAGAACACCTCTCGCCCCAACTGCGCGGATGGCACCTACGGTTTACCCGCCAAGGAAACCCGAAATAAAGAGGTAGGCGTCAAGCTGCAAACCAATGATGGTAAGTTCTCGGTAACGTCCAGCGCCTATCAGATCCAGGAAACCAATACGCTCAGTTATGACTCGCTTGAACAGTGCTACAACGTACAAGATGCGCGACAAGTGAAGGGGATGGAGTTGGAAGCTCAAGGCAGTCCACTTGATGGTCTGAATATGATCTTCTCCTACACCTATACTGATGTCACCGATGTCAATGACCCTGATTACTATGCAGCAGCAATCTCTGCGCACAAAGCCAGCTTATGGTCTAACTATCAGTTGCCGTTTAGCGAACTCAGTGATTTTGGCGTAGGTTTTGGTGTAACGGCTTACTCAAGTTCACGTATGGGATACACCGCAACGGCGGCTGAAGTCCCCGGTGGGGCACGCGTCGATGTCGGGGTGTACTACGATAAGAAACCATGGCAGGTACGCCTCAACGTCAACAACCTGTTTGATCGTACCCTGTATGGGGTGACAACCACCGAAGTGTTTGTTCCTATCGAACCACAGCGCAACATGTCACTGTCGGTGTCTTATAACTTCTAAGTGTTCTCTGAAGTGTGCGCTGTCATTCATTATGGTGGCGCACACTGCCTTATCTGCCGTTACCATTTATGGTGTAAGTAAGATTTTTGTAAGGTTAACAATTAATGACGAATTCATCAGCGTTCAACGCTGACATTGATGGCGCCAAGTTCTCAATGCGAAGTGCTGAGCGTCCGACGATATGGCAACTAATATCACCCTTTTGGCTATCATCGCAAAAGCATCTCGCTTGGCTGATTTTTGCGATTATGGCCGCAATGTCGTTCACCACCACCTATGCCTACGTCAAGCTCAATGAAGTCCAGGGCAAACTGACCGATGCACTGGTGGCAGTGGATTGGAACACATTGAAGTATCTGTTGCCACTGAGTTTAGGGGTAGGCTCAATCGCGGTGCTCCTGCCGTTGGTATCGACGCTCTTTCAAGGTTATCTCGATTTACGCTGGCGTACTTGGTGGACCCATTCCTATGTCAACAAGTGGACCCGTAACAACACCTTCTACAAGCTGGAGCGTGATGGCTTAATCAGTAACGCTGACCAACGTATCGCTGAAGATATCAAGCTGTTTACGGCACTCACACTGAATCTCAGCTTATCGCTGATTACCGTAGTGGTACAAACCGTCAGCTACAGCATTTTACTGTGGTCAATTTCCCAAACTCTCGATGTCACTGTGTTCGAGGTCAATGTTGCTATCAATGGATACATGGTGTACGCCGCTTACCTCTACTGTGCTTTACACATCGCATTATCACACTGGCTAGGTAAGGTACTGATCGGCCTCAATATGCATAAGCAAACGGTAGAAGCAGATTTCCGCCGTCAGGGAATGACCTTGCGCGAATATGCAGAACAGATCGCCTTTTATGGTGGTGGTGAGCGCGAATCCGCCACCCTGACACAACTGTTTCAACGGGTTTATGGCAATACGCTGCAGATTCTGATGCGCACCTTCAAATTAATGTTTGGTCAGCATGCATATGCCCAAATATTTGCCTTATTACCAACCTTGCTAGCCCTACCGTTACTGCTGTCCGGCAAAATCTCCTTTGGCGATATGGTACGGATTACGGGTGCCTATTCAATGTTGGTCAATACCATCGAATTTTTCCCGCAAGCTTATGCCAGCTTTACCAACTGGATGGCGTTAGCCAACCGATTGCGGGACTTTCTCTGGGCCGTCAATAAAGTTGAACAACAAACCTCAGAAATTGATTATCAAATTAATTCTCAGCCACAACTGTGTTGTGAACAATTGTCCGTCAAACGTCCTAATGGCGATGGTCTGATTGATGCGCTGAACTGGCAGGTAAATCAAGGCGAGCGCTGGTTGATCAAAGGCAGTTCTGGCACCGGTAAAAGCACATTACTCAGAGTCTGTGCCAACTTGTGGCCATACGGTGCTGGCAAGATTGCGGTGCCGGCGCTGACACAACTGTTTCTGCCGCAACGCAGTTACATTCCGGCCGGCAGCCTAAAAGAGGCGTTGTGTTATCCCCATAGTGACACCCAATTTACTGATGAGGCCTGTATTCGGGCGTTAAACGACAGCTGTTTAGGCGAGTTATCGGCGTCGCTATCGATACACGACAAGTGGCAGCAGGTGTTATCTGGTGGAGAACAACAACGGTTGGCGATCGCTCGCGTGTTATTGCAACAGCCACAGTTGGTATTTCTCGATGAAGCAACCAGCGCCCTCGATCCTGACACCGAAACACAACTTTACCGCAACTTAATGCAGCAGTTGCCAGACGCCACCATTATCAGCGTGGCTCACCGCGAAACCCTGCACCGTTTTCACGATCAAGTATTAGATCTCAATCATCATCGGAGCATTCATGCCCACAGCAATCATTAAAGTTACTCAAGCCACTGTTCGCGAAAATATTACCGATTCTACTGGCTATGTATTACTGGATCTTTGGGCGCCGTGGTGTGTGCCATGCCGGAATTTGGCACCGGTAATAGACTCCATTTCGAAACTGCCTGACAGTGAGCTGCAAGTCGCCAAACTGGATGTGGAAGCCCACCCTGAGGCAATGACGCAATTTGGCGTTCGCGGGATTCCGACGTTGATCCTCTTTCACAACGGTCAGGAAATTGGGCGTCAGGTTGGACAGAAATCGTTTCGTGAATTGAAAGCCTGGCTGGAAACACAACATGTTGACCTTGGCGAGGCGAAACCACTTACTGCCGCAGTGGGTGACTTTGCGTCCTTTTATGGTGATGAGGAGCTACGGCAATTTTTTATTAATCGGGTGATGCACCATGCCGCACAGCAGCAGATCATTGCGCGCAATTATCCATATTGGGATGAAAAATCAGGTTCAATCAGCGCCGCTTTCACTCACTGTGATTCATTTACTGTGTTTGAGCGGGTAACCGGTATTAATGCCACTTTTGCTGCACTGCTGGAGTTAATCGCCCCTACCGAAGTTCATGCCTTGCAACCCATTACCGACGCATTGACCGCAGGTAAGAATTACGCGCCGATGCCGATGCGTTTCATCCATGCGTTTTTCGCCGAACCCAGCTTTGCCTGGCCGACATTATTTGCTGACGTCAACGAGGCGGAGCAGTTAAGACTGGTGTTTGTCACATTACTAGAACGCTATCTGCGTGGTCGCGATATCGACGACGCACAGTGCCAGCAGTTGCAACGACAAGCGCAGGCGCTGTTACACCATCAGGACGTCAGCGTGGCACTGGTCGCCGCCATTATCGAACAACTGGCAACATTGCCAGCAGCCAGCGATTTCGACAGCTGGAACGAAGTGATCGGTCGATTGAAAACGCTCATCTATGATATCGGCAAACATCTTTCAGGTTGGTCTGCCTACGATCGCAATACCGAAAAACGCCGCTTCCAGTGGTTTATGAATAAAGAGCAGCAGAGCGCATCCGGCAAACTGCAAGGCACCGAACTGGAAGCCTATCGCCAACAGTGGCAGGAAGAAAACACCGAATATCAGCTTAAAGAAGCCGCTTTTTTTGCTGACAACTTTGCCAGCATGCAACCCATTTATCACCGACTGCATCAGCTGCTCACCGAAGCGTTACTGCATAGTCCTATCTATATCGCGGCCTAATCAACACCGGAGTTATGTTTCAACATGGCAGATTTACATTCCACTGGGCAGATGGCGTCAGCGGTCGACCATTTGCTGCAGCTAAACCAGCAATATCCGCAGCGCGACATTCAAGTCAACGCATTTGAGGCATCCGGACTCAATCTGGACCTACGCCAGGGCAAACTGGAATCGCGGGTGAATGAGCAGAAATTTGGTATCAATATCAAGGTGTACGAACAAGGGAAAAGTGGCAGTGCTAACGTCGCCAGCTATCATCCGCAGTCGCTGACCGAAGCATATCAGGCAGCATGCGCCATTGCGAAAGCCACCGATACGGATGCTGCTGCGGGAATTGCTGCACCAGAACAACTCTGCCGCCAACCCAAGGCGCTCGAACTTTATCACCCGTGGCCATTAGCGGAAACACAAACGATTGAACTGGCCAGACGCATTGAAACCGCGTTAGAGCAGTATTCCTCTCAAGTAAGCAGCCATGGCGTGCATGTGAGCCTCAGTGAAATTCGTACCCTGTTAGCGAACAATCATGGTTTTTACCAAAGTAGCGAGCAATCACTGTATGGCATGGGAGCCACGGCGCTGGCACGTAATGAGCAATACAACGAAATCGACTGGTGGCACACCATGTCTCGCCAGCCCGAGCATTTTGACGAGGTTGAGTCTATCGGCGTCAAAGCAGCACAGCGCGCTGAGCGTTACTTACACCAAAGCAAGCTCAGTAGTGGTAAATATCCGGTGTTATTCGATCCGATGAATGCCATGTCGTTGATCTCCCATATAGTGCAGGCCATCAGTGGCCCCGCGCTATATATGAACGCGAGCTTTTTACAGCACAAACTGGGGCAAGCAATTATGCCGGCCCACCTGAATCTGCACGAAGACCCATTTGTAGCCAATGGCTTAGCGAGTTTTGCATTTGATGGTGATGGCATAGCACCGAGCCAACGTGCATTGGTATCGGAAGGCTGTTTGGCTGGATTTTTACTGTCGTTGTATGCAGCTCGGCGTCTGGCATTGTCTGCCACCGGCAACGGTTTAGGGGCGGGGAATCTGACACTGAGCAGTTCGCAAACCACTGCAAATGATTCCTTTGCCGCGATGTTGAAAAAGCTTGATACCGGGCTACTGGTGACAGGCTTAGTCGGTGATGGCATTAACCTTATTAGTGGCGACTATTCCCGTAGCGCACGTGGTTACTGGGTGCAACATGGAATAATTCAACACGCCGTTACTGGCGTCACCCTGTCAGGAAATCTGCAGCAAATGCTCTCAGATATACAGGCAGTAGGTAACGATCTTTATACTCAGGGTCCCTTTACCACAGGTTCAGTATTGATTGGGGAGATGCAGGTTTCTGCATAAGGTGAGCATAATGAACAATTCAACCAACAACGCGATTACGCTCGCCAGTGAGCAACTGCTGGCGCCTAACGGGCTGGATATTCACAGTTTGCAGCAGGTGTTGCATGTTATCCATCAATACCAGGTCGACTTTTCCGATCTGTACTTCAAACAGCATCGGCAACAACGTTGGCTTTTGGAAAATGGCCAAGTGCGTTCAGGAAGTTTCGATGTTGATCAAGGTGTTGGTGTAAGAGCAGTTTGTGGCGATGAAACCGCCCTGGCCTACTCACAAACACTGGATAAAAACGCTCTGATGCTCGCAGCACAGTCGGTGCGTACGGTGGGGCATCATGGCAATGGCGTCATTGAAATCGTACCCAAAACCATGCCATTCGCCAGCTACTATCCCACGCAGGACAGTATCAGTCGTTACGCTGACATCGAAAAAATCGCCCTGTTACAGCGCATCGAGCAGATAGCACGCCAACTGGAATCGCGTGTTGAGCGCGTGATTGCCAGTCTGACACTATCGCATTCCACAGTATTGGTGATGCGACATGATGGCCGCTTGGGGGCCGATATTCGACCAATGGTAGAACTTCACGCCACGGTATTTGTAAAACATGGCGAACAACTCGAAAGAGCCAGTTGCAATCTTGGCGGGCGCACCGATTTAACACTGTTTACGGAAGACTATTTACAGGCAAAATTGCAACAGGTAGTCGACTGTGCATTAACCAAAATTGCGGCAGTGCCGGCTCCAGCGGGGCGCATGCCCGTAGTATTAGGCCCAGGTTGGCCTGGTATGTTATTGCATGAAGCGATGGGCCACGGCTTTGAAGCCGATGATATCCGTCTGGGCAGCTCGATTTATCGGGATAAGTTGGGTCAGCGGATTGCGCCGAAAGGGATCAATATTGTTGATGATGCCACGCTTGTGAACCGTCGCGGCTCCCTGCAGATGGACGACGAAGGCGAACAAGGTCAGTGCACCGCCCTAATCGAGGATGGCATTTTGTGTGGCTATATGAATGACGCCCTCAACGCCCGGTTGACCGGCATGACACCCACAGGCAATGGTCGGCGCGAATCCTATTCCGTACTGCCAATGCCGCGAATGACCAATACCTTTATGCTGCCGGGACAATATGAAGCAGCGGAAATTATTGCCTCGGTAAAACAAGGGATCTATCTCGCCGAACTCGGCGGTGGACGTGTTGATACGGTAAGTGGTCAATACTCTTTTGAAAGTGAACAGGCGTATTTGATTGAGGATGGCAAAATTACCCGTCCGGTCAAAGGGGCTACATTGGTGGGCAGCGGCCCGGAAACCCTGCGACAGATTTCCATGGTCGGTAATGATCTGGCCTTGGATAACGGTGGTGCTATCTGCGGTAAACGCGGCCAAAGTGTCGCGGTTGGCGTTGGGCAGCCCACGCTCAAAGTCGACAATTTATTGGTAGGAGGGACTGCATGATGCACCGAGGGTGCAACCGGTAATGAAAAAGGTATTACTGACGGGATTCGAACCTTTTGGTGGCCAAGTGCTCAATGCCTCATGGTGTGCCGCCCAAAGGTTGCATCATACCGTTATCGATAACGCAACGGTAATCGCGGCGCAGCTGAGTTGCAGCTTTCACAAGACTCACGGTGAACTTAAGCAACTCATCTCCCGCCATCAACCCGATGTTGTGCTGTGTCTTGGACAAGCCAGTAACAGCTCAGTAATTCAGGTGGAGAAAGTGGCATTGAACTACATCGATGCCCGTATCGCTGATAACGATGGTGTGCAACCTATTGAGCAACCAATTATTAACGATGGGCCCAATGCTTACTTTGCCAGCGTGCCAGTAAAGCGTTTAGTCACGGCAGTGCAAGCCCATCAGATCCCCGTGAGTTTGTCGTACTCAGCAGGCACATTTGTCTGTAATCAGTTGTTTTATTTACTGATGCATGAACTGACACTGCATCCGCAGATGATTGGCGGCTTTATTCATGTGCCCGCTTGTGAACAGCAAAGACAGTTGCATCAACACCCGTTTATGAGCACGGCACAAGTAGTGACCGCATTGAAGATTATGATCCAACGGTTACAGCAGCCACAAGATGAGGTAACCCAGTCACTGGGCACCCTGTATTGATGTGTTCATCTGCCAATCGAAGCCCCCCCTATCAATCACGTATAAGTGTTCAGCGTTATTCGGCCCGTTAGCCCGTTTACTGGCGGTTTGAATCAACAAAGTAAGCCATTAAATTCTCTAAAAACAAAACCCCCGAACTTTAGTTCGAGGGTTTTGTTTTAATGCTTGGACGAGAACTAAGGCAACTATGGTCTTAGTTCATCCACAGTGAGCGATGTAAACTAAATTACATCATCCCCCCCATGCCACCCATACCGCCCATGCCACCCATATCAGGAGCGGCTTCTTCCTTTGGCAGCTCACCGACCATAGCTTCGGTGGTGATCATCAGGCCAGCAACGGAAGCAGCGAACTGCAGTGCAGAACGGGTCACTTTGGTTGGGTCCAGAATACCCATTTCCAGCATATCGCCGTAAGTGTCGTTACCAGCGTTGTAACCGAAGTTACCGCTGCCGTCTTTCACTTTGTTGGCAACTACTGAGGCTTCTTCACCAGCGTTGGCAGCGATCTGACGCAGTGGAGCTTCCATTGCGCGCAGCGCGATAACCACACCGTGTTTCTGATCTTCGTTAGCTACTTCAACATCGTGGATTTTAGAAGCTGCGCGTACCAGAGCAACACCACCACCAGCAACCACACCTTCTTCAACTGCGGCGCGAGTAGCGTGCAGCGCGTCTTCCACGCGTGCTTTCTTCTCTTTCATTTCTACTTCAGTAGCAGCACCAACTTTGATCACTGCGACACCGCCGGCCAGTTTAGCCATGCGTTCTTGCAGTTTTTCTTTGTCGTAATCAGAAGTAGATTCTTCGATTTGCTGTTTGATCTGTACCACGCGTGCTTTGATCTGAGCTTCTTCACCGTTACCATCGATGATGGTGGTGTTGTCTTTGGTCAGCACAACGCGCTTAGCAGTACCCAGGTCTTCCAGAGTGGCTTTTTCCAGTTCCAGACCGATTTCTTCAGCGATAACAGTACCGCCAGTCAGGATAGCGATATCCTGTAGCATGGCTTTACGACGGTCACCGAAACCAGGAGCCTTCACAGCAGCCACTTTCACGATACCGCGCATGTTGTTTACAACCAGTGTCGCCAGAGCTTCGCCTTCAACATCTTCAGCCACAATCAGCAGTGGTTTACCTGACTTAGCCAAGCCTTCCAGCACTGGCAGCAGTTCACGGATGTTGGAGATTTTCTTGTCAACCAGCAGGATGTATGGGCTGTCCAGCTCTACGCTGCCAGTTTCTGGTTTGTTGATGAAGTATGGAGACAGGTAACCACGGTCAAACTGCATCCCTTCTACCACATCCAGTTCGTTTTCCAGTGCCTGACCTTCTTCAACGGTGATAACACCTTCTTTACCAACTTTTTCCATCGCAGTGGCGATGATCTGACCGATAGATTCGTCAGAGTTAGCAGAGATAGTACCTACCTGAGCGATAGACTTAGAGTCTGAGCATGACTGAGACAGGGCTTTCAGTTCTTCAACAGCGGCAACAACCGCTTTGTCGATACCACGTTTCAGGTCCATTGGGTTCATACCCGCAGCCACAGCTTTCAGACCTTCGTTAACAATAGCCTGAGCCAGTACAGTGGCAGTAGTGGTACCGTCACCCGCAGCATCGTTGGCTTTGGAAGCAACTTCCTTCACCATCTGAGCGCCCATGTTTTCGAACTTGTCTTCCAGTTCGATCTCTTTAGCCACTGACACACCGTCTTTGGTGATCAGCGGTGCGCCGAAGCTCTTATCCAGAACGACGTTACGACCTTTCGGGCCCAGTGTTACTTTGACTGCGTTAGCCAGAACGTTTACACCCGCCAGCATTTTTACGCGGGCATCATTGCCAAATTTAACTTCTTTAGCTGCCATGTTGATTATCCTTTGATTCTTTAGTGAGTTGGAATGACGTAATGGTAAGCGTGGCTTATTCCACAATGGCCATCAGATCAGATTCAGACAGGATCAGTACTTCTTCACCGTCGATCTTCTCTTTCTTAACGCCGTAGCCTTCGTTGAAGATCACGACATCACCAACTTTCACATCCAGTGGCCGCACTTCGCCATTTTCCAGGATCCGGCCATTGCCTACTGCCAGCACTTCGCCGCGGGTAGACTTTTCGGCCGCGCTGCCGGTCAGCACAATGCCGCCAGCGGAAGTAGATTCCACTTCCAGACGTTTAACGATTACGCGGTCATGTAATGGACGAATATTCATTTATGGATTCTCCTAATGACGTTTGCCCAATTTATTTAGGCGAGTTTACAGGTTGATTATATACAGCAGCGTTATCTGCCGCCGCTCGATGTACCTCTATATGGGGCTGATTTTCAGAGTTCCAAGTGCGATCGAATAAAATTTTTTAAAATTTTTCCGCGTTGATTCCGCCTTTACACAATCGGGTTTTGCCGCTTACGCGCTTCCTGCTAAAATCGCCGGCCAATGGCATTTTCAAATTCTTCACTCATGGGGTAGTAGACGATGAGGGACAGACACGGGCTGCTAAGCCAGCCAATCGGTCGTGTGCTGCTCAACATGAGCCTGCCCAATATGCTGGGTATCCTGACGGTACTCGGTTTCAATCTGGTAGATACTTTCTTTATCAGCCGTCTCGGTACAGAAGCATTGGCCGCAATCAGTTTTACCTTTCCGGTGACCTTGATTATTGTCAGTGTTGCAATTGGCATTGGTGCTGGCGTCTCCACCAATCTCGGGCGGCTGATTGGTGGCGGTCATGCCCCCCAAGCTAAAGTGTTTCTGCACGATGCTTTGTTGCTGACTTTTTTGTTGATCAGTACGCTGGCAACCGTCGGCAGTCTATGTAATGACTGGTTATTTACCCTGATGGGCGCGACCGATGGCATTCTGCCGCTAGTTCATCAATATATGCAGATCTGGTATCTCGGCGTGCCAGTGCTGGTATTGCAGATGGTGGGCAATCAAGGACTGAAAGCCACGGGGGACACCCGTTTACCGGCGCAGATCCTTGGACTGGCAGCACTGATTAATCTGTTACTCGACCCACTGCTGATTTTCGGTATTGGCCCATTTCCACGACTGGAACTGCAAGGGGCCGCGATTGCCACCGTAGTGTCATGGATAGTGGCACTGTGCTTCTCCAGTTACCTGCTGGTACTGAAACGTCAATTGCTGGTGGCAGCCCCCATCAGTATTAGTCGTTGGTGGGCCAACTGGAAACAACTGGCTCACATCGCCCAGCCCGCGGCGGTGATGAATCTGATGAACCCGCTGGCCAACGCCATGATTATGGCAATGCTGGCGCGCATTGATCATGCAGCGGTAGCCGCCTTTGGGGCGGGGACACGTTTAGAGTCGGTGTTGCTCATCGTAACCATGGCGCTGTCATCCAGTGTTGTGCCCTTTGTCGCCCAGAATCTTGGCGCCAGTCAGAAACTTAGGGCGCGGGCAGCGGTGCTGTTGTCATTGCGCTTTATTCTGGTATTTCAGACCTTGTTATATCTACCGTTGGCACTGTGGGCAGAACCGCTGGCGAGGCTGTTTACTGATGACGCGCGAGTGCTTGAATGGCTGACGTTTTATATTCGGGTGCTGCCGCTCGCTTATGGACCGCTGGGCGTTGTAATTATTGTGGCGACCGCCCTCAATGCGTATCACCGCCCGCTGGCCTCCCTGACTCTCAATCTGTGCCGCTTATTCCTGTTAATGCTGCCGCTGGCCGCTATTGGTGCCTGGTTTTATGGTGTGAAGGGGCTGTTACTAGCACTGCCGCTCAGCAATTTGTTGATGGGGATGGTGAGCTATCTTATTGCGCTGAGGATTAAGGAGCCAGCCAACATGCCGCCCCCTTGTCATTTTGAAAACGGCGACTGGACCGGCAAATAACTGTCATATTGACCGCACAAAAAAGCCCGGACACGATGTCGGGCAGAGGTTTGTCTTGAGTAGCGAGTGCTAGTTATCGCGTTTGTCGTCATCATCGTGATGCAGCTGATGACTGTCCGGTCGCTTATCGGATGGATCAGGTTTGTGCTCATACTCGCCGTCAATGACATCGTCTTTTTTCGGAGGCTGCTGCCGATTAAACGGCGCGCGCCCTTTGTAGGGTGACATGACCACTCGCATCTTCATGTGCTTATACATGAACTTGGCAATGACTTTACGGCAGATGGGGGTAAGAAAGATCACGCCGACAAAATCAGTAACGAACCCGGGAACCACCAGCAAAATGCCTGCCAGTCCCAGCAACATGCCTTCCACAATCTCTTCGCCCGGCGCTTCACCCTGTGCCAACTTGCGCTGTACCGCCATCAGCGTATTCAACCCCTGGCTCTTAACCAGCGAAATTCCCACCACCGCGGTGAGAATGACCAGCGCTACCGTGTTTAAAGTGCCTAACACGTCGCCAACCTGCATCAGCACCGACAGCTCTACCATAGGTAGAAATATCACTGCCACCAGCAAAATTAAAAAAGGCATGAAGATCTCTGTTTACTCATCTTTCGAACAAACTTAATGGGGCCATTACGGTCTGAATTCAAGACCGGCATAGCTGCCAAAGCTCACTGTTTTAGCAACTGCTTAATGCAAGTCTAGGACAAACCACGTAAAGTAAGCGCTCGGATTGTCCTGTCGACCCAGTCATCAGTTAATTAACAGAGTGACACAGATGAATAGTAAAATGCCAGAATTCCTGTTGGTGTTCTGCAGTTGTCCAGATCATGACACCGCACTGACACTTGCCAGAACGCTGGTAAAGGAAGGTCTGGTGGCGTGCGCGCAACTTTCATCGCCCATCACCTCGGTTTACCACTGGCAGGAACAACTGTGTGAAGACAGCGAAATCAGCCTCCAGCTTAAATGTCTGGCGGCGGTTTATCCGAAACTGCAGCAACGTGTGCTGCAACTACATCCTTATGAAGTGCCGGAGTTAATTGCTGTAGAGATCCAGCAGGGACTGCCGACGTATCTGGACTGGATAAAAGACAACACAAGATTATGAAACGACTCATCACCCTGCTGTTTGCCTCATTGTTATGGCTGCCATTGGCCCATGCCAGCGGTTTAAGCGATAAATTCCCTTTTCTTAAGAGCGAACCGGAGCTGATGCCGGTTGAGAAAGCCTTTGCCTTTGATGCCGAACAAAACGGCCAAGTGGTAAAGGTTAGTTTTGTGATTGCCGACGGCTACTATATGTACCGCGACAAATTGCAATTTGCCGTTGAAGGTGGTGAGCTGGGCGATGTCGCCAAACCAAGTGGTGAGAGCCACCATGACGATTATTTCGGTGATCAAGCGGTGTATCGCAGCTATGTGGAAATCCCTGTTGCCATTAAAAAGGCCGGGGATGCCGCGACACTGAAAGTCACCTACATGGGCTGCGCTGAAGGCAAATTGTGCTTTCCGCCAACCACCAGTACCTTGGTGCTGAAAGCTGTGGCTGAAAATGATGGCAAACTGGCGGCGAGCGCTAGTGCGCCCAATGAAAGCGCAGCGTCTGTGGCAACTCAGATTCAAACTGCCCGTCAGCCATTGACGGAGCAAGATTCACTGCTGAACAAGCTGATCCATAGCGATAGCAAGTTACTAACTCTATTCACCTTTTTTGTGCTGGGTATCGGTCTGGCGTTGACACCTTGTGTGTTTCCTATGTACCCCATTCTGTCCGGCATTATTGTCGGTCAAGGGCAAAAGGTGTCGACGGCACGCGCCTTCACCTTGTCGATGACATATGTGCAGGGGATGGCCATCACCTATTCCATTCTCGGTTTGGTAGTCGCAACCGCCGGCATGCAATACCAGGCAGCACTGCAGAGCCCACCGGTACTGATTGGCATCTCGATTCTATTTGTCATTCTGAGCTTATCAATGTTTGGGCTGTATGAGCTGCAATTACCCTCCGCCTGGCAACAGAAGATGAACTCGCTGTCCAACAAGCAGCAAGGTGGCAAACTCACTGGCGTCTTTATCATGGGCGCATTGTCCGGACTGGTGGCGTCACCTTGTACCACTGCACCGTTATCCGCCGTGCTGGTGTATGTGGCCCAAAGTGGCGATCTGCTGCAAGGCTTTATCACCCTCTACATTCTCAGCATGGGCATGGGTCTGCCGCTGCTGCTGATCGGGACTTCCGGCGGTAAATTGCTGCCGCGTGCTGGCGCCTGGATGGAGATCATCAAACACATTTTCGGCTTCCTGTTGATCATGGTAGCGATCATCATGTTGGGACGCATCTGGCCGGGATTGGTATCCGATCTGCTGTGGGCAGTATGGGGCATCTGCCTGGCGGGATATCTGATCCATGAAAATAAAACCACCGCATTCACCTGGAAACAAACAGTTCGTGGAGTGTTATTGCAGTTATTCCTGATTGGCAGCTTTGCCTATGGCACACAAGCGCTGCTGGCCTCCATGGGCTATGGTTTGGGACCCGCCAGCGTGAAAAGTGAGGCCGTCTCATTCAAACACATCAGTACCCTGGCAGAATTTAAAACCGAAATCGCCAATGCCCAGGCAGCAGGCAAACCGGTGATGCTGGACTTATATGCCGACTGGTGTGTGGCCTGTAAGGAATTTGCCAATATCACCTTCAAAGATCCTGACGTGCAGCAACGAATGTCACAGATGGTACTGCTGACTGCTGATGTCACCGCCATGAATAAAAATGACGAAGAGCTGCTGAATGCCTATAACGTTCTCGGTCTGCCTACCCTGTTATTTGTGGGCGCTGATGGCAACTTGCGCGATGACTTAAGGGTGACCGGCTTTATGGCACCCAGTGAGTTTGCGCCGCATTTAGATCATCTGCTGAACTGAGCAATGGTTTTTCCATAAGCGGAGTCTGCCACCGGCAACTCCGCTTTTTATTTATGCTATTGAATGTCTTATAGTAGATAACAAAATATTCGCTCGTGGATGATCATTCACTGCCATGGAACCCGCTATTCTTGTTATCACCCTTGCCTGTGGCTTGCTGGTCAGTCGTATTAACCTGCCACCGTTGATCGGCTATCTCGCTGCCGGGTTTGTGCTGTATGTGATGGGGTTTGACAGTCACAACCTGCCATTACTTAACTCATTAGCCAGCCTTGGGGTCACCCTGCTGCTATTTGCCATTGGTCTCAAACTCGATATTCGGAGCCTGTTTAAAGCCGAAGTCTGGGCGGGCTCCAGCTTACATCTGATACTGTCAGTGCTGCTGTTTGTGCCGTTGCTAAAATTGCTGGGGCTGATAGGGCTCAGCCAAATCACCCGTCTTGATGCCGCACAATTAACCCTATTGGCATTTGCCCTGAGCTTTTCCAGTACCGTATTTGCCGTCAAGGTGCTGGAAGATAAAGGCGATATGCAGACGCTGTACGGCCGGGTCGCTATCGGTATCCTGATCATGCAGGATATTTTCGCAGTGTTATTTCTCACCATTTCTAAAGGTAATTTTCCGTCTCCCTGGGCGCTGACCCTGTTACTGTTGCCGCTGGCAAAACCGCTGTTTTACCGGGCCTTTGACCGGGTCGGCCATGGCGAACTGCTGGTATTGTTCGGGCTAGTAATGGCACTGGTGGTGGGCGCCTGGCTGTTTGAAGCGGTCGGACTGAAGCCGGATCTGGGGGCGCTGGTTATCGGTATCCTGTTGGCGGGTCATGCCAAAGCCTCCGAGCTGGCGAAATCGCTGTTCTATTTTAAAGAACTGTTTCTGGTAGCCTTCTTCCTCACGATTGGTCTCAATGGCTTACCTAGCAGCAGTGATATTCTGTTAGCGTTGCTGCTGGTGTTACTGATCCCATTAAAAATTCTGTTGTTTGTATGGCTGTTAACCCGCTTCAAACTACGTTCGCGGACAGCGATGCTGGCAGCGTTTAATCTGGGTAATTTCAGTGAATTTGGGTTGATTGTCGCCGCTGTTGCCACCGCCAAAGGCTGGCTGCCATCGCATTGGCTGGTGATCATCGCCGTAGCTCTCAGTATCAGCTTTTTATTGGCCGCGCCGCTGAACGCGTTAGTGGGCAAACTGTATCAGCGTTTTCAGAAAAAGCTGGTGAAACTGGAGCGACGCCCACTGCACCCGGAAGACCGCCCGATTCCTATTGGCAATCCGCGCTTTTTGATCCTCGGTATGGGTCGCATTGGCAGTGGTGCTTATGATGAACTGAAAAACCGTTTTGGCGGTGAGATCCTCGGCATCGAACACAAACAGGAACTGGTGGATTTTCATCGCCAGCATGGTCGTAATGTGGTTAAGGGCGATGCCGCTGATACCGATTTCTGGGAGAAACTCGACCGGGCACCGAATCTGGAACTGGTGCTACTCGCGATGCCCTATCACGCCGGTAATCTGTTTGCGGTACAACAACTGAAAAAACTCGACTATCAGGGCAAGATCAGCGCCATCATCCAATACGGTGAAGACGCCCAATCACTGAAAGATCTCGGGGTCCACAGTGTCTATAACTTGTATGAAGCTGCGGGTGCCGGTTTTGTCGATCATGTGGTCACGGAGTTATTGCCACCAGAGCCAACGAACACTACGGAAACAGAAAAAACGTCTGCGGCCTGACCAGCGCAAATCCTTGGCAGATGGCACATTTCTCACTAACGTTTGGCCCGATAGTCGTGATATAACTGCAGGATAAATAAGTCTGTGCCAGACTTTGATAATTAAGTTGTTTTTGTGGAATAACCCGGAAAATGTCAAACCCTGCACCCAGTGCGACCAAACTCTTCGTCAAAACATTTGGTACGAAACCTGATGCGCTTTTCAGTGCGCCAGGACGCGTCAATATCATTGGTGAACACACCGATTACAACGACGGTTTTGTATTGCCCGCCGCCATCAACTTTCACACGGTCATTGCAGTAAAAGTTCGCAATGATGACCAGTTTCGCGCCGTTGCTGACGCGTTTCCCGATATCCGCCAATGGCGCTATGGCGCTGAAGGCCCCAAAGGAGAAGGTGACAGCTGGATCAACTATCTGAAAGGCTTTAGTGCCGCAGTGGCGCTCAGTGGTCTGCCCGCCAAAGGATTGGATCTGGCAGTTGTGGGCAATGTGCCGGAAGGGGCAGGACTGGCATCCTCGGCATCACTGGAAATTGCCTTTGGCACCGCCATTAACGACACCAGCCAGCTGCATCTGTCACCACTGGCGGTCGCCCAGCTGGCGCAGCGCGGTGAAAATCATTATGTGGGTCATGCCTGTGGCATCATGGATCACATCACCTGCGCAATGGCGGAGGAAGATAACGCATTACTGATCGATTGTATGGATCTGGAGTGCCAGCCGGTACCGATCCCGGAAACGTTAAGCCTGTTGATCATCAATTCTGGACTGCCATCAATACGTCATAGCGACGAGTTTAATGAGCGGCGGGAACAGTGTGAACAAGTTGCCGCGCATTTTGGATTAGATACTTTGCGACATCTGACCTTGGCACAACTCGAACAGCAGCAGCCGGAAATCGAGCCGGTGGCATACCGTCGCGCGCGGCATGTTGTCACCGAAAACAGCCGTACACAAAAAGCCGTACGGGCACTGACTAAAGGTGATATCAGCCGCATCTCTCAGTTAATGGCAGAATCGCACGATTCTATGCGGGATGATTTTGAAATTGTGCCCCCAGCAATTGATCAACTCGTGCAGATTATCAAGCAGCAGATCGGTGCGCATGGCGGTGTGCGCATGACCGGCAAAGGCTTCGGCGGCTGTGTTATTGCACTGGTGGAACATGATTACACCGATAAGGTGATTGCGGCGGTAGAGCAGGAATACCAACCCAGTACCGGGCTCGAAGCCAGTATCTATCTGTGCAGCCCGACCGCTGGCGCCGCCAGAGTAGCGAAATGATAAACTAATCAGCAAGGCAGAACGGATGAATCAAGGACAATGGAGCACAATGGTAAGGTTCAGTGTGTTGGAACCCTGGCAGGACCCACGTGGCGGAGAGATTGAACGCATACGTCTGGATAATGGGCTCCTCGCCCTTGAAGTGCTCAGTCTTGGTGGGATCATCCGTTCGTTATGGGTTCCGGATCGTGAGGGTAACCGCGGCAACGTGGTGCTTGGCACCGATTCGGCTGCCGACTATCTGACGCAAACTGCCCATCTCGGAGCGGTCGCGGGACGTTACAGCAATCGCATCGCCAACAGTCGCATCAGTTGGCAGGATCGCAGTTTTCAGCTCGATGATAATTTTCATGGTCACTGTTTGCATGGTGGGCAGCAAGGATTTAACCGTAAGCTGTGGAATATTGGCACCTTGCCGGATGGGTTGCGGCTGACGCTGGTGAGCCCCGATGGCGATATGGGCTTTCCCGGCAACTGTCAGGTGCAATTGGATTACCGGCTGGTGGGTAACAATCTGTATGTAGAATTCGTTGCTGCCAGCGACGCACCAACGCCGATAAGCCTGACCCAACACAGCTATTTTAATCTGGACGGTAGTGGTGATATCCGGCACCAGCAGATACAGTTGCTGGCAGATAAGGTGTTGGTTCCTGATGCCTTAGGTATCCCCCATGGCACCATGGCGGTGGCTAATTCCGTGTTTGATTTGCAACAAAGCGCTACTTTAGGTGAGCGTTTACAGCATCCGGAGCTAGCGGCAACTCACGGCTATGATCACTGTTATCTCATTGATAATCCTAATGCAGACCTTCGACAAGTCGCTACCGTCAAAAGTCCCCAAAGTGGCCGCCAACTGACCTTGCACACCAATCAGCCAGGGGTACAGTTCTATACCGCTAACTTCCTGGAAGGAACACCCGGTCGTCGCGGCAGCACCTTACAAAATTATCAGGGCTGGTGTCTGGAACCCCAGATGTTACCCGATGCGCCGAATCAGCCACAGTTGCCTTGTCAGCCTTGGCTTTTGCCGGGCGAAACCTACCACCATATCAGCCGCTATGAATTTGGCAGCTGTTAGCGATGAACTTTCATTTCAATAGTGAAGACCTCGGGCAGATCAGCATTGGGGCCTTTGCGTTGTCTGTGCCCATTGCTTTTTCACAAGAAGCCTGGGATTTAGCTGCAGCACTGCCACTGGGGAATATGATCTTAGTGGTGTTACTCAGCTTAGGATTTATTGCGTTATTTGCTTATCAGAGCGTGTTCCAAGCACGGATCCGCACCCGTATCGCCGTCTTTTTATTGCGGATTGTGTTGGCCTACACCTTGACGCTTATCATCGTCAGCATCGTATTGCTGGCATTAGATAAATGGCCATTAATGAGCGAGCCCTATCTGGCGCTGAAGCGGACATTGCTGATTGCCATGCCCGCCTCAATGGGCGCCATCATAGTCGATAGTTTTGATAAGGAATAACTGACTGACGATTACTCTTCGTAATCGTCTTCATCATCCCAGCTATCATCGCTGTCATCTTCGAAATCATCGCCGACAACATCACTACCACTCTCTTCATCGTCATCAAGCTGCGGTTCCGGCTTAGCTTTGCGAGCAGGCGCGGTATCCTTGATGTTCGCCAGATTGATACGCGCAGAATGTTTCTGCATGAATTCGTTTCTGGCTGATTTCCATGCACCACCAAATTCACTTTCAGCGGCTTTCAGCTGTTCGTCACTCAGTTCGTGAAGGTTAGGCTTCACCATATCTTCCACATACTCCACAATGGCTTTACGCTGAGTGTTGTACAGGTAGATACGGCCCGCAGAGGCCTCGGGTAACTGATTGTCATGGATGACGATGGCGTTTCCTCGCGCGGTTCTGAGCTCGCCATACCAAACTTGTTTTTTAGCAGTGTTATACATATATGCCAATACCCTTAAATCAACACATATACCAAATTAATAAATCAAAAATGCGCACGTTAACCGAGGTTTTCCGTCCACAGGAATGCGCCCACAACCACCGGGGTCAGCCAGTGCGTATTTTTGCAGAATCTTTTACAGAATCAATGGCGAAAATGGTGATTTAACAACCAAAAATGACAGTATTCACACCGTATTTTTCGGCCATCTGGCGTCAAAAGGGAATTTAGCCTAAAAAGCCGCTAACGCAAATGAATTTGTGCGAGAAATAACTATTAATTGCTATCGGCGGCGAATTTTACGCTATTGGTGAACAAAAATTGAATTTTAGCTTAGAGCGCTAACATCACTTTGCCAACATGCGAGCCCGCTTCCATCAAACTGTGCGCTTCTGCCACTTGCTCCAATGGATAGACTTTATGGATCGTGGGTTTTAACATGCCGCGTTCCAATAATGGCCAGACCTGGTGCCGCAATTGTGCGGCAATTTGCGCTTTCGCCGCCACGGTTTGTGGTCGCAACGCTGAACCGGTCCAGACAATCCGTTTAAACATCAATAGTGCGACATCAACCTCTGCCATACGGCCACTACGGGTGGCAATAGACAACATGCGGCCATCCATCGCCAACACTTTCAGATTGGCATTGATGGTCTTGCCCGCTGAAATGTCCAGCACCACGTCAACCCCGCGGCCCTCAGTAAATGCCAAGGTGGGCTCAACAAACGCATCGTCGTGATAATCGAAAGCAGCATCCGCCCCCATCGCCAGACAGTAATTGCGTTTCTCTTCCGTACCGCTGGTTGCAATTACCCGACACCCAGATGCCTTAGCCAGCATAATGGCGGCAGTGCCAATACCACCGGAACCACCATGCAGCAACACGGTTTCACTGCGCTTTAAGGCTCCGCGCATAAACAGATTGCCCCACACAGTAAAAAAGGTTTCCGGTAGTGCTGCAGCCTCGGTCATACTCCAACCCTGAGGTACTGGCAGACAATGCCCGGCCCAGGTAAGTACGTACTCACTGTAGCCACCTCCCGGCACCAAGGCACACACCCGATCGCCTACCTGCCAGCGGGTTTCGCCCTCAGCAATGGCGGCAATCTCGCCAGCCACCTCCAGCCCGAGCACCGGCGAGGCATCTGGTGGTGTTGGATAATTTCCCTGGCGTTGAAACAGATCAGGACCGTTAACGCCAGCAGCAACTACTTTGATCAGTACCTGACCAGTCATCGGTTCAGGCACAGGCACATCTGCCACATATAACACACTAGGCTCACCAGGGGTGTCGAACGCTACCTGTCGCATCTTACTTCCTTTTTTATGCTGTCACTGTTAACGCTACTGTAGCAGTGAAGCAGGAAAAACGTCAGGTCCCGGCAGAAAAAAGCATTGGCAAGATAGTCACCTGCAAAGAATTGTCAGGTTGCCATCGGCAAGTATTGCCGCTAACGGCCGAAGGGAAATTATGCGGACAGCAGGACTGTCCGCAGCGTGTGGGGTCTAACGCAAGTTATATTGCAGCAGCTTCTTGCAACCGGGCACCATGTTGCAAACGATGCGGATGACTATAGATATTGGCACGGCTGTTACGGCAAAAGCCGACAAGGGTGATATTACTTTTTTCCGCTAACTCTGCGGCGAGTGCAGTGACAGCCGACATCGCGAATAAAATGCCGATATCGGCACTCGCCGCCTTTTGCACCATCTCAAAACTGGCACGGCTTGTTAACAAAACTGCCGCAGGCTTTTCTGCATTCCGTCGGGAAAACGCCCCAATCAGTTTATCCAGCGCAATATGTCTACCAATATCTTCATAAACATATATCACTTCACCTTGATTATTTAATCCGAGCGCGGCGTGAGTTGCCCCAGTTAATTCAAAATTGGTTTGTTTAGCTTTTGCCTGTTCTAAAATACCTGGCAAATAATCCATATTAAAAACTGCATCTGAATCAACAATTTTAATTGGCTTCACCGCGTCGTCCAATTGAGCCACCCCACACAATCCACAACCAGTACGCCCAGCCATACTGCGCCGATGTTCCTTTAAATCCATGAAGCAACGCTGGGTAATTTCGATGTGAATAATGATGCCATTTTCCACATGTTCGATATCCACACCTTTGATTTCATTAACATTTGAAACAATTCGTTCAGATAATGTAAAGCCGATAGCAAACTCTTCCAGATCACGCGGACTGGCTAACATTACCGTGTGTGAAATACCGTTATAGACCAAAGCAACTCGCACTTCATTCGCGAGTTTATCGGTTAATTCGGAACACTTATTGCGCTCAATAAGGGTGATATTTTTTTCAACTACAACATTTTGATTATTATCGTACATAAGCACCCCATGAACTACCATTTATTAAAAACAAGTGTGCAAAAAATAAATTCTTATCTTGATCACAAAGGACAGATGAAAATAAAAGTTTCATTGAATTATCGTCCTTCATTAATTACTATCCGGTTGTCCTCTTGAGGAAGAACGTCGTCTCCGGTGAGGCGTCCGGACTTCAAATCCGGGTGGGGCTGCCAGCAGTCCTGGGTAGGTTCGACTCCTATGTTCTTCCGCCACTCCCCGTGGTCCCGAAACAACTCACCATCGCGAATATCCCGACTGTTAGAACGGTACTTGCGGCGGGTAAAGCCACTGCGGTCAAAAAATTCCAGTAACTGAATCGCCACCTTACGACCGAGTCCCACCATGTCCTTAAATTCCGCGGTTTCGAGTGCATCATGGTAACGAAAATGCTCGCGGATGGTATCGGCGATCTCACACAATCGAAAATTGAGCATGTAACGATCTTTAAGGATGGCGCAGATGTAGCCCTGCTGGACCAGTTGAATACACAGTGGACGGATATTATCAGCGTCTGCCGCCAGCGCTTCGGCCATGTCCGTCACCCATACTGGCCCGGATTGCTGGATTAACCAAGGCAACAACTGTTGCCAGAAGGTCAGTGCCGCCGCCGAGAGTTGCTGTTTGTGCTGCGGCAAGTGCAGCATAGTGCCACGATTCAGCAACCGCCCCTGTTGCATCAGTTGCTCCATCACTGCCTTGGCCACTGCTTCAGGCAATGAGCAATGGCACATACGTAGCAGCCGGCTCAGCCCCACCCCTAATTGATCAGGGGCTTGCTGATGATATTCCGCCAACACTTCGATAAAACGCTCGGCTTCCCGGTCCAGTAATGCCGGCGCCACCAACCAATGTGCAATTATTTGCAGTCCTGCTTGCGCTAACAGTTGCTGCAATCCCGGCTCACTCAACTGCCAGCGCCAGATGACTTCGCTCACCGGTAATGCGGCAGTGGTTGCCAGTTGCTGCAATGCGATAACAGCATCGTCGGCTTGTGCCAACGCCCACAGCGACTCCAATCGTTGCGGCGTGCGTTTACGGCGATTCGGCACGCTGAGTGCCAGTACCCGACCCGCGCCCAACGTCTGCTTGCCATTGGCATGGCGCAAGATAATCCTGTCGTCTTGGCACAGCTGCAATGGTTGCGCCAGGACCAGTTCTGCCAATTGCTGGCCTTGGGGACCCGGCTCACCTAATAATGACAAATGTGCCAATGTGTGATCAGCACCATGATGACAGTGCACACTTTGCCAGTGTCCCACCGGTTGACTGGCAGCGACCACCACTACTGGACGGTCACTGGGCTCCGGCAGCGCGATGCTACTCAGCCAGTCGCCGCGTTGCGGCGGACGATTATTATCAGTACCGGTGAGATTCAATGCCACGCGGTTACCCGCCGCCGCTGACGGTGTCTCCTGCCCTTGTGCATGAATGGCGCGGACCCTTAAGCCACCTTTTTGCGCAGAGCTATATAAGGTATCGCCAATCTTCACTTCGCCACTGATCAGGGTACCAGTGACCACACATCCCGCACCTTTCACCGTAAACGAGCGATCCAACGCCATGCGGAATAACTGTTGCGGTGAAGGCTCATCAGCCGAGAGCGTGTAAATATGTTGCCGCAGCGCATCAATGCCATCGCCGGATACCGATGACACCGGAAATACGCCTTCTGCCATAAGTCCGTAAGACTGAAGCAACTGCGTAGTTTCACGGATAACGTCGGCCTGACGTGCAGCGTCTACCAAATCGGTCTTGGTCAGCACCAAGGTGAGACTTTGTAGTGGCAATAATGCCAGAATGTCCAGATGGTCACGGGTCTGTGGCATCACCCCGTCATCACAAGCGACAATCAGCAATGCATGACGGGCATGACTGACGCCCACCAGCATATTATTGATAAATTTTTCGTGCCCCGGCACATCGATAAATGCCAGCCGACTACCATCCGGTAACGGCAAAAACGCATAGCCGAGATCGATGGTCATGCCGCGGCGTTTCTCTTCCGGCAGACGGTCAGCGTCCATCCCGGTGAGCGCCTGGATCACCGAGGTTTTGCCATGATCGACATGGCCGGCGGTGACAATAATCATAACGCTGCCCCCGAGGCTTGCAGGTCAGCGAGTAACGCATCAAAATCATCGGCACCGCGCAGATCCAGCAACAGCTGCTCATTGGCAATCCGGCCAATGACTGGGCGGGTGGCGGTTTTGAAATGCCGCTCCAGCGTCAAAATGGAGGCACCATTTACGGCACTAAATGCCAGCGCCACCGACGGCAGGAAAGTATCTGGCTGTGAACCACTGCCCACTTGAGTGTTGCAATCGATGATCTGTAACGAGTAAGCCGGCGCATATACCTTGGCAAGCGCAGTTTGCAGTCGCTGGGCTTGCAACTGTAACTCGCCCTGAGTGCGCGCGAACTTCTTCATGATCGGCAGTTCACGATCCAACGTTTCTGGCTTGAGATAGTGGCGCAAGGTGGCTTCCAGTGCCGCCAGGATCAGTTTGTCGCAGCGCAATGCCCGTTTCAGCGGATGCCGTTGAATATCATTAATCAATGACTGTCGCCCGACAATCAATCCGGACTGTGGGCCACCCAATAATTTATCGCCGGAAAAACTCACCAAATCCACACCGTCCGCCAGCATCGCCTGCGGGGTCGGTTCCTGTTTCAGCCCAAAGCGGCGCATATCCGTCAGCGCACCACTGCCGAGATCTGACAGCAATGGGATAGCTCTTTCCCGGCAGAGTTTGCCCAATAACGCTTCATCCACGGCGGCGGTAAACCCACTGATATGGTAGTTGCTGGTATGCACCTTCATAATGGCACCAGTATTTTCGGTAATGGCCGCTTCGTAATCGCGCAAATGGGTGCGGTTAGTGGTGCCAACTTCCACCAGCTTACAACCGGCCTGACGCATAATGTCAGGAATACGAAACGCGCCACCAATCTCTACCAGTTCACCGCGGGAAACGATCACCTCTTTACCGGCAGACACGGCCGATAGCATCAAAAGCACCGCCGCCGCATTGTTATTCACCACGCAGCAGGCATCCGCTCCAGTGAGACGATGCATTAGCTCGCTGATGGTATTGTCACGATGGCCGCGCTTACCGGCTTCCAGCTCAAATTCCAGCGGCGTCGGATAACGCATCACCGAGGTTACCGCCTCGATAGCCGCTTCTGACTGTTGAGAACGTCCAAGATTGGTATGCAAAATGGTGCCGGTCAGATTCCATACCGGTTGCAGGCTATGGCGATGACTCGCCTGCAGTTGATCAGCTAAATACTCGAAAATACTCGTCACAGAATCGAGCCACTGTGGCAGTTGCTGACGGCTGGCAATTTCACTACGTGCAGCAGCCAGCATCTGGTTTAACGCCAGTTTGAATTCAGCCTTACCGTAGCTCTGCAACAAGGGCTGTAACGCATCCTGGCTGAGCAAAGCATCCATGGAGGGAAGTGCACGATAGAGCTTTTCCTGGGTATCAAGTACTTGGGTCATCATCTGTCACAACTAGCAAAGGATAAAGGAGAGAGCCAACGGCCCATCCCGGTATATTCCAGGCGATCATGCCTAAGATTCTGACGCCGACAGCAGAGCGTAACGCTACCTCAGTTTGGCATCACCACAGTTAGTACACCGTGTAGCGCCATAATGCCACTGTGTTCAGCTCAAACTGCAATGCAGGTAACGCTATCCGGATTATTGATTTCTATATTTCGGCCAAATTGGACAAAGTGTCGCGGCAGATTTGCCATCTGCCATGATACAGCCGCAGCTCACGCCTTCACCGACATAAAAAAGCAGCGCCACTAAGCGCTGCTTTTTACTGTTAACCCAGAGCCAATTTATTGGGCGGGTTTGAGCAGATATTTCTCGAAGAAGTCGGTCTTCAGCGTCTGTCGATGCAACGTCGTCCCCTCGCCTTCTTTGAGCGCGTGGGTGCGGTTGGGGTACGACATAAACTCAAACTGCTTATTGTATTTCACCAGTTCGTTGATCAGCTCTTCCGTGCCCTGATAATGCACGTTGTCATCACCGGTGCCATGCACCAGCAGCAACTTGCCTGTAAGGTTTTTGGCAAAGGTGATCGGTGAGCTCTGGGTGTAACTATCCGGATCAGTTTTCGGATTGCCAGAGTAACGCTCCTGATAAATGGAGTCATACAGACGAATATCCGCAACCGGCGCAAATGCCGCGCCGACCTTGAACTTGTCACCATGGCGGAACAGCAAATTCAGGGTCGAGCTGCCTCCACCTGAATGGCCCCAGACACCCACGCGTGCGCTATCTACCTGGGGCCAGCGTTTGGCGATGGCATCCAACGCATCTACCTGATCCCGTACCGTAATGATGCCGATTTTCTTATAGATAGATTTACGCCATTCGCGACCTTTGGGGGCGCGGGTACCGCGGTTATCGACTGACACCATGATAAAACCATGCTGTGCCATCATGCTGGACCACAGATAGTTATCGCCGCTCCAGACATCCTGCACGGTTGAACCCCAGGGTTCGCCGTAGACGTAAAAAATAATCGGGTACTTTTTGGATTTATCCATATGCGGCGGAAACATCACCCACCCATCCAGCGCTACACCGTCACGCGCCTTCACCTGGAAAAACTGATGCTGCGGCAGATCCAGTTTGGCCAGTTTGGCTTTCAGTTCGGCGTTATCAGTCAGCGCTTTAATGGTGTTATGGCCGTCGACTTTGATGATTTCGCTGGAAGGCGGCACATCAAAGCGGCTATAAGTGTGCATTGCCAGACTGCCATCTTTGGAGATGTAGTAACGGTTATTGCCACTGAAATTTTCCGGGGTTATGCGAGTAACCTTACCGCTACCATCAAGACTGGCCTTAAACAGATAGCGTGCCTCCGGATGGTTCGGTGAGGCAGTAAAATAAAGGCTGTTGGTAGCTTTATTCAGTGTCAGCAGGTCGACTACATCGTAGTCCCCTGGTGTCAGGTCCACCACACTTTTGCCATCACGGGAAACCCGGTACAGATGACGCCAACCGTCGCGTTCACTGTGCCAGATAAAATGACGGCCATCTTTTTCCCACTCGGCCGGATAGTACCACTCCAGGAACGCATCATCATGCTCGGTCATGATGGTGGTCAGCTGTTGTTTCTGCCAATCGAACAAACGCAAAACGTTGGTATTCTGCGGCCGATTCACATCCTGGATCAGCACTGCTTCACTGGTCCCCGCCCAACTGATACGTGGCACGTAACGGTCACGATTGTCACCAGGTAATGGTGCCCAGCGGGTTTTTCCGTCTTGCACATTCACCACCCCGATGCGCACGGCAGAATTCTGTTCACCGGCTTTCGGATAGGGGAACTGGGTGATGGTTGGATACAGCCCCGCGGTGTTATTGATCATGGTGAATAACTTCACACCACTGCTATCAAGCTGCCAATAGGCGATATTCTGACTGTCGGGGCTCCAAAGAAAACCATCCTTGATGGTGAATTCCTCTTCATAGACCCAGTCAAAATGGCCATTGATTAAGGTATCGCTACCATCATGAGTGAGCTGCGTTACTTTGCTGCTGCCCAGCGATTCCAGGTAGATATTGTTATCCTGAACATAGGCGACACGTTTACTGTCAGGCGAGAACTTAGCAAACATCAGCTTCTTGGCGGCAGGTTGTGCGCCCCCGAGCTGGTACAGTTTGTTGCTCTTGAGATTCAGCACCCAGAAATCGCCGCGAGTGCGGCTGCGCCACACCTTCTGCCCATTAGTGAAAACTAACAACCATTGGCCATCATCTGACCATTGGTAATCTTCAATGGTAAGCGCTTCTTTGGCACCTTGGGGGGTTAACTGCTCCAGCGACACCAGCACTTGGCGACCGCTACCATCAGCTTTATAAAACACAATATCACTGCCTTTGACACCATGTTCCTCTTCACCTGCTTTTGGCTTGGTTTCGGCTTGTTTGTCACGCGGTTCCAGCACGGTATAACCGCTGCCGTCATCCAGCCAGCGGAAATAAGGCGCACGTTGCGGTTCGAATTCCTTGTCCTGGTAAATACGTTTGAGGGTGAGTTTAACGCTGGTATCCTCAGGCGCTACCGAAGAGGCACAGCCACACAGACTCAATAGCATAGGCGCCACACATAGTAGAGATTTATAGATATTCATCGGCTTTATTATTGAATTTATTATTGAAACAACAAGCTATTCATTAACACAAAGCCGATATTGTATACAGCCTCTGGTGCCCGAAACTTCGTTAGCAGATGTGTACCGTCCCTGGTGCACACGCTTAATGACTGCGAAAGAATGGGGGTTTGGCGAACCAGATAATCACCATCAGCCCAGCAAACATCCAGCCGAGCAAGGTGAAATAGTCGATGGTGGACATCATTATCGCCTGTTGCTGTAGCAACTGTTCAATCTGCGCCAGATTACTTTGGGTAACGCCGCCCATCTGTTGCAAATAATGTTGTGCCTTGTCGTTCAACAGACTGATGTTTTCGCTCAGTTGCGCCCGGTGGAAAATCTCTCGGCGATCCCACAGCCAGATACTCAGCGAAGAGGCAAAGCTGCCCCCCAGCACCCGCAGAAAGGTAGCGAGTCCGGAACCATCGGCAATCTCGTGGTGTTCCAGATTTGACAGCAAAATAGTGGTCAGCGGCATAAAGAACAGCACCACCCCGATGCCCATAAACAGCTGTACCAAGGCTACCGAAGCAAAATCTACTTGCAGATTGAACCCGGCACGCATGAAACACGATGCGCCGATCACGATAAACGAGCCTGTCACCAGCAATCGCAGATCAAACTTGTGGGCATATTTACCGATAAGCGGCGAAGTCAGCAGCGGAATAATACCCATCGGCGCCGCCGCCAGACCCGCCCAGATCGCGGTATAGCCCATGTTGATCTGTAACCACTGAGGCAAAATCAGCGCAATGGCAAAAAACGCTGCATAACCAAACACTAACGCTATGGTACCAGTGGTAAAGTTGCGATCGCGGAACAGCGACAGATTGACGATCGGATGATCGCTGGTGAGTTCCCAAATCACAAACGCCACCAGCGATACCAGCGATATCAGCCCCAAGGACACGATAAAGCTGGATGAAAACCAATCGAGATCATTGCCTTTATCCAGCATGATCTGTAACGCGCCGACCCCGATCACCAGCAGCGACAACCCGCCAAAGTCGATGGGATTACGCACAGTGTCTTCCGGGCGTTCCCGCAGCTGTAAAAACACCACCAGGGCGGCAAAGATGCCGATAGGCACGTTGATGTAAAAGATCCAGCGCCAGGAGTAATTGTCAGTGATCCAGCCGCCAGTGATCGGCCCCACAATCGGGGCCACCACCGTGACCATCCCAATCAAAGCCAATGCCAACCCCCGTTTGTCGCGCGGGAATATCGCCATCATCAAAGTTTGCGACATCGGAAACAGTGGCCCGGAGAAGAAACCCTGCAATGCCCGGAACAGGATCAATTCATTCATCGAATGCGCCATACCACAAAGAAAAGAGGTGATGGCAAACATGATCACAGAACCTAGGAACAGCTTGGTTTCGCCAATGGTACGCGACACCCAGCCGGTCAGCGGCAACGCAATCGCATTACACACCGCAAAGGAAGTGATCACCCAAGTACTTTGGTCGGAGGACACCCCAAGGTTACCGGCAATTGTCGGCAACGCCACGTTGGCAATGGTGGTATCCAGCACCTGCATGAAGGTCGCCAGCGACAACCCGAGTGTCGCCAGCGCCAGATTCTGCGGCCGGAACTGATAGTTATTCATCCGTTAGTTGCCTTTGGTCTCAGCGACGACTGCACTATCCGTGGTGATACCATTTTCCTTAAGGATCTGCTTCACCAGCTGGTGTGCCTGCTGTAACTGATCGTCATAGATATCAGTGCTAAACCGGGGTTTGCTGACTGGGGTTTGCGCCAGCAACGGCCCATTTTCATCTTGCAGATGTACCGTGACCATGGTTGACAACCCAATCCTCAGCGGGTGTTGTTTTAGCTGCTGCGCATCATCCAGCACCACTCGTACCGGCAACCGCCGTACGATTTTGATCCAGTTCCCTGTGGCGTTTTGTTCTGGCAGCAGCGCAAATGCACTACCGGTGCCGATCCCCAAACTGGCGATATGCCCTTTAAAATGCACGTCATCACCATACAGATCGGCCACAATGTCCACTGGCTGACAGATACGCATTGCCGCCATCTGACTTTCTTTGAAGTTAGCGTCAACCCACACTTGTTCCAGCGGCACCACCACCATCAATGCGGTACCGACCGACAGTTGTTGCCCGACTTGGACCGCACGTTTAGCGATGTAACCGGACTCCGGGGCTTTGATTTTGGTGTATTGCAGATTGAGATAGGCGTTTTGTAGCTGTGCAATGGCGCTCTTGATGGCCGGATGATTGGCAATAGTGACCCCTTCAGTCAATGCCAGTTTTGCATTAAGTGACTGTTTTACTGCATTTAACTGATTCTCGGCTGCTTTCAGACTGTCCCGATAATGGGTCACTTCCTCTTCGGAGATCAGATCCCGTTTTGCCAGTTTTACCCGCCGTTGATAGTCCGCCAGCGCCTGCTGATAAGTGACTTGCTGCACCTGTACCTGCGCTTGGTAGTTGTCGACATCGTTATACAGACCGCGGGTCTGGCGCACCACATTGGCCAGATTCGCTTCGGCACTGTCCAGCGCAATTCTGGCGTCACTTGGGTCAAGAGTCACCAGGGTCTGGCCTTTCTCGACATAATCGCCTTCATCGGCAAACACCTGAGTCACACTGCCGGCAATCTTCGGCGCAATTGAGATCAGATTGCCCTGCACATAGGCATCATCAGTCTCTTCATAAAAACGGCCATATTCCTCTTGATAAACGTAAGCGCCCAAACCTGCACCCACGATCACCAACAGCAATCCCAACAGATATTTTTTGCGTTTGCTGGGTTTTGCTGATGATGCTGCGGCCGACTGTTTTTCTGTTGTTTGCTCAACCATAAAAGTCTCGTTCGATATTCAGATAAAAAGGAGTTATTCCGGTTGCGGCGCCAGCACGCCACCGGCAGATAAAAGTTTGCGCAGCAGCGACTCTAGCTGTGCGATGTCCTGGTCATCCAATCCCAGGGTGAATTCATTCAATACTTGTGCAATCAATTCCGGCATCTGTCGACACAAAGCCTGGCCGCTTTCAGTGAGTTGCAAGGCTATCTTGCGCCGGTCGTTATCATCTCGAACCCGCTGCAATAGCTGTTTCTGTTCCAGCCGATCTAACATGCGAGTGGTGGCACCCGCGTCGATGGATAACCGCTGACTGAGCACGCTGCAACTCTCAACATGATCACGGTGGACCAGCATCAATACCTTGAATTGTTGTGCCGTAATATCCAGCGGCAGCAGATGCCTTGTCAGTACCCGATCTTTATGTTGGTTCACTAAGTGCAACAGGTGCCCCAGTGAAAACGGATTTTGTTCAATTTTGCTAGCGGTAAAATATGCCATGTCAATATTTGCCTAGGCAATTAAATAAAAATGAATATACGCCGCGGCGATACATGATGCAACCGCCATAACTCTGCATCGGCCAAATGACCGGGAATAATCGCTAGGTTATCGATGAATGCGCAGCGGTAACCGTGGCATTTGGCAAGGATTTGCGTTAGCTTATGCGGCTTTCTTTGCCGCGCTAATGGTGCATTCATGTTTATCGGGTTTGATTACGGCACATCTAACTGCTCAGTCGCGCATATGGTGAATGGCGAGCCGCAGCTGCTACCACTGGAAAATGCCAGCCACTATTTGCCATCAACACTGGCAGCGCCGACCCGCGAATCCGTTTCCGAATACCTGTTTCGTCATTATCAGATCCAGCCGTTAGATGCAGTTGGTCAGCAGTTGCTGCGCCGTTCTGTCGCAACGAACCGCGAAGAAGGCATCAACCTGCACGCGGAAGATTTGCTGTTTGGTCAGGCGGCACTGGAGCTGTATCTGGCGCATCCGCAAGACCTGTATTACGTCAAATCACCGAAGTCATTTCTGGGTGCGATGGGTTTGCATGAGGTGCAACTGAGCTTTTTTGAAGATCTGGTGTGCGCCATGATGGCTAACATCAAGCGGCGAGCAGAACAGATCAGCCAGCAAACGATTGACGATACAGTGATTGGTCGGCCGATTAACTTCCAGGGCAGCGGCGGCGAAGCATCCAACCATCAGGCAGAAAACATCTTGCGCCGCGCCGCCACCCGTGCCGGATTCCGGCAGATTGAATTTCAATTCGAACCGGTCGCTGCCGGGCTGGAATATGAAGCCGGGCTGACACAGGAACAAACCGTATTAGTAGTCGACATCGGTGGCGGGACAACTGACTGTTCACTGCTACAGATGGGCCCCAACTGGCGCAAGAAAAAAGACCGCAATGACAGTCTGTTGGCACACAGCGGCCAGCGCGTTGGTGGTAACGATCTGGATATTCATCTGGCATTTCGTCAGTTAATGCCACACTTCGGCTTGGGCAGTTTGCTGGAATCCGGGCTGGAGATGCCGATGAAACAGCTGTGGAATCCAGTGGCAATAAACGATCTGTCCGCACAAAATGATTTTTATGGGCAGCGCAATCTGGCAGAGCTCAAACTACTGCATAAGGAAGCGCAACAACCGCAAAAACTGGCCCACCTGTTACAGGTGTATCACGACACGCTCGGCTACAGTTTGGTTCGCCGTGCCGAAGAAGCCAAAATCGCCCTGTCACAACAGCCGGAATTTCACAGCACACTGACATTAGCAACGGAAGCGCTGCCGGTGACCATCCATTACGATGAGATGTTGCAAGCGTTGGATGGCCCCAAGCTGCAGATCACTAAGCTGGTACGGGAAGCCTTAACTCAAGGAGGCTGTGCGCCGGACGTGATCTTTATGACCGGCGGTTCGGCGCGTTCCCCCGTCTTGCGGCAGGCGGTCGCAGAAGTATTACCACAGGTGCCTTTAGTCAGCGGTAACGACTTCGGCTCAGTCACCGCCGGGTTGGCGCGTTGGGCCGAGGTGTGTTTCGGCTGATTACTTAAATAAGTACTCCGCTAACACCTGACGCTGCTGTCCCCACTCATCAGTGACCCCAATCCCCAAGCCGATAATCTCACCTTCAGCACTGGGGAGGTGTTGCTGCATCAATTGCTCGAATGTCGCCAGTTGCGGATTTTTCTCCGCCGCTAACAGCGTCAAATGCGGCTCAAAATTCTGAAAAACATTGGGGCTACCATAACGCTCAAATGCTGCCAGTTTATCCGGGTAGGCTTTCACCCACGCAGGCAGCACTGGATTCGGATCGCGCAGCGGTGCTAGCGCTAAAGTCACTGCATCTGCCAAGCGTTGCAATGCAGGACTACGCTCCACATCAATAAAGGCCCAGTTACCTTTAGTCACCGTAAAGCCTTTGGCAACCAGTGGCAGCGGCTGGTTCTGCTGACTCAGTTGCTGTACCGCCTGTTTGATAGCGGCATCGCTACCGTCAGGAAAAGCGGTCAGATACAAAGTGATATGTACCGGACGCCCTTGCTGATAAAAACTTTGCATACCATAAGTGGCTAACTGCTGGCTGGTGTCACTCACCAACTGCACTATCGGTTTGGAAGGAATGGCATAAACATCCAGCATTTGTGCCGCCTGACTGCTGCTAGCGCCAAGTGACACGGCGACTAGCCAAGCGTAGGTGAATAAACGAGTTTTTAGGGACTGCAATCCGTTCACTGTGACTCCAAAATAGCGGTGATTAACGTGGCGATTATAACGGCTTGTGCAGCAGATTGTGCAATCCGGCAACTGTCAGTAAGCATTTCAGCCACTCACCAAAGATAAATTCACCAATAGTAACAACCCCTGACAATATAGCGTTTGTCGCCCCGGTAATTTATCGCTAGCATGATGGCTACATAAATATACTTCTATTTAACAATCATGAAGATACAGAAATTCTTACCAGTGCTATCGCTGGTAAGCGCCATCAATTTTGCCGTTGATGCAGCACCGGTTACCCCACTGACTTCGCCAGTTACAACCTTTGCCATGTGGCCAGGGGCACAATACGCCAGCAATATTCCTACCGTAAAACAAGTGCTTGGTTATGATCTTGGCGAGCGCATCACCAATGATGATGACATGCTGCGTTACTTTGAGGCACTGGCAAAAGCGGCTCCAGAGCGGATCAAAATCTTCAATTACGGCCAGAGCTGGGAAGGCCGCCAATTAATTTATGCGGTGATTGGCAAACCGGAAACCATCGCGCATTTAGATCAATATGCCGCAGAGATGCAGGCATTGGCCGATCCCCGCAAAACCAGCGAAAAGCAGGCGCAAGCGCTAATCGACAAACTGCCCTCTTCCGTGTGGCTGGAACACAGCGTACACGGTAATGAAATCAGCAGCACCGACGCCGCCATGATGACCGCGTATCACCTGCTGGCATCACAAAACGATGCCGTGGTAGACAAGATTTTCGCCAACACGCTGGTGTTTATTGACCCGCTGCAAAACCCCGATGGTCGCAACCGTTTCGTGAACTATTACTACCAGACGGTGGGGATGGTACCGAGCAGCGATCGCTTAAGTGTCGAACATAATGAACCCTGGCCCCAGGGCCGCAGCAACCACTACCTGTTTGATATGAACCGCGACTGGCTGGCCATCACCCAGCCCGAAACCGCTGGCCGCATCAAAGCGATGCTGCATTATCATCCCAACATCGTGATCGATCTGCATGAAATGGAAGGCGATTCCAGTTACTTCTTTGTGCCTGCCGCCAACCCATTTAACCCGCATATGAGCAAAGCGCAGATTGCCAACAACACCCTGGTCGGCAAAAACAACGCAAAATATTTCGATCGCTTCGGCTTTGATTACTTTACCCATGAAGTGTTTGACGCTTTCTATCCGGGCTATGGCGATAGCTGGCCGACCTTCCTCGGCGCGTCTGCCGCAACCTATGAAGTAGCCTCCGCGCGCGGCGACTGGTTCCGCACCGCTACTGGCAAAACCATCACCTTCCCGCAAACAGTGCAGAAACACTTTGTCGCCTCGATTTCCACCGCTGAAATGGCCGCCGACAACCGTAAGAAACTGCTGACTGATTTTTATCAGTATCAGCAGCACGCCATAGACGCCGGTAAAGATGATAGCAAAGAGCGTACCTTTATCATTCCGGCGGTACGGGATGCTGCCGGCAGTTATAAGCTGGCGAACTTGATGGCGCGCCACGGCGTAGAGGTCAAACAGGCCGACAAGCCATTCAGCGCCTGTGGTAAAGATTATCCAGCGGGCGCCTACTTTATTGATACCGCCCAACCACGAGGCCGTTTTGTGAAAACCACCTTCACTAAGCAGGTGGATATGGACCAGGATTTTCTGAAAGAGCAGGAACGCCGTCGCGCCCGTAAACTCAACGATGAAATCTATGATGTGACTGCATGGTCATTGCCGCTGATGTTTAATATCGATACCGATGCCTGCGGCAAAACTGTGGATGTTGCCAGCCATCAATTAACGGCCGACGCACCTTTGGTGGGCAAAGTCACTCATGCCGATGCCAAAGTCGCTTATCTGGTGCCGTGGGGAGATATGGCGGCGGGACGTTTCCTGACTGCAGCGCTGCAAGCAGGTTTAACCATTAAAAGTGCCGATAAAGCCTTTGTCACTGGCGACAACACTCACTATCCAGCGGGCTCGCTGATTGTGGAAGTGAAAGCCAACCCAGACAATGTGGCCGACCTCGTCAGCAAAATTGCCCATGACACAGGTGCGCAGGTGACCGGTGTTGACAGCAGTTGGGTCAGCGAAGGGCCAAGCTTTGGTAGTGAAAACACCGTCACCATGACCGCACCCAACGTCGCCATGGCTTGGGATGAACCGGTCAGTTCATTGAGCGCCGGGAGTGCCCGCTTTGTGGTAGAACAGGAATTCCACTGGCCAGTCACCGCTATCCGCTCTGACAAATTGGCGAGTGCTAACCTGAGCCATTATCAGGTGTTGATCCTGCCATCTGGCGATTACACCGCGGCACTCGGTAAAAATGGGGCGGCCAACCTGAAAGCCTGGGTCGCACAGGGCGGCGTATTGATCACGCTGGCCGATGCCACTCGCTTTGCCACCCAGCCGGATATCAGCTTGCTGGACGTGAAACAGGAACTGGCCTACAAAGCTCCGAAAGAAGGCGAAGACAAGGCAGCATCTGAGGCAGAAGCCAAGGATGACAAAGACAATCAGGATAACCGCGTACCAGGACAACTGATCAAATCAAAAGCCGAGCTGATTACCTCCATCGAAAATGACAAGGAAACACCGGATAACGTCGCTGGCGTGCTGGCCAATGTCGAAGTAGATCAGGAGCATTGGTTAACCGCCGGGGTTAATCCACAAGTTGTCTCTATGGTCACCGGCCATGATATCTACACCCCGATCAAACTGGCTTCCGGTAAAAACGTCGCCTGGTTTGCCGATGAAAAACATCTGCTCGCCAGTGGTTATCTGTGGCAGGAAAATCTGAAACAGCTCGCCTACAAACCATTTTTGATTTATCAGCCAACCGGTAAAGGCATGGTCATTGGCTACACCGAAGACCCCACCAGCCGCGCCTATCTCGATGGTCTCAACGTCATGCTGATGAACACCATCTTCCGCGCCGCCGCCCACGCCACACCGCTACGGTAATTAAGCATTCAAATGCAAAAATGGGCCTTCATGGCCCATTTTTTATTCTAAGTTCTGGTTAACGCGAATTTGGACATTTTCGAGTTAAAGTCTTAACTCTAACTTGTCAGTTTCGGATAAAAATTTCGATGGATTAACGCTTTGCTAATGGCTGCCGCAGCGTAGCGTAGGCAGTCCAGTGGAGGCCACGCTGTTTGTGGCCGGAACGCAATTAAGCAACTTGTTATGTGAACACAACTCAACACTTATTGGCTTCTATTTTGTGCCCACATTTACAACAATAGAAGTACTGATAAGCCAACTCATTAGGTATCAGCCAAGAGCTTAATCTACTTCTATTTGATTCAATTTTTCTAACTACAACCCCACTGTGCACCAAGGCTCTCCCGTTGCATTGTGGACACTTGTATATCATGGCAATGATAATTGCAGACCAGCCTAATAAGGTGACAATGACTAGATAAGGAACAAAGATCTCATTAGCCACAAATATCACCGGCAATAGCAGCAAAAACAGCAATCTAGTTGTGGTAAATGCAAACCAGTAGTAGTTGAAAAACGGTTTTGACATTGAGGTCTGCCTAGTTCACAAACGCCGCCAACAGCGGCCGAGCATAGCGAGGTCCCAGCGCATGGAGTGCGGCGCTGCTTGGCATTGTTACAAGGCTACTCAATGAAAACTGTTGAATTGACATTGAAATAGTAAACCTCAAATGATCCACCTAAATCTAACAAACGAATAGTGATCTGAGCATCACCATTTTCATAGTGTGCTAATACAGTGTATGTGACTATCGTATTGGCACCTTCTTGAATGGTCGCGCCTGCCTGCACCTGATTGAATACTGGTTCGTCCATTGATTTTAAACTACCTAGTTTCGAGAAAAACCGAAATAGTTTTTCAAAATCATCCTGCGATACATTGTCGAAGGTAGAAGGAACAAAGAATTGTTTTGCCTTCTCTGTATCCCACTCCGAAATCGCTGGAATAACCTCTTTAATGTAAGGAACCGCAGTTTCTTTATACCCAGATTGCTTATAACCGGTATACACAGCCACGAGAATGAACAGTAGGATTATTCCTAACAGGATTACCCCGAACCACTTAAGTATCTTCTTAAACATCAGACTTCCTTATCCTTGTAACATCCGCTAAACAGTGAGCGTTAGTGAGTCTGGTGGAGGCCACGCTTTTTGGGGGGGCGCAACGAATTTGAGTGGCTTGTTAGAAGTGGACTTACGCACGGGACACCAGTTCTATTTTTTCGTTTTCTAAAGAGATTTGTTCGTAATGAACTAGGCCACCAATATCGGTATCAATCATTACCCCCGTCTGAAGGCAACCCCATTGCTCTCTTGGATAATCAGCGGAATATCTATCTCCATCAATATCCGCTACAACTAGTCCCTTGTACATCCCACTAATCAGGACGTTGTCACCGACTTCTATCTGCTTTCCATCCATGTATTTCATAGTAACTTCTAACGCCATTACTAATGGGCGCATAAACGCTTGGCTGAATCGCCACAGTTAATCTAACCACTTTGCTGCATTACTAAAATTTGGTCAATGCCCTGATGCTAGAGTTGTACAAACGTCAGGCCGATAAAACGTTTTGGGGCAAAAACGTGTTATCCCGAAAATACACACAATGCAATTTTCCCCTTCGGCGCTACCGAGGATGTTGGTAAACAATGGCTAGCTGAGACAGAGATAGCCGCACTGGGACTGCTTTCATGGCTAGAAAAGCCGTGAATCCTGAGAGTCGCCATTTTCACCATAAAGCTGGGGAGCTTTCAGCGCCGTGGGGGGTTCCAAGGGGGCGAAAGATGAGCATTGCCCCTTGACCGCAGTGTGAGCGCGAAAGCTCACGACTTTCTAATTTTGTTTAACCCAACAAAAAAGTCACTGCATTGCAGTGACTTTCCCATCAACCCTGAAAGGTGACAAACCCCATACCTCAGAACGGGATATCATCATCCCAGCCATCATCCAGATCTGGAGTGTAGTTCTGTTGTGGCTGCTGCGGTTGCTGTTGTGGTTTCTGCTGCGGCTGCGGCGCTGGGCGCTGCTGTGACTGCGGCTTATTAGGCGCATAACCACTATTTTGCTGTGGCTGATAAGCTGGCGCAGCCTGCTGCGGTGCATATTGCTGCTGTGGTTGCTGTTGTGGTGCAGCGTACTGGTTGCCACCCTGAGGTGCACCAAAATTACCACCGCCCATGTTGCCACCCTGCATTGGTGCGCCACCCTGATTCTGTGGGCGACCACCGAGCATCTGCATGCTGCCTTGCATATCGACCACGATCTCAGTGGTGTAACGCTCCTGACCACTCTGATCTTTCCACTTACGGGTCTGCAAACGGCCTTCCAGATAAACCTGAGAACCTTTGCGCAGATATTCACCTGCCACTTCAGCCAGCTTGCCGAAAATTACCACACGGTGCCACTCGGTGCGTTCCTGCTGTTGTCCCTGCTGATCCTTCCAGGTATCACTGGTCGCGACGGTGATATTTGCCACAGCATTGCCGTTTGGCATATAGCGCACCTCTGGGTCCTGCCCCAGATTGCCCACCAGAATTACCTTATTAACACCACGACTGGCCATGAAAATCTCCTGCGATTCTTAATCTTTACGTTGCGCTTAATTGGAAGAGCCTAGCACAGCTCGCGCCGCCGTTAAATCGAATTGATCGTTCACTTTGAGGTAGGCAACCTTTTCCTCAAGCACGACAATGGCTTCGGCTACACCTTCCAATTGTGACAGCTTGGCGGCCATCTGTTGTGCCTGTTCACGGCCCTGTACCGCGGCTTCCAACGTGTAACTCTTGAGGATTTTTGGATTTTTCATGCCAAAGGTAAGGCCAAGCCACACCAACATCAGCACCACGGCGACGATAAATACGCCAGTAGATCCCAACAGCTGATAAGCCCCGCCGCCGAACAAACCACCACAGAAAGCCCCTAAGAACTGGCTGGTAGAATAGACGCCCATGGCCGAGCCTTTAGCGCCCATTGGGCAGAACTTGGAGATCAAGCTTGGTAACGACGCTTCCAGATAGTTGAAACCGGTAAAGAAACCAATAATGGCAATACTCAAGGCGACCAGACTGTGCGGCAGTGAAGCCATCAGGCACAAGGCTATGACCATGATCACCAAGGCAATCTGGAACATCTGTTTGGTATTTTGCCGTTTCACGCCAACGATGATCATCGGCACCATTAACATAAAGGAACCGACAAATGCCGGGAAATACAGCATCCAGTGTTTCTCTTTCACCAGTCCGGCATCAACCAGATCCAGTGGCAGCGCCACAAACACGGCGGTCAGCACTAGGTGCAACAAGAAGATACCGGCATCAAGACGGAACAACTGCGGATCTTTAAGCATTTGCAGCAGCTTGCCGGTTTGCGCCAGCGTGTCTCCGGCAGGCGCATGCCGCACCGGATTGGGCACTAACAGCTGCATGATCACCATGCCGACAATCGCCAGCACGCCAGTAAGCGCGAATAAACCGCTGAGTCCCAGATGTTGTGCCACTACCGGCCCCACCAACAAGGCCACAGCAAAGGAACCACCGATACACATGCCGATGATTGCCATGACTTTGGTGCGCTGTTCGTCGCGAGTCAGATCAGCAGCCAGTGCCAGCACCGCGGCGGCAATCGCGCCCATGCCTTGTATCGCACGACCAGCGACAACGCCATAGATGCTGGTAGACATTGCCGCCACCACGCTACCGATAGCGAATAATACCAGGCCACCGAGGATCACCGGCTTGCGGCCGATTTTATCGGACAGAATCCCCATTGGGATCTGCAACAGTGCCTGGGTCAGACCGTAGGCCCCAATGGCGATACCTACCCATAGTGGAGAAAATCCTTGCAGATGTTGTCCGTATAACGCGAACACCGGCATGATCATAAATAAGCCCAGCATGCGTAATCCAAATACGCCGGCTAGGGAGAAGGCGACTCTTTTCTCAGTTCCGGAAAGTCCAGCATTGGCCATGTAGTTGTTGCCCTGAGTTCAGTTTTATTTAAGGAAACGCAGTTTAACACGAAGCTTTTTTTTCACCCAAAGGGAAATCCCCCTGCTTGGGATCATCATTCAAAGACTGAAGATAAATTAGCGACATATCAAAAACATAGTGGGATTAAATTGCGTTAATGTTGCCAATGACAGCAAAGTCGCTGCACTAGGCTGATTTTATGAGCAAAAGCGCTGGGTTATAAACAAAACACCCGCTAAGTAGCGGGTGTTGGTGACAACTTATTGTGCCGAACCTGTGCCTGGACCACGGTAACGTGACAACCAGTAAGCGTATTGATCCGGCAATACTGACGCTGGTTTTTCGATCCCCAAGGCTTGGGCAATCTGCATCGGATAATGCGGATTGGCAAGATGGGCACGCCCGATCATCGCCAGTTCAATCTGCTTATCAGCGATCGCTTTTTCAGCGGTGCGCGGATCATCAATACACCAGCTAGTGGCGACCGGCAGTTCGGCTTCACGTCCGACCTGGGCAGCAATCGGGACCATAAAACCCGACGCCCAAGGGACTTTGGCATTCTGAGTTGAGAAGCCCATGCTGACGTTCAGCATATCCAAACCCGCATGTTTGAACTGACGCACCAACTCAATGGATTCCGCCAAGGTTTCTTCGTCATGACCATCAAACTCGATCACGCCAAAACGCGCCGTCAACGGCAGATGCTCAGGCCAGACTTGGCGCACCGCTTGTAGAGTTTCCAGCAGGAAGCGACTACGACCAGCAAAATTCCCCCCGTAGGCATCGGTGCGTTGGTTGGCTGCACGGGAGAAAAAGCTTTGTGCCAGATAGCCGTGGGCAAAATGCAGTTCCAGCCATTCAAAACCGGCCGCTAATGCTCGCTGGGCCGCGGCGACAAAGTCCGCTTGTACCCGTTGAATATCGGCAACAGTCATCGCCTTAGGCACCTTGGGCAAGCCGCCGCCAAAAGCGATGGCTGACGGGGCAATGGTATCCCAGCCGTTGGGCTGATCAGATGGGATATGGTCATCACCTTCCCATGGACGATTGGCGCTGGCTTTACGACCAGCATGACCTATCTGAATACCGGGCACGGCACCGGCGGCTTTAATGGCCTTGGCAACACGCGCCATGCCCTGGATCTGGCCATCTTCCCATAAACCAGTACAGGCTGGGGTAATGCGGCCTTCAGGCGACACGCCGGTGGCTTCAACAATGACCAGTCCAGCGCCACCTCGGGCAATCGATGCGTAATGTGCTTCGTGCCAGTCAGTGGTGTAACCGTTGACAGCGCTGTACTGACACATAGGCGGCACAGCAATGCGATTGCGCAGTGTCACCCCTTTAAGGCTATAAGGCGTAAAAATTGCGGTCATAACTACCTCATCAACTCGTGCAATATGAAAAATATGATTGCCACAGTCTAAGAAGTTGCAACTATAATTTGAACTAACATGTAATTATGGTTTTGATAATTTTTACTTATGATTAATCCACAGTGGCTGCAAACTTTTACGGTACTAAGTGAAATGAAAAACTTCACCCGCACCGCCGAACGGCTCGGAATTACGCAGGCAGCGGTCAGCCAGCAAATGCGACAGTTAGAACAGCAATTCGGCCACTTACTGGCACGCCGTGGCCGCGAGATGGCGCTGACCCCAGCTGGGGTGGCACTGCTGCAATATCAACGAGAAGTAGAGAACGCTGAAAACCGTCTGCAAATGCGTTTAACCGAAGCGGAAGCCACCTGCGGCGACGTTGGCATTGTCTCCCCCGGCAGCATCGGTCTGCGTTTGTATCCGTTACTGTTAGAGTTACAACAGCAACATGCCGGACTGGTGCTCCGTCACCGCTTTGCGCCCGATCCTGAAGTACTGGAAGTGGTGCTCAGTAATAAATACGAGCTGGGTTTAACCAGTACCAAACCGGATGATCCGCGCCTCAGCGCCAGCCGTTTTACCGAAGAACCATTGGAACTGGTTATCCCTGCCGACAAAACGGTGGATAGCTGGCAGGATTTAATGCAGCTGGGTTTTATCGACCATCCTGATGGCAGGGCAATGGCGACTCGGCTGTTAAGTCGCTGCTTTCCGGGCAATCCTGGTATTAGCAGTTTACCCATCACCGGCTTCAGCAATCAGGTCAGCCTGCTGCTAGAACCGGTGGCCAGAGGCTTGGGATTCACTGTGTTACCGCACTTCGCGCGAATATCATTTGCCAAACAACAGGCCATCAAGGTAGTAGAAACGCCGGTAGCTGTGGTTGATACCCTGTGGCTAATCCACCGCCAGGAATGGCCGTTGTCGAGCCGTGCCGAAAAAGTCGTGTCATACCTGCGACAAGCGCTTTGCGGTTCCGTTAACACTACGGAACCAACCTAGAAAACCCCTAATTCATCAGGGTTTTATTGCCATCGCACGGTGCTTTACACGCAGGTTAAAAAGCTGACAATCACTAGGAGTCGACGGTAATTTATGCGATACTGATCGTCTTTTTCTTCGGTCAGCAATCAGCAATTTCAGAGATGGATAAGATAGAAATCCGCGGTGCTCGCACCCATAACCTGAAAAATATCAATCTCACGATTCCCCGGGATAAATTGATTGTTATCACTGGGTTATCTGGCTCCGGTAAGTCCTCGCTGGCGTTTGATACGCTCTATGCAGAAGGCCAACGCCGTTATGTGGAATCCCTGTCAGCGTACGCGCGCCAGTTCCTGAGCCTGATGGAAAAACCCGAGGTGGATCATATCGAAGGGCTGAGCCCGGCGATCTCCATTGAGCAGAAATCTACCTCACATAACCCGCGCTCTACCGTCGGTACAATTACCGAAGTGTACGATTACCTGCGCTTGCTTTATGCGCGTGTTGGCGAACCACGGTGTCCTACCCATGGCGAACCACTGGCGGCACAGACGGTGAGTCAGATGGTGGATCAGGTGCTGGCGTTGCCCGAAGGCGAACGCATGATGCTGCTGGCGCCGGTGGTGCAAGCTCGTAAAGGTGAGCACGTCAAACTGCTGCAGAATCTGGCGGCCCAAGGCTATATCCGCGCCCGTATTGATGGTGAAGTCTGTGACCTTTCCGATCCACCAGAGCTGGAACTGCAAATAAAACACACCATCGAAGTGGTAGTAGACCGCTTTAAAGTGCGCGCCGATCTGCAACAGCGGCTGGCCGAGTCCTTTGAAACCGCGCTGGAACTCTCGGGCGGCATTGCCACAGTTGTCAGCATGGATAACACCGATGCGGCGCCGCTGCTGTTCTCGGCTAACTTCGCCTGTAGCCAGTGTGGTTACTCCATGGCGGAGCTGGAACCGCGACTGTTCTCTTTCAACAATCCCGCCGGTGCCTGTCCGACCTGTGATGGTCTGGGCGTACAGCAATTTTTTGATCCGGACCGGGTCGTCACTAACGATGAACTGTCGCTGGCCGGCGGCGCTATCCGTGGCTGGGATCGACGGAACTTTTATTACTTCCAGATGCTGACTTCTCTGGCAGAGCACTATCATTTCAAAGTGGAAACCCCATTTTGCGAGTTGACCGACAAAGTCCGCGATATTGTGCTTTATGGCTCCGGAGACGAGAAAATTGCCTTCCGCTATATCAATGATCGCGGCGATGTGGTGATACGCAACCATCCATTTGAAGGCATTCTCAACAACATGGACCGCCGCTACCGCGAGACCGAGTCCAATGCGGTGCGTGAAGAGTTGGCCAAATACATCAGTAACCGTCCGTGTAAAACCTGTGGCGGCTCGCGTTTGCGTGAAGAAGCACGCAATGTGTTTATTGGTGATGTCAGCCTGCCGCAACTGACCGACTGGTCTATCGGCCATGCAAGCCGTTACTTTGCCGAACTGAAATTTGATGGTCAGAAAGCCCAAATCGCCGAAAAAGTGCTGAAAGAGATCCATGACCGCTTGGGCTTTCTGGTGAATGTCGGTCTGAACTATCTGTCACTGTCACGCTCCGCGGACACGCTTTCGGGCGGTGAAGCGCAGCGTATTCGACTGGCCAGTCAGATTGGTGCCGGTCTGGTAGGTGTAATGTACGTGCTGGATGAACCGTCTATTGGCTTACATCAGCGCGATAACGAGCGACTGCTGAGCACCCTGACCCATTTGCGCGATCTCGGTAACACCGTGATTGTGGTAGAACACGATGAAGATGCTATCCGCTGCGCCGATTACATTGTGGACATCGGTCCCGGTGCCGGCGTACATGGTGGCGAAGTGATCTGCGCTGGTGACCTCGACACTATCATGCAATGTGAGCAGTCACTTACTGGACAATACCTTTCAGGCAAGCAGACTATTACGGTACCCGGGCCGCGCACCGTGTGTGACCCGAATAAAATGATCAAGCTGTATGGTGCCCGTGGCAATAACCTCAAAAATGTTAATCTGGAGATCCCGATTGGCTTGCTGACCTGCATCACTGGGGTGTCTGGTTCTGGGAAATCGACGCTGATCAACGATACTTTTTTCCGTATCGCCCATAAGATGCTCAACGGTGCCACGGTCAACGAACCGGCACCTTATGATCGCGTCGAAGGCATGGAACTCTGCGACAAAGTCGTGGATATCGACCAGAGCCCGATTGGCCGGACACCGCGTTCTAATCCGGCGACTTACACTGGCATTTTCACTCCCATCCGCGAGCTGTTTTCCGGCACGCAGGAAGCCCGTACCCGCGGTTATCAGCCGGGTCGTTTCTCCTTTAACGTGAAGGGCGGTCGCTGTGAAGCCTGTCAGGGTGACGGCTTAATTAAGGTGGAGATGCACTTTCTGCCAGATGTTTATGTGCCCTGTGACGTCTGTAAAGGCAAACGTTACAACCGCGAAACGCTGGAAGTGAAATACAAGGGCAAAAGCATTCACGAAGTGCTGAATATGACGGTAGAGGAAGCCCGTACTTTCTTTGATGCCGTGCCAGCCATTGCCCGTAAACTGCAAACGCTGATGGACGTCGGATTGTCTTATGTGCAGCTTGGACAAAGCGCCACCACCTTGTCGGGCGGTGAAGCGCAGCGGGTGAAGTTAGCCAAAGAGTTGTCAAAACGCGACACCGGCCAGACCCTGTACATTCTGGACGAACCCACCACCGGCCTGCATTTTGCGGATATTCAGATGCTACTGGACGTACTGCATAAGCTGAAAGCCCAGGGCAATACCATTGTGGTGATTGAGCACAATCTGGACGTGATTAAAACAGCTGACTGGATTGTGGACTTAGGGCCAGAAGGCGGCTCAGGCGGCGGCACCATTCTGGTAGCCGGCACCCCGGAACAGGTGGCCGAGCATGAGGAATCACATACCGCGCGCTTCCTCAAACCACTGTTGAAATAGTTCGCAAGAAGACCACAAAGGGCCCAAGTTTAGGGCCTTTTGTTTTGATCACAAGGCGTTCATGAGTCCCGCGATTATCAGCATTGCGGCATCGAGATTGCAAAGTGTTAACGTGGAACAAGTATTATTTTTCTACAGACTTGTGACGAAATTACACTATACTTTTCGAACAGCGCTGGATATTTGTTGCGCATAGCGTTATAATCCGCCGCTTTTAAAATGGGAAGTCAACGCGGGGTTGATTTTCCTGCTGTAAAATTCTTTTTTGCGTTTTCAACGCACCCACAAGGCTACAATTCAATGTCATCCAGTGAACTGACTTTCCGTGAACTCGGGCTTTCCGAGGAGTTGCTGCGCGCCCTGAACGAACTGGGCTACGAGCATCCAACCCCTATCCAGGCCGCCAGTATCGTGCCGCTGATGGAGGGTAAAGATATTCTGGGCCAGGCTCAGACAGGGACCGGTAAAACCGGCGCTTTTGCTTTACCGTTACTTAACGCCATTGACCATAAATTCAATGCCCCGCAAATTCTGGTATTGGCGCCAACCCGGGAACTGGCCGTACAGGTCGCAGAAGCGTTCACCAGCTATGCCAAATACCTCAAAGGGTTCCATGTACTGCCTATTTATGGCGGTCAGAGCATGCATCAGCAGTTGCAAGCACTGCGCCGTGGGCCACAGGTAATAGTCGGTACACCGGGTCGTGTGATGGACCATATGCGCCGTGGTACGTTGAAACTGGACACCATCAAGGCGCTGGTGCTGGATGAAGCCGATGAAATGCTGAAAATGGGCTTCATCGATGACATCGAATGGATCTTGGATCAGACTCCAGATGACCGCCAATTAGCCCTGTTCTCAGCGACCATGCCAGAACAGATCAAGCGCGTTGCCAACAAGCATCTGGCAAGCCCAATCAATATCAGTATCGCCGCTAGTCATGCGACGGTTGACTCTATTGAACAGCGCTTTATTCAGGTGTCACAGCACAATAAGCTGGAAGCGCTAGTGCGGGTGCTGGAAGTGGAAAACACCGAAGGCATTATTATCTTCGTGCGTACCCGTAACTCCTGTGTTGAGCTGGCTGAAAAGCTGGATGCGCGTGGTTATGCCTGTTCGCCGCTGCATGGTGATATGAACCAGCAGGCGCGTGAACGTGCGGTTGACCAGTTGAAGAATGGCAAGCTGGATATTCTGATCGCCACTGACGTCGCCGCTCGCGGTCTTGACGTAGAACGTATCGGCCATGTGATCAACTACGATATTCCTTACGATACTGAAGCCTATGTACACCGTATTGGTCGTACTGGTCGTGCCGGCCGCAGCGGTATGGCAATCCTGTTTGTGACCAGTCGTGAAATGCGCATGCTGCGTATGATTGAAAAGGCCACTAACAGCCGTATTTCGCCAATGAAAGTGCCAAGCCCAGAAACTGTGGCAGAACGTCGTCTGTCGCGTTTAGGTGATCAAGTTGCCGAAGTCATCAGTAGCCAACAGTTAGACTTCATGAAAGGTGCAGTAGCACAGCTGTGTCAGCAACTGGAAGTCGATACGGATATTCTCGCCGCCGCACTGTTGTATCAGGTACAGCAAGAACGTCCGCTGCAACTGCCAGCCATGCAGGAGCGTCAGCGCGATGTGCAGGACAGCAAATTCCAGAGCGGTGATGACCGCAGCAGCCGTCGCCGTCAAAGCAGCCGAGCCACCCCTGGCGATCTTGGCAGCGCCGAAGAACTGAAAGACAATCCAGATATCAAGATGTGCCGCTATATGCTGGAAGTTGGCCGTGATCACGGTGTAGGTGTGGGTAACATCGTGGGCGCCATTGCTAACGAAGCAAATATTGACAGCCGTTATATTGGTCAGATCCAGCTGCTGGATCAGATCAGTACGATAGATCTGCCTGCGGGGATGCCAAAAGATATTCTGATGCATCTGAAAAAAGTGCGCGTCTGTGGTCGTCCAATCAATATCAAAGAAGTTGGCACACAGCTCGATAGTGGCAAAGAGCAGAGCAAACCGCGTCGTAGCCGCAAGCAGGAAGATGAAGGTCATGCGGATCGTGAACGCAGTCCACGTACCGAACGTAGCAAGCCACGCTTTGAAGGCGAACGTCGTCCGAAACGTCGTGAACGCAAAGAGTAATTACCGCTACTACTGATAAAAAAGGAGCCGCAAGGCTCCTTTTTTATGCTTCATTGGCGAGTTGTGTTAAGACCCAAAACGGGTGGACTCAAAGCTATTCAGTAATCGGTGGATCATATAACAGATGCATAAGGTACCGACGATAGCCCCCATAATGCTGCTAACACGATAAAGTGCGCTGAAAACCAGGTCATTGCCGGGGGCGAGATACTGCCCGAATAAAATGCCCAAGGTGGTCATCGCACCAAAACCGACTCCGGAGCCAGAGGCCTCTTTTACATGTGCCTGGGCAAACAGCATAGTGCCAAGCCACAATAATGGCGCCACCAGCAGCAATAATCCGGACCAATCGTACAGCAGTAACTGCACTGACAAACCGTAGAACACCCCAAGAATGGTGCCCATCGCCCGCTTTTTCGCATAACCGAGCGCACCGTTCCAATGCATCGGAAATAGCAGCAGCAAAGTCGTCGCCTGGGCGGATAATGAGTCCTTCAAATCAAACAGCTGAAACACCAGAAATGAAATAGTCGCCATACTGGCACCTAGCAGCGCTTCATGACGCATTCGATGTGGCTGTTTCGGTTCTGCCACATGACTGGCTCGCGGCTCGACATCTGGGAAAACTGCCTTCATCAGATAAGCAATTAATACCGATAAGGCACAGGCAATCAGGTTACTGCAGATTAAATCATTGAGGTCAGTAGCGGGATAACTGGCAAAATGCAGCATAATGCTGAGGTTGATGACGCCATTGGCGCCAAACAGAAACAAACTGCCTTTCGACATACAGGCAAAGCGATACAAAAACAGCAAAAAGACCAATGGTGTCATCAGTCCAATATGACCGCCAAACAGACCACCGATAATGCCGACTTCCAGGCCACATAGCACGCCGGCCGCCAACAATTGCCGGGCGGCATGACCGTTCATGGTCGGCACTAACCCTAGCAGCAGCATCGGAGTGACGACATAGAACACCCCGTAATTCCAATTCATCGCTTTACAGATCAGAAAACCGATAGTGGCCCCGGTCGCAACCCGCAAACACTGACGCAAGTCATTGGTGGTCAATGGCTTATTACGCAACAACATCGTCAGCCTCAGTAGATGTAATGCAGCAAGCTGATGAATTTGATCTGCAGATGCGCCAGAAATCGCAGCACCCCGTGCTCCGGCAACAGCTGTACCGTGGCTCGCGCACCTGCCGCCAGGCGCAGTTTATCGTTGTGGCTCAAGTCCAGATGTAAGCGTAAACGCTGGGCGTCGCGGACCCAACGATCTGACTCGGTAGGGGTGGCTAGCGAGCCGTCAGCAACAAACTGACCAGCGCTGACCCCCGCGTCAATGCTGCTGACAGTAGCGTTGTATAATTGACCGGGTTCGCCATCAAATGCCACCCAGGCTTCACTGCCAGGGCGAATATCTTTGAGGGTCTTTTCGCGAAAATCGGCAATGATATCGGTCTGTTGAGACACCAGCGCCAACACTGGGTTGGCATTACTGACCACACTGCCCTGCTGCAATTGCAGGTTGGTCACCACGCCATCTTCTGCGGCAGTGACTCGTGTGTAGGCCAGATTCAATGTCGCCGTCGCCAGTTGGTTCTGTGCCTGACGTAATTTCAGATTCTGCTCACCGGGCAACCCACGCGAGACCTTAAGTTTGGACAACTGAGCATTCGCTGATGCCAGTGTTGCCATCTCAGTACGTACTGTGGTTTCAGCCTGCTCCAGACTCTGGCGCGAAACGCTATGATCGTTAAACAGCGAGGCCAAACGTTTGGCTTCACGCTGTGCCTGGGCTAACGCTACGTCACTGGCAGTCACACTCGCAGTTGCCGCGGCTATCGAGGCATCCAGTTCAGCGTTGTCTTGTTTGGCCTGCTCGACGGCCAGTTGCGCTTGTTCCAGCGCCAATTGATAGGGTTGCGGATCAATCACAAACAACAGGTCGCCTTTTTTTACCTGCTGGTTATTCGTCACCGCCACCTGAACCACTTTACCCCCGACCTGCGGTGCTACTTTGGTCACCAAATGCGTCGCCATGGCCTGTGGCGTCAGTGGAATTTTCAAATCCGCCAGCATGAAATAGGCGAAAGTAAGGCCAAACCCGAACATGGAAAATTTAATCATGCGGGCAAACTGTTGGTCCGGCGTCATAAAACTGGAAACTCTCCTGAATCTGTTATTTTTTAGCAGCTAATTTTCGCTGGGCATTAGCGGTGATGCGTTGCAAGGTCTGTTCAAATTGCGCCAGTTCGGCTTCGCTGATGCCATCGAGCAAATCCAGCCGGACTTGCACAATCAGCGTTTCCATTTGGCTCAATATTTGTCGCCCACTGTCGGTCAGCCAGACGATGCGCGCGCGTTTATCCTGATTGCAACAGTAGCGGCAGATCAGTTGCTGCTGCTCCAGTTGTGCCAAGGTTCGCATCAAGGATGGCAGTTCAATCTCCAGCGCCTCCGCCAGCGCTTTTTGACTCACACCATCGCCCATACGCCGTAACTTCCACAAGGCGGTCCAGCGAGGATGAGTCAGCCCCAGCGGCACCAGTTCGGTGTCAGCCACCATGCGCCATAACCGGTGGCTACGGCCAAGATGCTCTGCCAGTGACAGTTCGCGCAGCTGATCGAGCTTTTTATCCATCATGCATCTCTAATTAATTAGCAGGCGAAGCATTATATTTATTTAGCAGGCTAAGTAAATCCCTGTCACGAAATAATCCGAAAGAGTGATCCACCGCTTAAATTCAACAATGGTTAATATGTTCATCTTAAAAACTTTTCGTTTCACACACTTGCGCAAACTTGCGGCAACTATAATTGGCGCTTATCTGACAAAGGATTGGTTTTCGGAGGTTAGCTGTGTTTTCCAAACTTAAAGTGGGAACCCGCATTATTCTCGGGGTATGCGTGATGTTGGTGGTGGTAATGACGTTTATCATGCCAATGGTGTTGTCCCAATTTACAGCACAGGTCGCGCAATCAGAGCAACGTGAATTGCAGAAGTTGTATCAAACAGCCGTGGCAGAAATTCAGGGGTCGGGCAAATTGGCAGAAGCGCTTGCCACTGTGGTTGCCCATACGCCGGAAATGCAGGCGGAATTTGCTGCGGGCCTACGACAACAACTCAACGAACGTAGTCAGTTGATATTCAAACCATTAAAGCAGAACTTTGCCGTACAGCAGTTTCAATTTCACACCCCACCTGCAATTTCGTTTTTACGCGTGCACAAACCAGAAAAGTTCGGCGATGATCTGTCTTCTTTTCGTGAAACTGTAGTGCAAACCAATAATACCCAGCAGCCGCTCATGGGGCTGGAAAAAGGTGTTGCCGGCCTCGGCATCCGTGGCTTAGCCCCTGTCAGTTATCAGGGTAAGCACATTGGCTCAGTCGAATTTGGCATGTCATTCGGCCAGCCATTTTTCGAGGAATTTAAACAGAACTATCAGGCCGAAGTCGCGTTGCTGATCCCGACGGATCAAGGCTTCAAACGTTTTGGCGGCACCTTCGAGTTACCGCAGTTCCAGAATAGTGCGCTACTCACCCGAGTGATGCAGGGACAAGCACAAAATTTCAAGGAAGCCAGTAACGGCATCAGCCATGCCATCTATCTGCATCAGATACAGGACTTTTCCGGTAAAGCCATTGGGGTACTGGCGATCGGGATGGATCGCAGTGATACCGAACAGGCATTATGGAATATCAATCTTAAGTTGGCGGGCATTGGGCTGCTCGCATTAGTGATTGGCACGCTGATAGCGGTACTTATCGCACGCAGTATTACCGGCCCCATTGGCGAAGCGACCCGAGCCATGAACAATATCGCCGAAGGTGAAGGCGACCTGACCCAACGGATCAAAGTCCACAGCAAAGATGAAATTGCCGAACTGGCACAGGCGTTTAACCGCTTTGCCAGCAAAATTCACGGGACTATGCAAAGCGTGGCACAGGTGACTGAATCACTGGCAACCTCGGCAGAAGAGATGTCTGGCATTACCGGCAATAGCCGCCGCAGTGCCGACCAGCAGCAGCGAGAAACCGAACAGGTCGCGACTGCCATGAATGAAATGGCCGCAACCGTACAGGAAGTGGCACATAATGCCACCGATGCCGCCACTGCCGCCGAACAGGCAGACAGCGCCAGTGATGCCGGTAAACAGGTCGTGCAGCAGGTGGTGCAACAGATTGATGGTCTGGCAAAGGAAATCAATAACGCTGTTGATACTATCGATAAATTGGCACAAAACAGTCAGACCATCGATACCGTGCTGGAAGTGATCCGTAACATTGCTGAACAGACTAATCTGTTGGCACTGAATGCAGCCATTGAGGCCGCGCGTGCCGGCGAACAGGGTCGAGGCTTTGCAGTAGTGGCCGATGAAGTACGGTCACTGGCGAGCCGCACCCAGGCATCTACGGCGGAAATTCAACACATCATCGAGCAGTTGCAACAAGGAGCTCGCTCTGCCGTCAGCGTGATGGAAAAGAGCAATCAAACCACCGCACATTGTGTACAGGAAGCCAATAACGCCGGGAAAGCATTGGAACAGATCCGCTCCGCCGTTTCGACCATTACTCAAATGAACATCCAGATCGCCAGTGCAGCCAATCAACAGGTGGCCGTCTCGGCGGAAATTAACCGCAATGTCAGCAATATCAATGATGCCGTCGCCCACAACAGCGACAGCTCAGCTCAGATTGCTGAAGCCAGTGGGGAATTGGCCACCCTATCTGGTCGTTTGCAACAATTGTTGGGGCAATTCCGCCTGTAGCTGATGTCAATAACAGCAAAAAGCCTGCATCAGCAGGCTTTTTTGTAGCACATTATCAACTATTCAGCGGCGCTGGCTTTTGGCCGCACGCCCAGAATATGACAGATGGCGTAGGTTAATTCAGCCCGGTTCAGCGTGTAGAAATGGAAGTCCTTGACACCTTCTCGAGACAACACTTTTACCATATCAATAGCAACGCTGGCACCGACTAACGAACGAGTAGAAGGATCTTCATCCAACCCTTCAAACTGCTGATGCAACCATCCCGGCAGATTAACGTTGGTCATACCGGCAAAACGCTTCAATTGCTTGAAGTTGGTGACAGGTAAAATCCCGGGCACGATTTCGACATCAATACCGGCCGCCACGCAGCGGTCACGAAAACGCAGATACGCTTCTATATCAAAGAAAAACTGAGTGATAGCGCGGTTGGCACCGGCGTCAATCTTACGCTTGAGGTTGACCAGATCGGCTTGAGCATTAGCCGCTTCTGGGTGTACTTCCGGATAAGCAGCAACCGAGATATCAAAGTCTGCCACGCTACGCAGCAACCGCACCAGATCGGCAGCAAATCGTGTTGGCTTGGGGCTGCCTTCAGGCAAGTCACCACGCAACGCCACTATATTGCGAATGCCGCTATTCCAGTAGTGCTTTGCTAATTGCAGTAATTCTTCATCACTGGCATCCACCAATGTCAGATGGGGCGCGGCCACCAGATCGGTTTCTTTCTGGATACGTTCGATGACCCCATGGGTGCGATCGCGTACCCCAGAGTTTGCACCGTAGGTGACCGATACAAACTTAGGCTGTAACGGTTGCAGGCGCTGAATGGAGTTCCACAACAAAGTTTCCATTTCCGGCGTGGCAGGCGGGAAAAATTCAAAGGAAACATTAATATCGCCATTAAGCTCGGCAAGGCTCTGATTCAAGGAGCTGGCGTACTGCGCGTGGTGAAAAGCCATCGAAAATCTTCCTCAAGTTTATCTATCTGGACGTTTGGACGTCTATATGGCTGTATACTAGAGATTCTGTGTTCGAAGTCAAGCCTAAAGATCGTCGCAACTGACAGAAAAGCCATCAGCATTGTGGATCCTATAATTTTAGTTTGGGCTTTACTGCCAATTGAAAAATTCCGCAAGTTAAGTGCCCCGATGCCGAGATGCAGGAAAAAATGCTGAACGCGTGTTATTGATGGTCGCTATCGCTAGAATATATTTCACAAACCGATGAGCTGCTGTGGTACCGATCAGCCCTAACATCACCTGAAGGAACGGCAATTGAGCTACCCAGTAGTAACCGAAATACCTGCGGCAGAAGAGTATTGTCGGTTGCGGTTGGATGTTGGCTTATCAGCAAAATCGACTGCTGCGGCAAGGATTGGCTTAAGTCATGCGCCTTATACCATTTGTGTTCGTGATAACGGCCCATTAATCAGTATGGGTCGAGTGATTGGCGATGGTGGCGGCTTCTTTCACATTGTCGATATCGCCGTAGCCCCGAAATATCAGCGACAAGGTTTAGGCAAGCTCATCATGGATAAGATTGAACAGTATCTGGATACCGTGGCACAGGATGGCTCTTATGTATCGTTGATTGCCGATAAACCGGATTTTTATGCTAAGCGTGGGTATTTACCCACAGCCCCGGCAGGCCATGGTATGTATAAAAAGTTTCAGCGGTAAGCCCGGCACAGCGTGATGTTGACGTTAGTGACTTAGCCTCTGATGTTGTTATCAATAGCAGTACGACTTACGTACCGATAATGTGCTGATCTTCTATGGGAAACCGTACTTTGACAAAGATATTTCTGTTTGACTGGGGTAACACACTGATGATCGATGATCCCCATCAGACGGGTAAAATGTGTCACTGGGAACATGTCGAGGCTGTCGCGCAGGCGCATGAAACGCTGCAGGTTCTGGCGCAATTCCACCACCTCTATGTGGCAACCAATGCTGCGGATTCTGCCGCTGATGATGTGCGCCAAGCATTGGAACGCGTTGGACTGGCGCAATATATTACTGGCTACTTCTGCAAAGACAGTCTGGGACTGAGCAAAGATAATCCTGAGTTTTACCGCACCATCATCCGCATACTTGGCGTCGCTGCCGACAACCTGATCATGGTGGGAGATTCGCTTGATAATGACATCATACCCGCAGCCACCGCAGGGCTGAATGTTGTGTGGTTCAATCCAACAGCCGTAAATGACATGTCCGAAGCGGGATACCGCCAAATCCGCCAGTTATCAGAGTTATGCTCCAGATATCAGTGCTAGCGATTGGCTACATCCACGGCCACAGATGCTCTGCTTCAGCCACCGGAGTTGATGGCTAATTCACCATCGCAAACAGCAACAAAAAGGCCTCAATGCTGAGGCCTTTTCGTCATCCATCAGTCTTCCAGCAAATCTCGACAGATTTGCACTAAGTCAGATTGTACTGCCGCCGCCGTGACTTCTCGCCCGGCCCCCGGGCCACGAATAATCAGCGGATTGCCCTGATAGAACGCACTGCGGATCACAAACACATTGTCACCTGGCGTCAAATTCGCGTACGCGTGATTACGCTCAACCCACTGCAATGCCACTTCAGCAGTGGCCCCTTGCTCACCACGTTCCAACGCTGCCACGTAGCGTAATACCTTACCTTGCTCGTTAGCAGCGGCAAACTGCTGTGACAGTTCCGTGTCCAGTTCAGGTAATCGTTGCAGAAACTCTTCTAGCGGGATCTGCGCTAGATGTGCCGGAACCAAAGAACTCAGGCGAATATCCTCAAGTTCCAGTTCCAACCCGATTTCTCTGGCGAGAATCAACAGTTTACGCTGCATGTCTCGGCCGGAGAGATCATCGCGGGGATCGGGTTCGGTAATGCCTAGCGCTTTAGCTTCCAGTACCAGTTCCGAGAACGGACGTACCCCATCATATTTTTCAAACAACCAACACAGGGTCCCGGAGAAAATACCACCGACCGCTTGTACCTGATCGCCACTGTTATGCAGGTCGTTCAGCGCATGTTGTACCGGTAACCCGGCGCCACAACTGGCGTTATATCGCCAAAATAGGCGACGATTACCCAGCATTTGTTTCAATTCACGGTAAAACGCCAAAGGTCCAGAACCCGCGAGTTTGTTAGCGCTCACCATGTGAATACCGTGGGCAAAAAACTCCGGATATTGCAGTGTCAGACTGGCGCTGGCACTGATATCCAAGGCGACCAATTCGTCACAGGATAAATCATCGGCCTGCTCAAACAGGTGCTCATACTGCCACGGAGTCGCTTCAGCTTCGAAACGTGTCTGCCACTCAGCAACGGCAATACCTTCATTACAAAACAATGCCTTACTTGAACTGGCCAAGCCGACCAGCACCACTTCGGCTTCGAGTTGCCGATTCAGTTGTGCCGCTGATTTGCCAAACAAGGTCACCCAGGCTTCGCCGATATTGCCCACCCCTAACAGAATGATGCCAATACGTTTACGGGGGCCAGCACAGCGACGATGTACTTTCTGCGTCAATAACGCTACCTGCTGCTGCGGAACTAACGTCACCAGACTCAGACCATCCTGATACAGCGGTCTGGCTTCACGGCTAAGCAATCGGGCGAAGCTACGGCGATAGAGATTGGCGGCGGCGCTGACCAGTGCCACCAACCCAAAGCCAGTATGGGTTTCGACATTACTGATCCCCAACTCATCGGTAAACTGCAGCAATAGCGCCGCCAATTGTTTCCGCGATTCTAAGGTATACGCCAACTCATGTTTTTGTTTACCCAGCGACCAGTGCGCTAAAGGTTGTAACCCTGCGTGTTCCAGTGTATCCAATAAGGCTTCCCACGGTGCCTGCAACTGCAACGTGACGGTAAAGACTTCATCGAGACTCGTCACCACCGGGGCACTGGCAATATCACTTTGTGGAGCCACCAGCGTAAAGTCAGTCTGCGGCGCATAACTGGAACGCACCGCCAAGCTCACCTGCGTGTTATACAGCGGTTGCAGCGTACGAGAATGTAAGACAGGAGACCCCAAACGCGCTAAGCGGTCAGCTTCAGCCAGTGACATCGTTTGCAGCAGTTTGGCATCCTGAATTTTGTTGGGGTCGGCATTAAATACCCCTTCCACGTCAGTCCAGATGGTGACGCGGTCAATATCCGCCAGGCTGGCAATTAATGTTGCGCTGAAATCGGAACCATTGCGCCCCAGTAACAGCATCTCCCCGTGAGGATTGGCGCAGATAAAACCCGTGATCACCAACCGTTCATCTGGATGCGCCTGCAGCATTTTCTGTACCTGAGCCCGAGACTCTTCCATGCGAATTTTCGGCACGGCGGCTTCATCGGCGATCAATAAGCCGCGGGCGTCGATGTTAGAGGCTGCCACCCCAGATTCTCGCAGCAGCGCCGCCATCAATCGGGCAGACCAGCGTTCACCAAAACCAACCACCTGATTGCATTGATATTCGCTACGAATATCCAGCGATAACAAACTCATCAAGGTGGCCCGATCATTCGCCAGCCGTTCCCGCAGCTGACGCGCTTGGGAATTACTCAATAACTGTTCAATCAGGTTTTGCTGGTAACTCATCAAAACCTGTAGTTCTTCCTGCCACAACTTGCCCTGTTCGCGCAGCGATAATAGTTTGTAGAGAAAATTAGTGGTTTTGCCAGCTGCGGATACCACGATCAGGTCATCGGGACGACCATGAGTCAGTAAAATATGCGCCACACGCCGATAACAATCCGGATCCGCGAGACTGCTACCCCCAAACTTATGTAAGTGACTACGCGCCATCAATCAATGCTCCCCAACTCAACAAGCGGCGACCGCTGCCAAACCAGCAGCGATATCGTCCAGCAGATCCTGTGGATCTTCGATCCCCACGGATAAACGAATAAGTGTATCTTTGATGCCGGCTTCAGCACGGGCTGCCGGTTCCATTGCCCGATGTGTCATAGTAGCAGGAACCGCTACCAGACTTTCCACGCCCCCCAAACTTTCTGCAACAGAGAAATAGCGCAAAGCGCCAAGAAAAGCTTCCACTTCGGCATCACTGCCTTTCAGTTCGAAACTGACCATAGCACCAAAGCCAAGTTGCTGTTTCGCCGCAATTTCATGACCCGGATGCGTTTTCAGCCCAGGGTAATACACCTTCTGTACTTGCGCGCTACTTTGCAGCAGATCCACAATTTTAGCGGCATTATTTTGGTGCTGCTGAATACGCAGTGCCAGTGTGCGCAGGCCGCGTAATGTCAGATAACTGTCGAATGCACCGCCGGTCAGCCCCAAGGTGTTAGACCACCAGTGTAGCTGTTCTGCCAGCGCCGCATCTTTTGCAATCACCGCACCACCGACAACGTCACTGTGACCGTTGATATATTTGGTGGTGGAATGCACTACGATATCGGCGCCCAGCAATAACGGTTGCTGTAATGCGGGAGACAGGAAGGTGTTATCCGCCACCAACAGTGCTCCCACGGCATTACAGGCCGCGGCAACACTGGCGATATCGATTACCCGCAGCAAGGGGTTGGAAGGCGTTTCAATCCATACCATCTTTGGCTTACGCGCCAGGGCTTGTTGTAATGCCGCCGCATCGGTCTGGTCGATAATCGCCAGCTTAAACTGGCCTTTTTTAGCTAAATGGGTAAATAACCGATAACAACCGCCATAACAATCATGGGGTACAACCAGCAGATCATCGGGGCTCAATAGACTGGTCACCAGCGTAACCGCCGCCATACCACTAGCGGTAATAACTGCTGGACACCCTTGTTCCAGTTCACCAATCGCATTTCCGAGAATACTGCGAGTTGGGTTACCAGAGCGACTGTAGTCAAACTGCCGCGGAGTTTTATGCCCATCAAAGGCATAATTGGTCGAAAGATAGATGGGCGGAACCACTGCACCATGCTGATTATCGGTTTCAATTCCCTGACGGACGGCGATGGTGGCCATTTTCCGCTCTGTCATTTTCGACTCCTTAAATTCTTTTCAAGAAACACCATAAAGATGTCTGGACGGCTAAATTCTACCAAGTCGCTTGTTGGCGTCAATAGGCATCGAGACGTTTAGACGTCCAAATGTATAGAATTCCATTTTTGTGATACAGTATTATGGCCCGACATTTGACTGTCGGATGTAAGAGTTTAAAATCGGCAGCGAATTAGTGACATAGCAGGTGCAACATGACTGAATGGAACGGCGAATATATCAGCCCTTACGCTGAGCACGGGAAGAAAAACGAACAAGTAAAAAAAATCACTGTGTCTATTCCGCTAAAAGTGCTCAAAGTACTGACGGATGAACGCACCCGGCGTCAGGTGAACAACCTACGTCATGCCACCAACAGCGAATTGCTGTGCGAAGCATTTCTGCATGCTTATACCGGCCAGCCATTACCAAATGATGAAGATCTGTCCAAGGATCGCCCGGACAGTATCCCGGCCGAAGCGAAACAGATGATGGAAGATATGGGTATCGAATGGGAAGAAATGGAGTAAATGCACTGTTTCCATCGCTGCTGTTTTAACCCTTCTCTATACAGCCGGGCAACGCCCGGCACAGTACTTCCGTCATGTGGTCGTTAGTCGATCCGATCACCCTGATTCTGGCATCACTGATCATTTTTCTGGGTGCCATCACCCAAAGTCTGCTGGGCTTCGGACTGGCAGTGGTCTCTACCCCGCTGTTATATATCGTTGATCCAGAGTTGGTGCCGGTACCGGTGATCATCCTCAGTTTTTCTATCGCGCTGCTTACCTTATTACGAGAACGCGGCAATCTGGAACTCGGCGGGCTGCAATACGCCTTAGCCGGCAGAATTCCGGGCAGCTTACTGGGCGTTACTTTACTGCTGGCACCACGTGCGATTCTCGGTTTAATCATTGCGGCCATTGTAGGACTGGCAGTGTGGATGAGCCTGAAAAAGCTTACCGTCGCCGTCAACCGCCGCAGCTTGTTCATCGCCGGGCTGTTTTCAGGTATTTTTGGCACCGTAGCTGGCATTGGCGGCCCACCGATGGCGTTATTGCTGACGGGCCGAGACGCCGGAAAATTTCGGGCGGCACTGTCAGCCTTTTTTATGGCAAGTACCTGTATTACCTTGGCTATTCTGGCAGTATCGGGCCTCATCACAGTACGACATCTACTACTATCGGCATTATTACTACCCGCAGTATTTTTAGGCTTTCTCGCCTCCGGCACCCTTATGGGACGGGTGGACAAACGTCGCACCCGCACGCTGACCCTGACCTTATGTAGCGCCAGTGCCTTGCTGCTGGCGCTAAAATCCCTATGGGCATTAATCTAGTCTGTCGCTACCAAACTCAGAAATGATAGGAGGTCTGCAGCGCACCGCCCACCGCGTTATCGCTGCCGAACATCCCGGTCAAATCCAATCGGAAGAAATTGCCAATCGCAATCCCCGTTCCCACCGAATAGATATCGGTAGTCACATCATTGAGATCCTGACGATAACCTAATCGCAGTGCCAGCCAATCGGTAGCCTTGATTTCGCCGCCTACACGCCAATATTTAGGCCCGTCCAACTCCGCAAATTTCTTGTTGTCGGTCAGATCAATATCCGACGTTAATGTCATTGCACGCCACTCATAGGCAATACCTGCGGTGACTGCGGGCTTAATCTGATAGGTAAGCTGCTGCCCTTCTGACGCCATGGTTTGCAGATCTTGCTTCACTAAATTCCGCCCACTCAGCGCCAATGTCAGACCGGCCGTCGGTTGCATGGCAACACCCACGTCGACGTTAAACCCCGTATCGTCATTACGATAATCGTCACTGTTAAAATCATTGACGTCGAAATTGTTGGCAGATACTGCGTAATTAAAGGTATCTAAACGCTGCAACTTAGGCGTAACACCAATACTGACCGGCATATTGCCGACGGTAAAGCTATGGCTTAAGGCAACGCCCAGATCAGATACTGCACCGGCGATCACACGGCCTTGGGATGACAGATCATCCAGCGAAGGAGGAGTCAGAGGATCGATGGCACTGAGGAGCGCCAGATCAGCATCACTGATCTCTGCCAACGCGAATCCATCCAGATAGGTTTTGGCAACGATAGCCATGGACACTTTACTGCTGCTCGGCAGCACGACAGCAAATCCCAAACCGACACTGGCATAAGCACTGTCACCTTGTAACGACTCCAAGTTTCCTAGCAACAGGTCTCGATAATGGATGATGCCCTCGACATCCCGCTGATTAATGGCGTTATCCAAGCCGTCATAGTTATCCTGTAAGTCGTCAAATTCATCCACCATTTTGTCTTTATCTGCCCCATCCGCCCCGATGGCTGGAAGTAACAGACTCACATCTGCGCTCTGACGATCGGCCAGGCCCAACAATGCCGGATTAATAAATCCGGCAACCATCCGGTCACCGGCAGCGACACCAGCACCACCCATCGCATCAGTTCTGGCTTCAAATACATCTTGCCCTGCCCAGACTGAGCTACAACTTAAAGCCGCACCAACCAGCAATGCCAGCGTTTTGAATTTCATCTTCTATCCCACTCCCCATGATTTTATTTTCTTGTTAAAGATAGCCGTTAACGCACCATTCTTCAGACAAAAGCGCATAAAAAAGCCCTCAAGTTAGCGAGGGCTTTGATTACTTAACGTAATATTTTCTAGCCGAGATAACTTTGGCCAGCATAGAGGATGAAATGACGTAATGCCAAGACCCCGGTCAAACTACAGAGTGCGCCAATCACCATCACGCCTTTACCATGACGTTGCGCGGCGGGCAACAACTGCGATAACAGTGGGATACCGAAACCCACCGCGACCACCAAAGTCCAGAACACCGCCGCCCAGGTGCCGCTAGTCAGCGAGGCCAACGCCATAGCAGCGGCACCACCTTTAAAGTACAGGGCGCTGAACAACATAAACAGGAACAGAATTTCAATCGCTGCCACCGGCAGTTCAAGTCCGTGCATCCGACTGAGATCGTGATCGTGAGAAGTGGTGTTAAACAGCAACAATGCCACAACGGCGTTGGCTGCCGCCCCAGCAGAGATCCCCGACACCAAAAACAATGCCGGTAAAATTGCCGTATTAAGCATCGGGTAGATGTTCATCGCTGAAATCAGGAATCCGGTATAAGCACCGACGACAACCGCCAGGACCAACAACAACACTTCAATGGCCTTTCTAACACCAGCCAAAGCGTCAGCAATCCCTTGCAGCAAACCAACACCGATACTTGCCAATTGCTCGCGAAAGACAACCAGTGCATAAAGGAAGGTCAACGGAATGTAGACCAATAAGGCCAGTACGCCAATGGACATCACTGACGTGAAGTTATAGTTGAGCAGAATCAACCAGAAATGGAATGGCCGGGTCAGGTCAAACACCAGACACAACATGCCCAGACAGATAGCCACCGGAGCAATGAGTGCAGCAGCCTTGAGGACGGGACTCTCCTCGTGGTCACCTTTCACCCAACGCATCGCAATCGCAATCAGCAAACTGCCCGCGGAGAGGCCGGCCAAAAACAGATATACGGCAATCACCCAATGCCATGTCACTGGATTGTACTGTGACATATCACCCCAGATATTGTTCATGCTTCAATCCCCCCTTTACGGCCAGGAATACGATAAATCCTTGGCTGAGTGCCAAGATGGAGTTTTTCTCGGTAGGTAGGTGCACTTAGCAGCAATTTGGCCACGTCGCTCTTAGGGTCGTTGGCATCGCCAAACACTAGCGCGTTCGTTGGACAAATCGTGACACAGGCAGGCTGCTCTCCACGCGCCAATCGGGTATCACTGCAGAAATTACATTTTTCGGCAGTTAGTGAGACCGGATTGATAAACCGCACCTTGTATGGGCAAGCAGCGACACAATACTGGCAACCGATGCAGTTATCGTGATTGATGGTGACAATGCCATCGGCATTAATGTATGCCGCGCCGGTTGGACACACCTTAACGCATGGGGCATTTTCACATTGCTGGCATGACACCCGGTTAAACTTGAAATGTAAGTCGGGTATTTCACCAAAAGGACCTTCTACGCGTACTTGCAGACGAGTCACGCCTTCCGGTACCTGATTTTCACTACGGCAGGCGACATTGCACGCCTGACAGCCGATGCACTTGTTTTCATCGTGCACCATGACGTATCTCTTATTCATCATCAGCCTCCCGTTATGCCTTTTCCAGTTTCACACCCGTGGTGTGTACGCACATACCGCACACTGGAGCCGTTGCGTGAGGTAAAAGATTGCCACAATGCACTCCTTTACCACTGGCGCGGGTCAATTCTTTGTTTTTGGAACCAAAGCCCATGTAGGCAAAGACAGTGTCGGGACGAATGCCCTTGGTGACTAAGGCGTGACCAGTTTCACTGCCTACGCTAGACGTCAGGCGGATATCATCGCCATTTTTGATTCCGAACCTGGCAGCCGTTTCCGGGTGGATCCACACCGCGTTATCCGACATCAGGTTGGCGAGCATAGGGATATTGTGAGTGGCGCCGTTGGTATGTACCGCCACTTTGCCTTGAATGAAATACAGCTCGTCCGGTTGCTTCAACTGGGGCTCGTGATAAACGATGGTGCCTCTTCCCGGCGCCATCGCCTCAACTTCGACAGAGTACAACTCAATCTTGCCGCTCGGCGTTTTGAACTTCAGCGCACTGCCATAGGTTCCGTCATCATCGGCCGGGCGGGCACCAGGATAGGCAGCGACAAAGTCGGCCACCATCTGTGGTTCGCGTAACATCAATGGTTTACCGTAACTGACATAGCCTTTGGCTTTAATCTCTTTTAAGAGCGCATCATCCTTGTTGACCTGTGCTAACTGCAGGGTCTGAATATTGTCCCAAGGGTAGTAAGCGTCTAGCCCTAGTTTGATCCCTAACTCGCGGAAGATCTGCCAGCCAGGTTTAGCCTCGCCAATCACATCGACCACCTGCTGACGCACATAGTAGCCGGGATTCTTGCCGGATTTGTCGGCAATCTCTTCATCACGTTCCAGATAGGTACATTCCGGCAGAATGTAGTCCGCAAAGGCAGCGGTTTCGCTGACATACAGATCGCAGCACACAACCAGATCCATCTTTTTCAGGGCCTGTTCCACTTTGCTGCGGTCAGTGACCGTTTGCATCGGGTTGGTTCGCGTCATCACCCAGCCATGAATGGGATATGGTTTCCCGGTCGTCACCGTATCGATAATCGACTGGTAAACGCCGCCCATCTTCCATGTAAAGGCGTATTGACCATCAAGTTGATCGATACGTTTAGCCGCCGGTTTGGGGATCTTAACCCCAGGATTAGCCAGAGCCGGAGCCACATCAGCGCCTGCCAGCTTGTTGTAACTGCTGGCTTTTTTACCCATATAAAGGCCGCCTTTACGTTCAAAATTGCCAAGCAGCACGTTAAGCGCATAGATGGTTCGGCGTAACTCAAATTCTTCGGGGGTAAACGTACTGCGGTGACCAAAATCGACCAGCGCATGCGGTGCAGCCTTGGCCATTTCATGCGCGATACGGCGGATATCTTTGGCCGGGACATCGGTAAGTGATGCCGCCCATTCCGGAGTATATGCCGCGACCTGAGAAGCAAATTGAGCAAACCCTTCAACGTAACGTTCTACAAATGCCTTGTCGTAGAGATTATCGGCAATCAACACCTGACAGAGTGCCAGCGCTACCGCGACATCGCTGCCGGGGCGCACGGGGTACCACTCATCCGCTTTAGAGGCCACCACGGAGAAGCGAGGATCAAACACCACCAGCTTGGCATGCTTGTCCATCTGCGCGTTCATGAGCGCGCGAGTTTCGGACATATTGATCCCTTCATAGAGATTATGACCAAAGTTAATGATGAACTTACTGTTGCTGAGATCGCGTTTTAGTTTAGTGCCATAAATCGCGTGGGCGGCGACTTCATAGGCGCCTGGGCAGGTTGACAAATGGGTGAAGGTGTTCGGGCTGCCAAAGGCATTTGCCATATTGAAGATATGCGTGTGTTCAGAACCCGATTTAGAAGAGAACACCACAGTTTCCGGGCCATATTTGCTTTTCAGTTCATTCATTTTGGCCGCGATTTCGCTGTAGGCTTGCTCCCAACTAATGGTCTGCCATTTGCCTTCACCACGTTCACCAATGCGCTTCATCGGCTTCACAATCCGTTGTGGATCGTAAAGCAGACTGTGACCGGCACCACCGCGAGCACAGACCTTTCCACCAAAAGATTTAGCTGCGGCATTTCCTTGAATAAATACCGTTTTGCCATCTACTACCTGGGCCGCTATCGGGCAACGAGTGGAACACATCTCACAAATACTATAAACGGTTTCCCCACTTCCCTTCAGTGCCGGGGCGCCTATCGCGGCTAAAGAGCCAGGCACCACACTTGCCAAAGCACAGGAAGCACCAGTCGCACCTGCACCTTTTAGGAAAGCCCGTCGATCAAGCTTTATCATGTTTAACCTCCATCATCTCCGTCAGAAGATGAATAGTTTCACTTGGAATCTTGTTATTCAGACACGCGGCTTATATCCCACAAAGTGTCTGTGCTGATTTCAGGTAAATTGTTAATCCACGAATGTTTTACCGATATTGTGGTAAACCACAATGGCATTCCAGATGTGATCTAAGGCATAAGAATTTGGCGATTCCGCCACCAATGTGTGAACGGAATTACATTAATTTAATTACTTAAACGAACCTTAAAATAACTAATCACCGTATGCATAAAATAACAAATATTAATTTTTGTTAACTTCGTCACTTTGAAAAAAATGTGATATCACCTGCAATATCTATTTTCTATAATTTAATAAACTAAAAATCATCATATTGTTTTTTATCATTATTTTTAAACCTCAATCTCGATCAATTAGATTTTTTTCAATGATATTTTTTTCAATTAGAAAAATTTTATTGAAGTGATCGTTATCAAATATTGACACTATTTACTTTGTTAAATTAATTCCTGAAATAAAACAAAGCGCATTCAAACATGAAACGCTTAATTAAAAAATCGCAACATGAGGACATTAATGATGAAAACCAAAATCCAGCTCGGTGTATTACTGCTGGCCACTGTGCTGGCGGCAGGAGCTTCCGCTGCCGATGGCGGCAATCCTAAAAAAGGGAAACATCTTTATAAGAAAGAATGCAAAGTCTGCCACAGTAAAAACGATGCCGCTGGCGAACTCACCCCGATGACCAAAACCATGGCGCAATGGGATCGCTTCTTCGATAAAGACAAACACAAAGCTAAGCCAGAAGTTTTTGAAAAGCTGAGTGAACAGGATCTGAAAGACATCCAACAGTTCCTGTATGACCATGCTGCGGATTCCGCTCAACCTCAAACCTGCGGTTAATCCCGGCCCTTAAGCCAACACAACCCGACAAACTGACAGCAACAGTATGGAGCATGCTCCAGGGCCTGTTGCTGCCTGAAAAAGACCAGAACTTCTGGTCAGGAGATAAAAATATGCGCACTTTAGTCGCGATTGTTGTCGCTCAGGCTTTAGGACTTGCCGCCATGGCTAGCCCTGCTGTTTATGCCGCAGAACAAACAGATAATGCCAAGATTACTGAACTGAAACAGCAACTGGCGGATATCACCGAGGAGCTGGAAAATCTTAACGCTCGGGTCAATAAAACCGAACGTCATGCCGCGCTCGACCGTATTACTTTCACCGGTGATTTCCGAGTGAAAGCCCATTCGCTGCACTACCAAAATGTTACCTGGAATCCAGCAATTCTGGTGAACTTCAGTGACTTTGGCGCACGTGCAATGGCCGGGGAATATGGTAATCCAGCCGATGCCAGCTCACCGCTGGGCCAAATGATGGCAGCCAATCCTAGCCTGGCCGCCGCTTTTCAAAGTGGCCAGTTAAGTGGCGTTATGCCCTATGTATTGGCCGGAAAAACCCAGCAAGACATCGATAACGATCTTCTGTACACCACCCGCTTACGTCTGAATATGAAAGCCCAGGTGTGGGACAACGTGGATTTTGCTGGTCGTCTCAGCATGTATAAAAACTGGGGGGATTCTACCGGGGTGCAGGTATTTGACTCCTGGCGCTCCTACACTATGGATGGCACCGATTCCGGTAACACCTCTGGCGATTGGCTGCGGGTAGAACGTGCCTATTTCGACTGGCGTAACATCGGTGGCTCAGAGTTCTATCTGTCCATCGGTCGTCGTCCGTCAACTTATGGTCCTCCTAGCCAGTATCGTGAAAACGAACTGCGGGGTGGAACCCCATCCGGCCATCTAGTGAATTTCAACTTCGACGGTCTGACACTGGGTTACAAACTGGGTGAAATTACCGGGATTGACGGCCAGGTCGTACGGTTCTGTTACGGTCAGGGCTTCGAGTCTCAATGGGGCAACGGCGAGCTGTTTGGCGATACCGTGACGAAAGACACCCACCTCGGGGGCTTTAACATCGATGCCATCAACGATGGTAACCACTTCCTGCAATTGACCTTGTTTGCCGCTAAAGACATCAACGATGGCTTTAAAGGCACCATGGCGTTTCCGAATCAGTTTGCCTCTATCTTCGCCCCCACTATGTATCAGGATCTGCAGAAGTTTGACAACTTCAACTTCGTCACCCGAGTACAACCCAGTGGTGTGATTGGCGATATGTATCTGGGCGGCATTGGCTATGCCTATGAATCTGATGACGATATGAAGTTCTTTGCGTCTCTGGGCTGGACTCGCACCGTAGGTAACGGTTATGCCGGTATGTTTGGCGGCCTGTTGTCAGACGCAGTGTTCACTGCTGAGCTGAACAGCGATGGCACTGAAATCATCATGTCGCCATCTGCTGCAGACAGCAATGAGAACCATGACGGTTATGGGGTTTACGTCGGCATGCAGATCCCTGCGCCTTACGGCAAAGTCGGTCTGGAATATAACTATGGTTCCAAATACTGGACCCCATTCACTCAAGCACAGGACGACCCTATCGGTAGCAAACTGGCAACCCGAGGCCATGTGGTTGAAGGCTATTACATCTTTGATGTTAATCCGAAGATGTTCATCAAACTGGCAGCACTTTATTACAACTATGAATACACCGGTAGCGGCACTCCCGTAGGCGCGCCACAGAAAGTCAGCGACGTGCTGAACGGTACTGCGTATTCACTGTTGCCAGTGATTGATACCGCTATCGACGTTAATGCTTCCCTGACCGTTAACTTCTAACCCCATACAACAGCCCCGGGCAACCGGGGCAGGAGACACACTTATGAAATCACTTGCGTTACTCCTGTTGCTGGCGGCCGGAAGTGCCAGCGCAGCAGCGCCGCATAAAGATGTACTGAAAGGGCCATACGCCAATGGTCCTGAAGTCACCAAGGCCTGCTTGCAATGCCATGAGAAAGAAGCGAAAGATGTCATGAAAACCTCCCACTGGACCTGGGAGCTGAAACAGCAATTGCCTGGCCGCACGGTAATGCGCGGCAAGAAAAATGCAATTAACAACTTCTGCGTATCTATCGCCGGTAACCAACCACGTTGTACGGTATGTCACGCCGGTTATGGCTGGAAAGATAATAACTTTGATTTCACTGATGAAACTAAAGTGGATTGTCTGGTGTGTCACGACACCACGGGGACTTATGCCAAGACAGTGGCTGGCGAAGCGTTTGAAAACGTTGACCTGGCGAAAGTGGCTCAAAACGTTGGAAAGCCAGTCCGTGATAACTGCGGCTCTTGCCACTTCTATGGCGGCGGCGGCGATGCGGTGAAACACGGCGATCTGGATTCATCTATGGCCTATCCAGATAAAGCACTGGATGTGCATATGAATGCCGATGGTAATGACTTCCAATGTCAGGACTGTCATAAGACCAAAGACCATGACATTAGCGGTAATGCCATGGGCGTATCTCCTGGTGGTGAAGATCATATTGGTTGTACCAACTGCCACGATGCAGCCCCACATGCCAATAAACGTCTGAATACTCACGCCGAAACAGTCGCCTGTCAGACCTGTCACATTCCGTACTATGCCCGTCAGGAAGCCACCAAGCTGACCTGGGACTGGTCAACTGCCGGTGAAGACAGAGAAGATGCCGTCGATGAATATGGTCGTCACACTTACCTCAAGAAAAAAGGTTCATTCACTTGGGGCAAAATGGTGAAACCAAGCTATGCCTGGTACAACGGCAAAGCCGATGCCTATATGGCTGGTGACAAGATGGACCCTACCAAGGTGACCAAACTGGCTTATCCAATGGGTGACATCAAAGATCCAAAAGCGAAGATCTATCCGTTCAAGGTATTCACCGGTAAACAGATCTACGACAAGAAGAACCATATCTTCCTCAACCCGAAAACGTATGGTAAAGGGGGATACTGGAGTGACTTCGACTGGGATAAAGCTGCACGTCTGGGGATGGAAGCCAGTGAAGCAATGAAAGCTGTAGGTGCGACCTATAGTGGTGAATATGGGTTTGCCCCAACCGAAATGTGGTGGCGCATTAACCATATGGTTTCACCCAAGGAACAGGCGCTGAAGTGTAGCGATTGCCATAGCGCTAATGGTCGTCTTGACTGGAAAGCGCTGGGTTATGAAGGTGACCCAATGAAAGTAAAAGGTACTCGCCACACTAAGTAAACCCTAACCGGCGTTCCTTGTTTTGGTCGGTCATGTTGAATGCTCCCGACCGGGACCAACCCCAATCCCTGCTCGGGGTTGGTCCCATCTTTCCAGACAATAAGACCCACTCATAATCCAAACTGTCTCAGTTCGGCTAAACTGAAACTGAATAATTCAGAAAATCTCGGTATCCAGAGAAATAATGGCGCGGAAAAACTGGCACTATTATTGCGGTTATTCCGATAACTGATACAACGGCAACCTTTATGACCCAACCCAGTACTGTCTCCGTCAACGTCAACCGCACCTTAGGCGAACTCAGCGGTGCCTTTGCTGATCTTGGAACCTTCTTACCTTTAGTACTCGGGCTCATCGCGCTAAATCAATTCTGCCCACAAGGTATATTTCTCGGCTTCGGCGTGTTTGCTGTCGCAGTAGCCTTATTTTATCGCCGCCCAATTCCTATCCAGCCAATGAAAGTGATCTCCGCCATGGTGATTGCTCAGGGGCTTACCCCCGGCATGATGCAAGCCAGTGGGATGCTGATGGGGATAATCCTGTTGCTGCTGGCCTTCAGTGGTGCCATCACCTGGTTATCAAAACAGATTTCTCAGGCCATCAGCGTTGGCATCCAGTTCGCTATAGGCATTCAACTGCTGATGATGGGCGGCAAGATGATGACTGTCACCCCGTTGATTGGCTTTGGCGCTTTTGCCTTTATCTTTATTTTGCGTTTTTTGCCATTACGTTACGTGTCCATGCCGTTAGTGTTATTTGCCGGCATGTGGTGGCAATACCACAATGGCAGCGATGTGACAGGTTTTAGCTTTAATAACACCCCTTGGCAATTCCACTGGCCGCTGGCGAGCGAATGGTCGCAGGCACTCACCTTATTAGTGCTGCCACAACTGGCAATGACCCTGACTAACGCAGTCATTGCTACATCAGTTGTCGCCAAAGAGAAATTCCCGGAAGATGCCGAGCGTTTTACGCCAAAAGCCTTTGCCACCAGCTCTGGACTGGCCAACCTGCTATTAGCACCGTTTGGCGCAATCGCCATGTGTCACGGTGCCGGCGGCTTAGCAGTGCAGTACCACTTTGGTGCCCGGCGGTTGTGGGCCCCCCTAATTTTTGGCATCACCTGTATCACCGTGGCCTTGAGCTGGGGCGAATCAGTTGCCTGGTTGCTCAGTCTGATCCCCATGGCCATACTGGGCAGCCTGTTATCCATTGCCGGATTACAACTTGCCTGGTCTAAACGGTTACTTGATGGTCGACCATTTTGTATGGCCGTCATTGCGTCCACGGCCATTGTCAGTCTGGCGGTAAATCCTGCCGCCGGATTATTGGCTGGTTTGGTCGTGGAGTTTTTGCGCAGCCGTTGGGAGATGATCCAAACGATTCGCTGATTCAGTTACGCTGATAAGGCAACCATAGCCGCACCCGACAGCCCTGACGGTCAAGCCGGTTTTCCAGTTGCAGCAGGCCCTGATGTTCCGTCATCACTTCACGGCAGATAGCGAGTCCCAGGCCTAGCCCATGTTCTTTGGTTGTGGCAAAGGACTCCATCAGTTGATTGATTGGTGCAGTTAAGCCAGTGCCACTGTCCCTGATCTCCAGCAATAACCAGGGTTGTTGTAACTGCATCTCTCGCTCACTGGGAAAAGCCTGATAATCGATACGGATCAGCAACTGCTTCTCTGTGCTGGTCTCCATTGCATCAATAGCATTTTTGATCAGATTCACTAACACCTGGCTGAGTCCAACACTGTCCCCCAGCAAAGCTTGTTCCTGCCCCTGCTGCCGCAACTGCAGCGCTACCTGCTGCTGTTCAATGGTTCGCTGGAACAGCGCCAGTGACTCCTGCAATAATGGCAATATAAATAGTGGCGAATTTCCCGAACGCCGCCGCCGTAACAATCCTCGGATACGATGTACGACACTACCGGCTCGCATCGACTGGTTATAGATTTTGGTCAGCACTTCCTGTAACTGCTGATGCTGTAGATCTTGTTGGTCTAGCTTTTCCAGCGCCATCAGTGCGCCTTCGCTATATTGAGTAATCGCGGCAATTGGCTGATTGAGTTCATGCGCCAGTCCAGCACCAATCTCACCAACAATTGCCGCACTTTGCATCCGTTCAAGCTGTAACTCTTTATCTTTAAGCTGTCGCTCGGTCGCCATCAGAAACTCATTTTTCTGCCGAATTTTATATTCCAGCCACAGGTGATACAGGGGTGCCAGAAAAAAGATACACAGTAAAATGATCGCTGGCTCACGATGCAACCTGAACCATTTGCGCGCTGCATCATACAAAGGCGGAGGGCCACCATGTAGCTGTAACTCATTGTAAAGTTTAATTACCGCTAACTGACTGACGGGGGCGGTCCAGCCCATCAGATCGGCGCGAATAGCGGCATCCGCATCGGCTGGCAGATCAAATAATGCCTGTGTAACGGCCTGGGTGATTGGACTGGGGACCAAATCTGATGCGGCAAACGACCAGTTGGGGTACAGGGGGGTACTAGCATCACAATCGTAGCCCTCTGGTCGCTGACGATTGATGACACGAAAATCTTCCCGTTTCACCAAGCCGCCATCTACCATCTCCTCTAACGTACAGTAAGGCGTAATCGCCGCATCTACCGAGCCGTCACGCACCTGATACACCAAGGGCTCCAACGGGAAGCCCAGAAAATGGATGTCCCCAAAAAAAGAGCTGGCTTCAATACCTCGTTTATTGAGTAAACCAACGGCCGCCTGATAACCACCAAGCGCCTGAGGGTCACTGGCAACAATCGACACGCCACGCATATCATTCAATGTCTGGATCGGACTATCCGCCCGCACAATAATCGTTGAGCCAATAGCGTAAGTCGCACCATTGTGTTTACGACTGCGCATGGTCGCTAACCACGACAAAGGCAACTCATTACTGAGACTCAAATACTGCCCAGGATTGGTCACGATGAACTGAATACGGTGATCCAGCAGTTGCTGATCCATTTGAGTAAAATTCAGTGGCACCACTTCAAATCGGTTACCCGGCAGCCGCTGACTGAGATAATCCATCATCGGCTGCCAACGCTGCTTAGCCTCTGTCACGCCATGGTTTGCCAACACCGCCACGCGAAAAACCGCTTCAATGGGGTCATCGCCCATCTCACCATCCGCAATCGAGTGCATAGCCCAGCTGTGGCAACAGCAAAGCGATAACAGGAATAGCCACCAGCGTCGTTTCATAAATTCCCCTGTCAATATCATCGCTTCCAGCCTAATACGCCGGAATCGGCAATTCCTTGAATCACCGCATACACCGTACATAAAGCAAGTGATCTGCATCCAAAAGCCAGCGTTGAGGTTTGTCGCCGCTATCTCAGCGCATTACTCTTGAAACGACAGATTGATGAGGTCGTTGATGCAACAGAAAAAAATTTATCTGGTAGATGATGACGCCGCTATCCGAGATTCGCTGAGTTTTATGCTGGGGCAGTTTGGTTATCAAGTAACGGGCTATGCAGATGGACTGTGTTTTCTACAACAATGTCCACTACAAGAGCCAGGCTGCGTCATTCTGGATGCGCGGATGCCGGAGATCACCGGCCAGGCACTCCAGCAAAAACTGCTGCAGTGTGATAGTCCGTTAGGGATTATCTTTCTCACCGGGCATGGCGATCTGCCGATGGCGGTAGAAGCCTTCCGCCGTGGCGCTTGTGACTTTTTCCAAAAGCCGGTCAACGGCAAGGCCTTGGCAGCGGCTATCGAAAAGGCGCTCGAATATAGCCGCAAGGTCTGGGAAGAGCAGCAGTTACAAGCTCGGTTTAATACTCTGAGTCCCAGAGAACGCCAGGTGTTGCAGCTATTGATCCAGGGGCGAACCAATAAGCAGATGTCAGAATCATTGTTTCTGTCGCTGCGTACGGTTGAGGTGCACCGGGCCAATACCATGAAAAAACTCGGTGTCCATACGCTGGCTGAGCTAATGAAATATACGCCGTTATTTTAGATGCCGTTGCAGATGCGAGGTCACGGCTCTGGCCAGCAATGGCCCCATGACCATCACCAAAATTAACCGACCAGTTTGCATGGTCATCACCAGCGCCATATCCACCTGACTGGAGGCGCCAATAATGGCCACCGAATCTGCGCCACCCGGGCTCATCGCCAAATAGGCGGTTAATGGGTCCATGCCAGTAACATGCGCCAATATGGCGGCCAGCAGTCCACACAATAAAATCAGTACTAACGTGGATAACAATAATCTGGGCAACGCTTTGGCAGCGTAGCGCAGAATAGGTAAGTCAAAACGCGCACCGATACTCCACCCCACGATAGCATAGGACGCCCACAATATCGGCTGTGGTAAGCCAATGGGAAACCAGCCTAATTCTCGTACGGCAATCATCAGCAGTAATGGCATCAACATCGCCCCTGCGGGGATACGGCTGCGAAGACCCAGCCATACGCCACTAGTGATAAACAGCAAGGTAGCAATTAGCGGCAGTAGCTGCCATTCATTGGTCGATGCCTGTTGCACCGATGGCACTTGAACTTGTTCGGCGGGCAGCGACAGACGCGTAACGGCAATGGCCACCAGCGCCACCATCACCACCCGTATATATTGCATCAGCGCCACTAAGCGTACATCCGCGCCAAACTCTTGCGACATCACCGTCATCACCGTCGCGGCGCCAGGAGACGTGCCCCAAACTGCGGTAGCGCCAGGCAAAATATGCCAACGTGCGAGTAACCACCCCAGCAGACTGCTCACTAACAGTACGCCGATGATGCAGGCCACATACAGTGGCCAATGTCGCTGCATTTCAGTGTCAACTGCGGTCGGTAAAGTATTGGCGATCATTCCGCCAACAAGGCCTTGTGCTGCATTAAACCAGCGGATACTGGGCGAGGTGGTATGGTGCGACACTGCCAGCAGTGCGGCCGCCATCATTGGCCCTAACAGGAAAGCGGCCGGAACGGTTGCCGCCTGTAATCCGCCCGCGAGCAGCCATGATAAACCGATCAACGAGACCCAGCGCCACAGGCCAACGTGAGCAAAAATACGGTTAATCGCGATCATTAACGTCATTCAGCCACAAGTGCTAGCAACTCTTCAGTGGTACCCGTTTCACCCAGTCGAGGGAAAATACGCTGAAGACTGTTTTCATGCGTATCACGATGGAGATCAGTCATGGCATCACTGACCAGTGACACATTGTATCCCAGTTCAAACGCCTGACGAGCGGTGGACTCAACGCCAATACTGGTAGCTATCCCGATGATTACCACCTGAGTCACCCCACGTGCCTGTAACTGCTGATGTAAATCCGTATTGATAAAAGCGCCCCAGTTGTTCTTTGTGACATGGATATCGTGGCTATCGGTACCCAATTCAGGAACCAACGTCGCCCAGTTATCCGGACGCTGTCCATCACTGGGTGCCTGAGCCGTTCTTCCAGGTGCACCGCCGGCAACATTCACCAAAACCACCGGCCGTTGCTGCTGCCGAAATGCACCGATGATTTTCGCAGATTTATCGACCACAGCGGCCGCATCATCGCAAGTCGGTAACGCCACGATGCCATATTGCAAATCAATCACGATGAGGGCGGTATGAGGGTCAAGTTGGGAAAACGCCATAACAAACTCCTTGGTTCGGCAATGCGCCACGGTATTGTGAATAACCCGAGCGACAACTGATGAAGTGAGTCAGATCATTAAACAGTGGCAGAGATCCGCATCAGCTTTCAGTCAGCGACAAAGGCGTCAGTAAAACCATCGCAGCTGACATCCTGAGCCACACCTGACAGCGGATCAGTATACTGTAGCCTGCACGCCACCAGCTTAAGTGGCTTGGAAAAATCATCAGCCTGCAGGGGTTGTAACTGCGGATAGTAACGATCATTGAGTAACGGCATTCCCAGCGATGCCATATGCAAGCGCAGCTGGTGAGTTTTACCCGTCACCGGCTCCAATTCAAATAGGCCAATATCTGCGTTAACCGCCAGTAAGCGGATTTCAGAATGGCTGTTGGCTGTGCCTGGTACTATCTGCATGGTAAAGCCTGGGTCGCCGCGCTCGATCCGATTTTTCACCGTCCAACATTTAGGTTGCGATAACCAGCCCTGGGGCAGAGATTCACGCAACGCTGGCGTCAACCGTGCCAATGCCTGATACCGTTTGTGGATCAGCCCATCGCGAAACAAACTGTGGTAGGCATCGCGGGTCTCAGGTGCCACGGACATGAGCATCACCCCTGCCGTATCACGATCCAAGCGATGCACCGGAATGATTGTGTCGATACCGGTGCGAGCACGCAACCTTGCCACCAGGCATTCATTAACGAAGTTACCGCCGGGGGTTACCGGTAAAAAATGCGGCTTATACACTAGCAAAGAATGTTGATCCTGGTACAGGATCTGTTCCTGAAACGGAATACGAGGCTCTATCATGACTTCGCGATAGTAGTAGACTCGTCTTGCCGCTTGATAGGGCGTCTGTTCATCAATGAGAGAACCATCTTGCCAATGCACCTTACCCTGCTGCATTCGCTCACGCCAGACACTTTCGCTGATTGCCGGAAAGCGTGCCAGCAAAAATGCCAATACCGTAGGTTTATCGGTTTGTTGCTGCGGTAATACCACCCAGGAGGGATGGACTGCGGTGACACGCTGCTTCATGTCTTGTTACTGCACATAACATAGTTTCTCTGCACTTTGTGCTATCAGGAGGATTGTAACTCAAAGCAGGCAGATGACCTACAGCGGCTCCAGTCGTTCGGCAATGGCACCGGACTGCCATACCTGTAGAAACTCCTCACCCAATCGCCGACTAAGACTGAGGGCTTGTTGCCAGGCGGCAATACGGGTGTCACTGTCGAGTTGTTGAAAGTCTTTGCGATCGGGCAATTTACCACCGGGCAAAGAAGCGACAAACGCATCCATGGGGGCCACAACCAACGCGTTGGCCAGATTTGCCCTGGCGCGTCGCCAAGGCAGTGCCTTATCAAACCATCCCGGGGCCATCCAGGAATAGAAATGCGGGTAAAGTGTCAGCCCTTCGTTCTCGGTGAGTGGCAGGTCAAAGTGGCAATCCGTGATACCGCCATCATAGAAAACACCGTCACCCACCCCCGCAATGTGGGTCACCGGAGCTAACCATAGGGGAATACTGCCGGTGGCTTGTAGCACATCGCGGATATTCTTTACGCTCAACGGCTGCAACTGTGTCGGTAAATCACTCAGTTCAGCAAATTGCGAATCTCCAAACGCATTAGTAAACAGTTGCCGCTGAAAGTGCCAGCTCAGCGAACGACGATTAACCAGGTTAGTCAGCCCCGCGAGCAATAAGCCACTGGCAAGCAGTGGGCGGGCATGACAGGTATTAAGATGACGAGCACGACAAACCACCCAGTGACTGCGGATAACCGTATTGCTGACAATATCGCTCCCCGCTGCCGCACCGAGTAATTGACTCACAATATCTCGAACCGTTTGGCTTACCTGCTCACGCGTAGGATGGGTATCATAGCGCTGCAAAATATAAGCTTGCTCTAATCGTTGCAGCGCCGCTAATGGTTGTTGCTGCGCCAGGCAGGCTAGCCGCCAGGCCCCTGAAGATGCACCATAGGTATGAAGTGGTGTTTGATGCTCTCGAAAAAATTCACTGAATAACACCTCATCCAATCCGGCAATACCCAGCCATTTCGGCCCGCCAGAAGCAGCCAACAGCCGTTGAAACAGCTGCGGCTTTAATCCATGTTTCCCTAATATTTTTAGGGCAATTGGTCCCGCCAGAAAGCGCAGATTCGCCATATTAATTCCGCAAAGATTTTACATTTAAAGTTTCCACAAATTCTAAATTGGCGTAAATTTACATAAACTTCAATGTTACCTTCCGCAATGCCTCTGTTTTCATACACACTTTAAATTAGCTAGCTAAAAATTAGCCAATATTCATTTTTTTGCTTTTTACATTATATTAACAACATTTTTTTAGCTACTTTCCTCTTGATTTTACATTGTTGAATTTGTTATTAACTGTCGTGCTCAAGTAACAATAATGAAAAAACAACATAATAATTAACTTAAATAATGAAGTAAGGGGTTGTATGCGTCTCTCTGTTATCTCTCTGGCAGTCGCTAGCCAGTTGGTGTTACCTGCGGTGTATGCTGCAGATAATAATACTAATATTGAAAAGATCTCTGTGGTGGGTTCCCGCCTGGCAGTTCGCAGTGCCACCGACACTGCTGTGCCAGTCGACATCATCTCCGCTGAACAGCTCGAAGCTACCGGTATGACCGACACTGCTAAGGCGCTGCAATTTGCGGCACCTAGCTATAGCTTCCCACAATCCTCCGTGACTGACGGTACTGATGCAGTACGTCCGGCCAGTCTGCGTGGACTGTCTCCCGACCATACACTGGTACTGGTTAACGGCAAACGTTATCACGGTTCTGCGTTGGTACATTTGAATGGTACTGCTGGTCGTGGTTCTTCCAGTGTGGACTTAAACACTATTCCGATGTCCGCCATTAAGCGCATTGAAATTCTGCGTGATGGCGCCTCTGCGCAATACGGTTCCGATGCGATTGCCGGGGTCATCAACATCGTACTGAAAGATGCCAGCGAAGGCGGCGAAATATCAGTACAAGGTGGCCAAACCTATGAAGGTGACGGCGAACAATGGACCGCCGGCCTCAACAAAGGTATCAAGTTCAGCGAAAATGGCCACGTGGATATCTCATTAGAAGCCTCACACAAGAATCCTACCAACCGTGCCGGACTCGACATGCGCCAACAATATCCAACACTGGATGATGGCAGTCTTGACCCACGGGAAGAAACCTTTAACCGCCAGAATCATCAGATTGGCGAAGGTAAATACGATAACCTGTCGTTGTTTGTTAACGGTGCCCAGTATTTTGGTGATAACAAACTGTATTTCTTTGGTGGTGTCAGTGATCGTGAAAACGAATCTGGTGCGTTTTATCGTCGTGCCCTGGATTCTCGTAACATCCTTGAAATCTACCCTGACGGCTTCCTGCCAAAACTGGCGCCAAAAATTAAAGACTATTCCGCTACCGTTGGCTATGCCTTCAATGCCGGCGAATGGAAAATGGATGCCGCTGCCGGGTTCGGTCGCAACGACTTTGCTTACTATGTGAAGAACAGTCTGAACGCGTCTTACGGTCCTGACAGTCAGACCAGTTTCTACGACGGGACACTGAGCACCGAAGAAACCAACCTGACCTTAGACGCCTCTCGTTATTTGCCGTTCTATAACGACTCTGAACTGATGCTGGCTCTGGGTGTGGCTTATCGTAACAACAACTATCAGATCGAAGCGGGTGAAGAAGCGTCTTATGCCAATGGTGGTTATGATAACCGTGCCGCGGGTAGCCAAGGCTTCACTGGTTTCACGCCAGATTCAGAAGTTGACGAAAGCCGTCATAACACGGGTGTCTATGCCGAAGTTGAAAACCAGCTGACGCAGGATTTCTACTGGGCTGCCGCGTTACGTTATGAGAACTACTCTGACTTCGGTGGTAACACCACCTGGAAACTGGCCACTCGCTACGACTTGACCGACAAACTGGCATTACGTGCGACGGCTAACACCGGTTTCCGCGCACCAAGCGTACAGCAGTTGTACTTCACCAACATCTCTACACTGTTCGTATCAGATCCTGATACTGGTGAACTGGTTCCAACTGAATCTGGCACCTTCAACAGTTTGTCACCCGTGGCTCAAGCCCTGGGCATCAACGAGCTGAAACCTGAAAAATCGACCTCCTTCAGTGGTGGTCTGGTGTACACCGGCGACAATGGCGTGACAGTTACCCTGGATGCCTATCAGATTGATATTGATGACCGAATCATTCTGTCCAGCTCGCTGACACCAAGTGATTCTGCAGCTGTTGCAGAAGCGCTTTCTGGTACCAACGCTCAGTCTGCCCGATTCTTTATTAACGGTGTAGATACCCGCACCAAAGGGGTGGATTTGGTTATCAGCAAAGACTTCCAGCTGGGTAGCTTTGGTGATCTGGCCAGCAGTTTGGTTTATGCCTACAACAAGAATGAAATCCGTGACATTCACTTGCCATCGCTGCTTGATGGTCTGGAAGACCAGCTGTTCGACCACGTTGAACAGGTACGTATGACAGATTCATCACCACAGAACAAAGGCAGCCTGAACTTCACTCATACCTATGGTGATGTCAAAACCACACTGCGCTTTAACTACTTTGGTGATTACAAAGTAGGTCTGTCTACTGGTGATACACTGGATTATGGCTCAAAGACCACGACAGACCTGTCTGTGGCTTATGCCGTGACTGATGATCTGACAGTCACTCTGGGCGCGCAAAACCTGTTCAATATGTACCCAGACAAAGCCAAGACTGAACCAACCGATCAAAGCTTTGGTGGTATCTTCAAATACCCTGTCGGAAATACTCCATTCGGTATTAACGGCGGTTATTACTACGTACAGGCACGTTACACCTTCTAAGGTGGTGCTATGACGTTCAAAAGCCGGCTTTTGCCGGCTTTTTTTATGCCGACAATATACTTTTGCCACAGCCGGAATATACTGGGCGCGCATTGTTGCCGGAGAATGTCATGATCATCGATACGTTAGCTAATCGCTCACTTTACAGTCATCTGCATCCACGCCTGAACGCGGCGCTGGAGTATTTAGCCACTACCGATTTTAGTACTCTTGCCAAAGGCAGTTATGCCCTGGAAGGTAAATCGCTGTTTGCCATTATTAGTGATTACACCACTGTTGCTCGTGGCACCGAACCGTTTGAAGTTCATCGTCGTTATATCGACGTGCAATATATTGTCAGTGGTGAAGAGGAATTTGGCTTTCTGCCCAAGCCAGCGCATCAACAGCCTTGCAGCGCCTATAATGACGAACGGGATTTCGAAGAATACAGTTATGACCTTAATCAAGCGGCCGCCAGCTATGTCGCGCTGAAATCTGGCATGTTTGCAATCTTCTACCCAGATGACGCCCACATGCCATGCTGCACCCTGGGGGCTGAATCACAGGTGCGCAAGGTTGTCGTTAAAGTGCAAATTGCCGACTGATGACATAAAAAACAGCGCACATAGCGCTGTTTTTTTTACGTTTTATCTTTAATAACCAGTGCCATCAGCCTTTTTATGGCAATGAATTTCTGCAGCATCTTTACCCCAACGCAGCATCAGCTCACCACCATGATTCCATAACTGGTGCTTATCATCCTGGTACTTAGCACCACTGGCACTGGGGACCTGGGTCAGCATTACTTCTTCATTGCCCACTTTTGCCCGTGCCACATTCGGATCAGAATCAAAGAACTGTGCGACTAACCAGGTAGCGGGCACATTGTCACAGACAAAGGTGAATGGACCTTGTGAAGGTACCAGTAAGTAGCGTGACTGCAATTCTGCAATACGATGTTGATAACTACTCATGGCGCACGCGTGAGCATTTTTCTGTGTCATACAAGCATTACGTTCAGCGGCCCATTGATGCTGGTTATGGTCCAACAATGGCAAATCTTCTAAGGCTGTTTTTTTCTGTGCTTGCTGATAGATATAATCCAGCTTACGATCCAACTGCGACAATTCGCCATCGCCACATACCCATTGTTTTACCTCTGAACTGTCGGTTTGACTTAAATGACAATCAAATGAGGGCTGATCAGTATTCGCCGCCATTACCGCCGGTGCAAATAACCACAGTGCGACTGCACTCAGTATTATTTTCGATAGACCTTTCATCATATGCACTCCTGAACACCGCCCAAAAACAAGAGCCGATGCAGTGATTATTGCTACCAGCCACACCAACCACCAACATCGATCCATTATTAATAAGGATAATCAAAATTATTCAGAAACATTTCATTATTAAAAATAATTCACGCCAATTGGCTATTTTTTATGCTTTTTTATTTACTTGAGTCTCACTTTATATAATTGTTGCTTCTTTCAGGAGGGAAATGAGTCCACACTTACCAATGGCCAACTAGCGGCTCATCAATAAGTGGATCAATAAGTGGATTAATAAGACGGAAATGCACGATGAATTTACCTGCTAAGAAGAAGTTAGTTGAATTTTACAGAGCCTATAATGCCGATTAACACTAAGCCTTTTGGCATAAAGCGTAACGCATTCGAATACCAACGTAATTTAGGCAAGCCATGCCAGATTTGAGCATTATGCCGCATAACCGCTACCTGATACCGCTAATGTTATCGCTATGGTTATTGGTAAATTTCAGCGTAGTGGCAACAACCTCGCCGTTGCGACTGGCCACGCTCGAGTATCCACCATTTATTTATGAAGAAAATCACCAAGCGAAAGGTTTAATTGTTGAGATTGTGCAGGAAGCTTTCCGGCGGATGAATCAACCTGTTGAAATCGAGTTTTATCCAGTTGCCAGAGGCCTGATGATGATAAATAACGGCGATATCGACGGCTATTTTACACTCAAAAAAACACCTGAACGGGCAAGCAAGCTGTTGTTTACCACACAACCCCTTATCCAACAGACATTTGTTTGGTTCACAAGAGCAGACTCAAGGGTAAGTTACCAAGGCAATCTAACGGCCATGGCCCCATTTAAAATTGGTGTCGTTGGCACCGCATCTTATGGTGCTCAATTTGATGCCGCAGTTGCCGGTGGCACGCTGTCGAATATTGAGACCTCGCGGGATTTTATTGGTAACTTAAAAAAACTGATCGCTGGCAGAGTGGAGCTCATCGTCAACAGCTATGATGTCGGCATGGAAATCATCCGGCAACTGCACCATGAGGCGCAAATCAAAACACTTGAACCCCCGATCGAGGTAGTCAACAGTTACCTGGCCTTCACCCGCAAGAAAGAGTTGCAGCAACAGGCTGACGACTTTGACGCGGTTATGCGACTTATGATGGCTGATGGCACGATAGACCGCTTGAAACACCGCTACCCGGCGAATATCTCCATTGGTTATTAAACACTGCTTGGCTCAATGCAAAAGCTCACGGATCCACTCTTGTGGATTTGCCACAATAAACTGATACACAGAACCATCCTGCAACTGCAACTCCAGTGCATCACAACTGATAGGAAAAACTCCCGCGGCTGTACCGCGACATTTTTTGGCACTCACAATAGACGATAACGCAATCTGATAAGGCCCCATGCCCAGTTGTCTATTGAATGGCTCAAATGTGAGCCGCTGATGCTCAAGTACCAGTCTACCGTCGGCTTTAGCAACACCCAACTGCACGGTCGCAGGGGTGGATTTGATGAGACTATCTTGCGAAGTAAATGGTTGCATAACCTAAATCCTTTTAGTTTTCCGAAGATGCAAACGGACAACCGCATCCTCAGCCATTACATAGTATTAATTGTATCTCTTGTAATCAAAACTGCCGCGTTTGACTGCGATATATGTCAATCACAACGTCACCGTTTTAGCCAGTATCGCCAACCATACACGGCCGTTTCAAGCGCCGCTGACACCATCACCGCGACCTCGTCGCCACCACAAGTATCTCAAGCGCGATACGTGCTGATGAAGTCATACCATTGGTAAACACTTCTTTTGCTGATTTTATTAATCGTGACTTACTGTTGAATTGCCCATAATACATTATCAATCTATAAAAAATTTAGGGAAAAGGCGCAACAATTTATCGTTCATGATTAAAAAATCATCTTATTGATATATCCTAAAAAATATCGTGTGCTAAATAGATGTTCATCAGCATTTGCGCTTTTTCCCATTCATCATTCAACACCAAATCATTTCGTTGTCATACACAATGTTAAATCACCAAAAAACATCAATGATTTTTAACCAAAATCGACAATAAACGAAATTTTTAATGACATCACACACTTTATTATTGAGTTTTTATCAAAAATACCCCATAAATCATCGCAATTCTCCAACCTGAAAATTAACAATTAATTAACAGTATATTACTTTTATATTGTTCCGCATTAATTGCTTATTTTTAGTTATTACCATAGAAAAATGAAAGGTGCTGTAAGGGTCGTCTAATGAGAAGTATTTATTTTTTACCATTTTTATTATCAACACTCTGCGGTTTTCCTGCTTTAGGGGCCAGTTACCATGCCAGTGATTTTATGCTGGGCGACTGGGCAGGCACACGCACACAACTGCACGATGATGGTGTTGATTTAAATCTGGTATATACCAATGAATCCGGTACCAACCTGTCAGGTGGTGACAAGCATGCCTTTGCATTTGCGGATGAATTTAAGGCAGGTGCGGCATTTAATTTAGCCAAATTGATCAATCTGGAGAGTGGACACTTTTACTTTGCCATGAGTATGCGCGGCGGTGATGCCGATAATCTGAATACTCAGGCCGGCCTAGGAGAATTGCACCAGTCACTGGAAATCTATGGTCGCGGACGCGTCACCAGATTATCTGAAATGCGTTATCAGCAGTTTTTTTTCAATGGTGATCTGGAGCTAAACCTTGGGCGTATGAACTTAGGCAGCCAATTTGGTGGCCGCGAATGCGACTTTATGAATCTTAACTTCTGTAGTACGCAGTTCAACAAGCAAAGTCCTACCGCTTATAACTGGCCTATTTCACAATGGGCGGTGACACTCAAAGCCAAAGTGAGTGATCAGTGGGCAATTAAAACAGGCGTCATTCAACATAACCCTAGTTTTCTAAAAACCAGTCAGGGGATGAATTTTGGAAATCCAGCAGGGACCCAGGGTATGGTGTTACCTATCGAGTTACAGTGGTCGCCCGTGGTGAATACCTTTACCGGCAATTATCGTTTAGGCTACTGGTACGATAGCGCCGATCAGGCAGATCTGATACTGGATGATAATAACAACTATCGGGTGGTGTCTGGTGATTCCGCACGGATGCATAGTAGCATTGATGGTGAATATCTAATTATTGATCAACAAATTACCAGTTTTGATGACAATCCGGCACGAGGTATTTCACTGAATTTATATGCCGACCGCGGCGATAAACACACCACCAAAATTGATAAACAACTGAATATCGGTATGGATATCAATGGCCCGTTCGCATCTCGCCCCAAAGACAAATGGGCCGTCGCGTATGGCTACTTACATGTTAATAATCGTCTGTCTGAAGCAGTTCAGGCTTACAACGAGTTACCCACCACAACGACCGGAATGCCGCTACTCAGCAGTGAGCATACACTTGCGATGCTTTATAAAGTACAACTTTTGCCTTATTTAAGCGTGCAGCCGGAACTACAATATATTTACCGTCCAGGTGCTAATAGCGATAATAGCAATGCCTTAGTTGCAGCGTTGAAAATTCGTTGCAATTTCTAATAGTGTATTCTGGCAGTCAGCAAATACTGGCTGCCTTTTCTTGTCCACTTTATTTATAACCAGTTACTAAAATTTATTAATGATTAATTCTATAATTTATTCTAAGAATTAAATTTCGTTCTTTATTTAATATTGCAATGTAAAAAATAGTATCCGCAATTTTTATTGCTATCTAAAATTATCGCAATAATGCCGTAACAAGTAATATCCTGGGAATTATTTTTGTCATTAATAAAATGATTTCACATGGTAAGGCTATTCAATAATAAAATTGCTCACGAAACTGCTCATTAAGCAATAACGACATTCACCAACCACAAGAGGGAACAACGCGCAAGACAGCCACAGATTGTTGGGTATAAATGAAATGCCAATTTTGGCAAACCACACTGACCAAGTGTTTAGTCGATGAGTTCCCCTCAACAGTGCACAAAAAAGCCACCAATATTATTGGTGGCTTTTATTTACTGGTGTGGCTAATGTCTAACCAATTTTAACAATAGGTTTCAGTGTAATCCCTTTTTCACTGTCTTCAGCCGCCTGGTTAATCTGTTCAAAAGAGTAGAACTTCACCAGTTTGTCGAACGGGAAACGCCCCTGCTGATATAACTTCACCAACTGGGGAATAAATTGTTTTGGTGTAGAATCACCTTCCACGATACCGCGGATGGTCTTGCCGCCCAACAGTAACTCGTTAACGTCAAATTTGGCTTCAGTACCCAGTGCTGGGGCACCAACAACACCAATTGCCCCTAACAATCCCAAACTATCAATGCCCTGACGCAGTACCGCCGGGATCCCTGTAGACTCCAGGGCGTAGTTCACGCCACCGCCAGTGATTTCGCGAATAGTGGCAACTGGGTCCTGTTCCTTACTGTTGATCACGTGAGTCGCCCCCAACTCTTTCGCAAGCTGCAACCGGGACGGAACAACATCAACTGCAATGATGGTAGTGGCTCCAGCGACTTTAGCCGCCAATACCGCAGATAACCCTACCGCCCCCGCACCAAATGAAACAAAGCTGCTGCCGGGCTTAACCTGTAATGAATTAATTACCGCACCAGCGCCGGTCTGAATCCCACAACCCAATGGGCCAAGCAGCTCCAATGGCGCATCTTCTGGTACTTTTATCGCGTTAGATTCCAGTGATAACGCGTAATTTGCAAAAGAAGACTGAGCAAAAAAGTGGTCATGCAAGGGGTCGCCGTTGGCATCATGAATGGCGGTTTCGCCATGCGAATCGGCGCCGCTAAAATTACGCGGATAGAATTCATCGCAATATGCTGCATGGCCAGTACCGCAATGATCACAGTGACTACAGTAACCATAAGTCAGTACCACATGATCACCGACTTTCAAATCTTTCACCAGCGGGCCAACCGCTTCAATCACCCCTGAACCTTCGTGGCCAAGCACGGCAGGCAAAGGCACTGGATAATATTGGTCACGGACAATCATGTCGGTATGACACATACCGGTTGCCACAATCTTTACCAGTACTTCATCGTCTTTAGGTGCGCGGATCTGAGCATCTTCCAGCACAAAAGGCTGGCTTTTGCCACGAACAACCGCTGCTTTCATATCGTAAAAATTCTGTGTACTCATAAATTTGACTCCTTTCTGTTACCGCAACGCCCTGCATCAGGTTGTTTGAGCGTCCAGAGAACCCATCGCCGTTATGTTCTGGCGATGAGCAGATTTCAATGAGGTGTCTGAATCGAAGATACTCACGAACACCATATCAACATCACATCATCTATCTATTTGTGATCTTAAGCACAGATTAAGCTGTGATTAATGAAATGAAAATGGCTAAATTCGCAACAAATCTTTCTGATATATCGAAAGATAATTATCCAATGATTAAACCTGCGGAAATCAACATCCTGTCTAAAGCGCAGCTGGTGTTTGCCGCATCTGGCGCCCTAGCTGACCAAATGTGGCTGAAATGCAGATTCTCTCCTACGCTTTAATTTTTTATCGCGGCAAGGAAATCGCCATGCAAAAGCTAGTGATATTAATGCTCGCTACTGTGTTTAGTATCGGCACCCTTCAGGCAAAAGAAAAAGAAGAAAGTAAAACCCCTCCACCCAAACCAGAAGCTAAAGTTTCGGTCACTGATCATTCGATGCGTATAGATGGCACAAAAATCGACTATGTTGCCACCGCCGGCACCATGTTGATGAAGAACGACAAGGGTGAACCCAAAGCCCTTTTTGGTTTCACTGCTTATGTGAAGAAAGACACCGATTTGCGTACCCGCCCGATCATGTTTGCCTACAACGGTGGCCCTGGCTCTGCCTCACTCTGGTTACATATGGGCATACTCGGTCCACAGAGAACCGTTGTTGTGGATACTGATTTCAGTGACAACGGCCCCTTCAAACGCGTAACTAATGAATATTCGATCCTCGATAAGGCCGATCTGGTGATGATAGACCCGGTAGGTACCGGACTTTCGCACGCCGTTGGCGACGCTAAAAATGAAGACTTCTGGGGTACTGATCAGGATATTGAATCTGTCGCCAGTTTTATCAAACAGTACATTACTGAAAATCATCGTTGGCAATCCCCCAAATACATTCTTGGGGAAAGCTATGGCGGTATGCGTACCGCAGGGGTTTCTCAGTACCTCGTCAGCAACTATATGATTTCGCTTAAGGGCATCATCCTGGTGTCACCATTTTTACAATTTGTCACTGGATTCGATTTCGGCCAGGCAGATCTGCCCCATGTGTTGTTCATGCCTTCATTTGCCACCGCTGCGTGGTATCACAATGCGATTGCCGACAAACCTGCCGATTTGCAGACCTTCATTAGTCAGGCGGAAAAATTTGCCGTAGAAGAGTACGCGCCGGCACTGATGAAAGGAGCCAGATTAACCTTTGATGAAAAGCAGGCCATAGCCGATAAGCTGGCGGCTTTTACCGGTGTTAGTGCTAGTTACTGGCTGCTGTCAGACCTGCGCGTGGATCATCAGGCATTTTTGAAAGAACTGTTAAAATCCAAACACATGACAGTCGGACGTATCGACTCGCGCTTTAAGGGTTATAGTCTGGATCCGGTGGCGGATCATATGCGCTATGATCCAATGACCTCTGCGGTGGGACCACAAATTCTCTCCACTTTTATGGATTACTACACCACCGATCTCGGCGTTAAAGACGTCAGTGACTATAAAGTGTTTGGTGATGTCTTCAGCAAATGGGATTTCAGCCACAAGCAACCCAATGGTGGCTTTATGAAAATGCCGTTTCCTGATACCGGTGTGGACCTCGCTTACGCCATGATCCAGAGTCCCAAAATGAAGGTGCTAGTGCAGCAGGGCTATTTTGATATGGCAACGCCATTTTTCACAACCCAGTACATGCTTGACCACCTGAAGATCCCCGATGCGTTACGTGGAAATATCAGTACCGCATACTATATGGCGGGCCATATGATGTACGTCAATCCACCGTCAATGGCGAAATTCAAGCAAGATCTGGCGGCGTTTATCGATCAGAAGTAATACCCGAGGTCATCATTGCGACACGCTGGCAGCAACACATGCTGCCAGTGCATTTTCTAATATGATTTATTGGCACAGCGCTGCCAATGCTGCACGGGCGGCCAACTGCTCACCCTGCATCATGATTGTTTCAGCCGCCACATAGTCATTTATGCCGTCTGCCGCATGTTCACCGTATAACACGACATTATTCAGCACTGAGGCCACGGCGACATCACGTAAACGTCCTACCGTGAATAGCGCGGCAGTTTCCATATCTGCAGCTAAAACTCCCAACTGATGCCACTGGCGGCAGATAGCCAATTCCTGATCTGTATAAAAACTGTCATGGGAGCGCACGATACCCAGATGATGACGTTGCAGATATTGTTGCAGATAATCACTTAAGCCATTCACCAATAACCGATTCGCCAGCGCTGGATAGGCAACAGGCGCATAACTGGCGGAGCCACCATCATCGCGCACGGCCGCTTCTGCCACAATTAAGTCACCTAAAGCAATTTGCGGTTGCAACGCACCGGCAGAGCCCACCCGAATAAACTGCCTGCCACCGCATTTAATCAACTCTTCCAACGCGATAATGGCTGAGGGCGCACCGATGCCAGTGCTGCAAACTGTGATAGGAAGCCCCTGAAACTGACCATTAACACTGGTAAATTCGCGATTACTCGCCAACGGTTTGGCGTCTGCTAACAGACTAGCGATACGCGTCACACGCGCCGGATCGCCACAAAGGATCACCCTTTCACTTACCTGCCCTGGCTGCAACAAGATGTGCGGTTGTCCAGTCATATAGCGCCTTCCTGAGCAAATGCATGGCGGCTGCCATTGTATTTAGCTGTCTTTACCCACGCCCGAGTACCATTGGCGGCAATAAACAACAGAATGGTGTATTCAATCGACATAGCATATACGCCCTGAGCGGCATAAATACCCACACTGATAACGTTAATCAGCACCCATAAAATCCAATTTTCAACGTATTTGCGCGTCATCAGTAACTGCGCCACAACCGACAACACGGTCACCATGGCATCCCACAAAGGGAATGGATCCGGCTGCAAACTTGGCAGTTGTACGGTCAAGCCTAGGAAATTCAGCGCCGCGACGCACCAGCTTGCCAGTGTGAAAAATACCGCATCGATATACAGCGTTAATAAACTGACGGCCACAATGACTAACAGCAAGGTCAGCATCAGCTTATTGCGTGCCAGCCAGCGTACCTGCAACGCTTCACCCTGACTTCCCGCAGGGTGGGTCCAGGCGTACCAGCCATAAACGTTGGCACAGAAGAAAAACACTTGCAGCAGTAACAGACCGTACAACTGAATTTGAAAAAATATCACCGCAAACAAAGTGACGTTGATCAGTCCGAACAGGTAATTAATATTTTTTTCCTGACTGGCATACCAGATACATAACAGTCCGAATATTGTCCCGATGGCTTCAATCCACGACATCGCATAGCCGCTGCCAATCGGGATATTTACCAAGGTGTTATTAATGTCGAACCAACTGACTATATCCATGCTTATTTGAATGTTAATGATAGTTAAGTAAGGGATGGTACGTTTGATAAAAGGTTATCGCCAATTATCTTGGCAACAATAAAAAAGGGCTGTTACAAGTATCACAGCCCTCTTAACGCGACACGAACGTCAGCTTATTTAAAGACACAATGCTTGGCGTAATCTTTCGCTTCATTAGCAGACCAATCGCCTGATGGCTTCTCTTTCATCTGTTTGCACCAGGCTTCACTGCCCACTTCTGGAGAACACGCACCTAAAAAACCAACTAAGACCAGTGACAGGGTGACAACAGTAAATTTAGACATTTCGGGTTCCTTGCATCGAAGAGTTATCCTGGCTTTAGCTTACCAGACCCATCAGCATTTCCACAGTGTTAATCAATGGTGCAAGCGCTTGCGGATCCATTGAACGGCCTCGGCTTTACGCTCCAATGGATACCAGGCAATCTCACCGGATACAAAGGGGCCGAGCAAACGTACGGCATTACCAACCCAATCAGGCCCGCCGACAAGTACCAGTGCGTCAAAGTTCGGTAACTGCACTTCGCCAACTCCCGACAACGATTTGGTTTCCCAGCCTTCCAGCAATACATCCGCTTCAATATACAGGCACACCTGCCCCCAATTATCACGGGCACTCTTAATTGCCGGTTGCAGCTTAGTACGGTAATCCACGGCGGTTAGTCGCCCACTGACAAATAAACTGATAACGCCTTTGGCAATTTCTGGGATCTGACACAGCATAAGCGCTCCTGCAGATAAAGTTAACCGCGTTATAGCAGCCGCCATCACGGCTCAAGACCTGCGAGATGCTGCGGTTAGTGATAGACTGGCACGCTGATTATTCCTCACTGTTTTTATCACAAACTGTGCCCATGATTACAATTTCTAACCGCCTACAAATTGCCGAGCAGGAACTGGAGTGGCAGTTCATCCGGGCAAGCGGCGCCGGTGGGCAACACGTGAACAAAGTCTCCACTGCGGCGCAGTTGATCTTTGATATCCATGAGTCATCGTTACCGGATGACTATAAAACCAAACTGCTGGCACTCAGTGATCACCGCATTAGTCCCAGTGGTAAAATCATCATCAAATGCCAACAGAGCCGCAGTCAGGATGACAATCGCCAACAAGCATTAGCACAATTTTGTGAGTTGCTGTTGAGTGTAACGCGAGTACAGAAAAGACGCATTGCCACCAAAGCTACCAGAGCCAGTCAGATCCGGCGGGTAGATTCAAAAAAGAAACGTGGTGCGGTTAAAAGTATGCGCCAGGAAAAGATCCGCAACTAACGCTGGAATGAGAGTCGACAAATGCCGCCGGATTTGCTCAAATCAAGCACAGGCGCCAATGCTAAGGCCAAGGAACATCACCAATGAGAGACAAAGCAAAAATACTGCTGCTGAACGGACCGAATCTCAATTTATTGGGCAGACGGGAACCGGAAATCTACGGCTATCAGACCTTAAACGACATTGTGACTGAACTGATGCAGCAAGCATCAGATGCCGGATTTACGCTGGAACATCTGCAATCCAATGCAGAATTTCAGTTAATTGATGCGATCCACGCAACCGATGCGGCATTTGTGGTGATCAATCCCGGCGGTTTTACTCATACCAGTGTTGCCCTACGTGATGCGCTATTAGGCGTAGATTTACCGTTTATCGAAATCCATCTGTCCAACATTCATGCCCGTGAACCTTTTCGGCATCACTCTTATCTGTCAGATAAAGCGAAAGGAGTCATTGTCGGTCTTGGTGCACAGGGTTACAGCTTTGCCCTCGCTGCGGCGATTCGCCATCTGCAACAATAACTTAGCGTGGGTGATGTACGACATCACCCATACCGCTACCAAACAGCCACGGTTCGCCCCAGATCACATCAAATGGCGTCAACACGCGGCAGAGGTTCGAACATCCTGGTACCATTTTAGTGATCCGCCACACCTACCGGCACATACTGCTGAATACTCCATTCGAAGCGATAAAGTTGCCCCTGCCACTGATATAGCGTCCCGCCATCTTGCTGGATAACTCTGGCATTAGCGGGCAATTCACTACGCGTTTGCACGCCGCTATCCTGTATCCGATAGCCAGTAGATACCGATTGCGGCAGCACTGTGACGGCAGAAGGCTGCTGAGCAACCGGCGCTGGCGCTAGCACTGGCTGCAGTGGTGGCGCAATATAAACTGGTTGTTGCTCACGATAACTGTCCAAGATCCAGGGTGTGAGCCACAAGGCGGTCAGCCCCAGCGTCCACCCCCAATGATCGTGATGCGTGTGCCCGTAATGTATCGGTCGACCATGCGCTGAGGTTGCCGGAACACTGACAATACTGAATAGCACGGCACACAGCATCGCTATGTACCAGCGTTTATTTGTATGAAATGCCAACATACCACCTCCTACAACAGTGCATTGCTAATTTAATCATATGCTACTCCTGCTGCAGTAGCCATGCACGGGTGCAGACCAAATGTTGCCCACTTTTCGGCGCCAGCAGTTACCCCAACTTAATAAAAATGCTATAGTGCGCGCCATCACATTTTTTCAGCGTCGGGCATAATTCCATATGAGTTTTAAGGATTTACGCAGTTTTCTCGATCACCTTGAAAGTCAGGGTGAGCTGAAACGTATCAGCCATCCCGTTGATCCGCATCTTGAAATGACAGAAATCGGTGACCGGGTATTACGTCGAGGTGGACCGGCGCTGTTATTTGAAAATCCTGTCGGTAAGTCGATGCCGGTATTACTGAACCTGTTTGGTACTCCGCGACGGGTCGCCATGGCACTTGGCAAAGATGATCCCATGGCATTACGGGAAGTGGGCGAACTGCTTGGCTTTTTAAAAGAGCCTGAACCACCACGAGGATTCCGCGATGCGTTGGACAAGCTGCCGTTGTTCAAACAAGCGCTGAATATGCCCCCCAAATCAGTGCGCAAAGCGCCGTGTCAGGAAGTCGTCATCAGTGGTGATGCGGTAGATTTGACCCAGTTTCCAATCCAACATTGCTGGCCAGGAGATGCCGCGCCACTGGTCACTTGGGGACTGACCATTACCAAAGGTCCACGGCAGAAGCGACAAAACATTGGGATTTACCGGCAGCAATTACTTGGCAAAAACAAATTGATCATGCGCTGGCTATCACATCGTGGTGGGGCGCTCGATTTTAAAGATTTCACCGAAAAATTCCCTGGAGAGAAATACCCGGTCGTTGTGGCACTCGGTGCCGATCCGGTTACAATTCTTGGCGCGGTAACGCCCGTTCCCGATACCATGAGTGAATACGCCTTTGCCGGACTGTTACGCGGTGAGCGCACTGAAGTGGCGAAAGCACTGACCTGTGATTTAGAGGTTCCGGCCACCAGTGAGATCATTCTGGAAGGTTACATCGATCCGACAGAAACAGCGGTAGAAGGCCCTTACGGCGATCATACCGGCTATTATAATGAGACCGATACGTTCCCGGTATTTACCGTCACACACATTACGCATCGCCGAGACCCGATTTACCACAGTACCTATACTGGCCGGCCACCCGATGAACCGGCCATGTTAGGGTTGGCCTTAAATGAAGTGTTTGTGCCAATTCTGCGCAAACAATATCCGGAAATCGTCGATTTTTACCTGCCACCAGAAGGGTGTTCCTATCGCATGGCAGTAATATCAATGCGCAAACAATATCCGGGGCATGCCAAACGGGTAATGATGGGCGCCTGGTCTTTCCTGCGGCAGTTTATGTACACCAAATTTATCGTGGTCGTCGATGATGATGTTAACTGTCGCGACTGGAAGGATGTGAGCTGGGCGATTACCACCCGGATGGACCCGATCCGCGATACCGTGCTGGTAGACAACACCCCGATTGATTACTTGGATTTTGCCTCTCCGGTATCGGGGTTAGGTTCCAAGATGGGCTTAGATGCTACCAACAAATGGCCGGGGGAAACCCAGCGAGAATGGGGTACGCCGATCAAGATGGATGCCGAAGTACAGCAAAAAATTGATCGTATATGGGAACAGTTGGGTATTGATGATACCCCGACGTTGTAACTGTGACACACCGGCCTGGACCGGTAGATGAAGGTAAGCCGATGAACAGCATTCGCTGCAAAATTGAAAAAGTGACGCCCTTTAATGACGCCGTATATCAGGTACAGTTGCGTCCAGAACTTCCCTTTGCGTTTGCCGCAGGACAATACCTCAGTATCGTCATGGGTGAAACAGATAAACGTCCATTCTCGATTGCGTCCGCTCCCGGCTGTGAACTTCTGGAACTGCACATTGGGGCAGCGGTAACTGAAAACTATCCGATGCAGGTGGTCGAGCGCTTAAAAAGCAGTGAAGCCATTGATATTGAAGCTCCGGCGGGTGACGCATTTCTGCGGCATCAGAGTGACAGACCACGTTTGCTCATTGCCGGTGGCACCGGGTTTTCTTATATCAAAAGCATTGTAGAGCAGCAAATCGCCCTGGGTCAGCAGATTGAGACTAGCTTATACTGGGGTTGTCGTACACCTGAAGCCATGTATTACCAATCTATTGCCCGTGAATGGCATCAGCAATTTCCGTGGTTGCATTTTGTGCCAGTGGTTGAACAGGCCCCCGCTGACTGGCAAGGCAAGACCAATCTATTGCTAGCACAGCTTAAAGAGGACTTTATCAGTCTGATCGGTTACGACATCTATATTGCTGGTCGCTTTCCGATGGTCGGGGCTGCGCGCGAAATGTTCCGCGACATGGGGGTTGAAGAAGAACATCTTTACGGTGATGCCTTCGCCTTTATCAAGTAATGCCGCCACGCTATTAAAGAAGCCCGCATTAGCGGGCTTCTTACATTATCAGGTACTCTTGCCTTCGGTGTAGACAGGATCGCGGTCGTCTATCAATTTATCCCGTTCAAAAAACTGTGCCAGCACTTTGGCTTGCGCGTGTTCATCCACCTTAAATACCTGCATCAAATAACGCAGGAAATTTTCGTCATCACACATGGTCTTACCGGGCGTGTCAGAGATTTTCGCCACCGGTTGGCCGTTCAGTTGGGTCAGTTTCATCACGATATTAATTGGCTCGTTGACAAACATGTCGCCCATCAACCAAGTGCCGATCCCAAACGAGGTATTAATACGGCCGCGGAAATGCCGGTAAATTTTCACTGCGCGCTCAAAGTCCAGGGCATCCGAAAATACCAATCGCTTGTATTGCGGATCCACATCCAGTTCTTCCAAGCGCTTAATAATTTTTTCGCCCCAAATGATCGGATCGCCACTATCGTGACGGAAGCCGTCGTAAAGTTTGGCCAGATAACGGTCGAGATCGCGACAGAACGCATCTACGCCAATCACGTCAGTAAGCGCTACACCCAGATCGCCACGATATTCCTTGACCCAGTTTTCCAATGCCATCTTCTGACTATCCACCAGCCGATAATTCATTGCCTGGTGACTCTGCAGCCATTCATGCGCCATGGTGCCCTGACATCGCAGGTTCAATTCCAGCGCCAAATGTGGATTGGAAGTCCCCGCAAAGTTGTCAGGTAACTGCTGTTGTAACTGGGTGAGGATCTGTTTCTGCGCCCTAAAACTAAAACGTCGGCGAGTCCCAAAATCAGTAAACAGGAAATCACTGAGATCTACCTCATCGCCGAGCCGTTCCAGCATCGCGATTTTTTGGCTGGTAGCGGCGGCAATGGCTTCACAATCAACTTCCGGATAACGGGTGCGGTTACGGATTTCCGATACCAATGCTAATACCGGGATCTCCATCGGCGATACATGCATCAGCGGCCCGTGAGCCTCAATCACCAGTTGGCCATCGATAGCACTAACCTTAAGGAATTTGGGATTGAAACGATATAACCGCAAAAACTCCAGATAGTCAGCCTTCAGAAAGGGATATTTGCGCAGATGCGCCAACTGTTCTTCAGAGGCACTGCAATCAACGAGCTGTTCAAAGGCTTCTTGCAGTGGCTTCACATAGGCACTGAGATCTTCATTACTGCGGCAGCGAAAGGTCCAGCGAGATTGGGTGGCAGGTTGCTGATGCAGATATGCCTGTTGCATCGTCAGTTTATAAAAGTCGGTATCCAGCAAACTCTGAATCGCCGGTTCTCCAAACATAATCAATGGCTCCCATTGAGTGTGGCAGCCAACACCTGACTGTCTTTCACCAGAATAATACCGGCCTGTCGCATTTCCTCGCAGGCGGCATCAGCACCCTGCGCGCTAATCGCCCGACAAGCGGCCAGATTCAAATAGACCTTAAAACCGGCCGCCGCCAGCTGTAATGCTGTGGTTTTGACACAGAAATCTAAGGCCAGACCACCAACGATAACGGTGTCGACGGTTTGGCATTTCAACCATTCAATAACGCCAGTTGAAATACGCCCGGCCAGATCATGATAACAAGCACCATAAGGATGCATGGCCGTTTCGACGCCTTTGTACACCAGGAAATCGTACTCGGCTGGCGCAGGTAATCCTGGGATCAATTCAAACCCTTCAGTACCGGGCTCAGCGTGGCGCACCCAAGTCAGATCAGCATCTGGATAATCCAGCGGCTGCAACATTTGCTCATGACTGGCAACTACCCATTTCGCCGCAGCGCAATGGGCATCTTTGGACGCGACCCTTAACTGCGCGAGTTTTGCCTGGGCATTGAGTTCCGCAGCTATTTCATCGCCACCAACGACAGGTAACTCATTAGGACATAAAGGCGTAAAGGTGCGTTGAGCATCGACATCAAAAGCGGCAATCATAGGTAAATCCCGTTCAAAAACCGATAACGGCACTATACCAAATGTACGCGGCGGCTCTAAGCAATAATGGCAACTGCTGGGCATAAAACTGCTTTATCTGCAAAAAGGTTTCAATCATTGCCAAGGCAACTTATCTGCAAATGCTCATAAGCAGTTAACTCAATAAATAATCTGGCAAATTGCCAAACATCAATCACACTTTAGGTTGCCGCAGCCGCGGTAACTTTCCAAATCCAATCCCAAAGGTACAACTAGATGAAAATTGCTTCCATCCAGGGAAAAATTGCAACTGTGGCAGGGATATGCCTTTTGGGTTCCGCTATCGTACTAATCGGTTATGCGCTGTTCTCCGCCAAGAATACCGAGTCTTTGGTCTCCGCTCGGGTTAGCCCGTTGGTCGAAAAGCAAGCCAGTGAGAGCCTGCAAACACTGGCAGGTGAACGGACACCATCGCCACTGAATTTGAACATGCACTCGATATTTCTGGGACACTTGCCAGCAGTTTTGAACTGGTGCATGCCAATTCCGGCGCAGTACAACTCAGCCGTCGCAGTGTTAATGAGATACTGCGCAATGTGCTCACCAAAAATAAAAATTTAAATGGCACATATAGCTGTTGGGAACCCAACGGACTGGATGGGCGTGATAGCGATTTCATCGGTAGCGAAGATGGCAACAATCCGCAAACCGGCAGGTTTACACCTTATTGGACCCGCAACGCACAAGGTAATATTGCCGTGCAACCGTTGGTTGAATATGACACTGACAGCCGCCATCCAAACGGCGTGTTAAAAGGGGGCTGGTACAGTACCCCCCGTTCAACCTTACAGCAGAATGTCCTCGATCCGATCCCATATATTGTTCAGGGCAAACAAGTCTGGCTGGCCACTATCTCGTCCCCTATCGTATCTAACGGTAAATTCTATGGCGTCGTCGGGGTCGATTATGACCTGACGTTCGTGCAAACACTCACTAATAAACTGCAACAGGAACTCTATAGCGGCAGTGGCAAGGTCTCCATTATCAGCTATCAGGGACTCTTGGTCGCCAGCAGCAGCCATGCGCAGGATATCGGCCAGCCACTGTCAAAGATAATGTCGTCTGATCAGGCAGATTCATTGATAAAACAAGTACAACAGGGTGAATCTCGGGTCTGGAGCGATAGTGAAAATATGAGTGTACTTGCGCCGATCGTCATGGGTAACACTGGCAAACCCTGGGCAGTAATGATCTCAGTGCCAAAAGCTCAGGTCCTTGCCGAAGCTTTAGCTCTGAATGATGAACTCAGTGCCAACAGTAAAAGCACTACTACTTGGCAATTTGTGGTTGGCATCGTGGTGACATTGCTGGCACTGGCCGCCTTATGGGTTGCCGCTGGCAATATTGCCCGACCTATTCGCCGCGCCGTCGATTTGGCACTGACCATCAAGGACGGGGATTTTTCGCAGAAAATGGAGCATAAATCTGCCGATGAAGTTGGTCAGCTTTCCAGCGCACTCAACCAGATGTGCACCAGCCTGTTACAACGTGCGATGCTGGCGAAGCAGATCAGCGAAGGCGACCTCACCGTTGATGTAGCGCTGGCGTCTGAACGTGATCAGCTCGGATTAGCGCTGCGGGAGATGGTTAGCCACCTGAGTCAACTGGTCAGTCAAATCCAGCGTAGTGCCGACAGCATTGGTAGCAGCTCGTCCCAAGTGTCGCATCTTAGCGAAGTGTTGTCAGATGGTGCGATGCAATCAGCTTCCTCGATCACACAGATGGGGGCGGCGATGGTTGAAATCTCCAGCCAGACGAATGCTAATGCTGACAATGCGGATAAAGCTAATCGTATCTCCCGCGAGTCAACGACCGCTGCCGAAACAGGCAGCGAACACATGGGCGAAATGGTGGCGGCGATGGAAGCCATCCATGCATCGGGTGAACGCATTCACCAGATCATTAACGCGATTGATGAAATTACTTCTCAAACCAACTTGTTGGCATTGAACGCAGCCATTGAAGCAGCCCGTGCGGGCGACGCAGGTCGTGGCTTTGCCGTGGTGGCAGATGAAGTCAGACAACTCGCCAAACGCAGTGCCGATGCGGCCAGTGATGCCGCCAAATTGATTGATGAAAGTTCCGCTAACACCCAATCCGGTATTGAGATCTCCAGACGCACCGCCGAAGCTCTGGAACAGATCCGTCGTAGCACCGGCGAGGTATCAGAACTGGTTGCCAGTATTACCATTGCGTCTGAGGAGCAGGTTCAGGGGATTAATGAAACCACTACCGGATTGAATCAGGTCGATGGTGTTACGCAGCGTAACAGTGAAAATGCCCGCGATTGCAAAAATTCCGCAGCAGAACTATTGCAGGAAGCCACGCAACTGAAGCAGTTATTGCAGCGCTTCAAAGTAAGGTAATCGGATCGGACATTATGAGGAACCCGTCGCAAGACGGGTTCCTTTTTTATGGGTTATACCGTCATGGTTCCCTGCAATATCGTCACTGCATCGCCACTTAACGTGACCCGACCATGCGCTTGCAGCTGCATCCGCACTACGCCGCCACGAACAGAAGCCTGATAACCAGTCATGGTCTCAAGCCCTAATTTTTGGCCCCAATATACTGCCAGCGCACAGTGTGCAGAGCCGGTTACTGGATCTTCGTTCACCCCAACCCAAGGTGCAAAATAGCGACTGACAAAATCTTCGGGCCGACGCCCCGCTATCGCTGTCACCACAATCCCTCTTCCAGGGATATTTTTCAGGGCAGTGAAATCAGGAGTCAGAGCCACCACCGTTGCTTCTTCGGTAAGTTCCAATAACAGCTTCTGGCCAAATGCGGCGCTGGCAATCACATCCGCAGGTTTCAGCGACAGGGCTTGCAACAACGTTGGCGGTAGTGGCACTTGATAATCCAAAGTCGCCCGCGGAAAATCCATCGTCAATTGCGATTTTTCTGCAGTCACGATAAGGGGTCCGGAAAGTGTATGGAACACAACGCTCGTTCCCGGCGTTAGTAGCCCTTGCTGCCGTAAAACATGGGCGGTGGCTAAAGTCCCATGACCGCAGAGAGCCACTTCAGTATCAGGAGTAAACCAACGCAGACGCCAGTCATCCAGACTGAGAAAAGCCGTTTCCGATAACGCCATTTCATTGGCCACTGACTGCATCAGCGATACATCCAGAGGGGCTTGGGTAATACATACTGCAGCCGGATTGCCTTTGAAGGGCTGAAGCGTAAAGGCATCTACCTGATAAATATCCAAATCCACGAATTATTCCCCCTAGCGGTTGTCACTAAACAGTAGTGCAATTCAACGACTTAATGACGGCGTGTTCAATCACGGTTAGCACCTTATGACAGCTGCAATAGCAAACGCTGCCAGTGCTGATAACGGAAGTGAACGAATTTAAAGGTAACAATCTTGTTATCAGCCGATAAAACCGGCACTCTGTATCTAAGTTCCAGCGTCTGGCCGCCAAAGCCCGACCTCAAGGCCCTCAGAGTATAGACTTGCAGCAACCTCCTTCACAAAATATGGAGTTCGAGCCGCCACCAGGAAAGGTCTGGATATATACCACATTGGTACGTTGGCCAGTGTTGAGCGATCTGTTACTGATCCTTATGTGGCTGTTGCTCTGGCAGGTGTCATCCTTGATGGAATATGAGCCCCACGCCAGCATCTGGTTTCCGCCTGCGGGGGTGACATTTTCAGCGATTTTATTGCTGGGCATTCGGGCGATTCCCGCCATTGCCTTTTGCTGCATCGCCGTGACTTTTTGGGAGGATGCAAATTATGCCACCCATTTGCCAGTCCATCAGTTATTAGAAACCAGCGCCCTGTTTGCGCTGGCACATATCTCGGCCTATACCCTAGGTGCCAGCCTGCTTAAGTGGTTAATCAGCCATCGGGATCACCATCAGCTGCCCTCGTTATTGCTGGCATTTACGCTCATTGGACCCGCATCGGCATTGTTGGCCAGCTATCTCACTCAGACAGCGTTAATGATAAGTGGCGTAGTACAAAACTCGCCTGAAAGTCACCAGTTGTGGTTGCCGCTATGGGTGGGAGATCTGTTAGGCATTATCGTACTCACGCCACTGATGCTCGGCATCTTACGCAGAGTATACCCTCGTTGTGGCGGTTGGGTGAGTGAGCTTGGGTTACGACAAACTCCGGGCTCAGTTTGGGAATTTGTGCTGAAACTCTTGAGTGCGGCGGTGCTGATTGTGGTAGTAATGATGCTCACCGCGGCATTTCACATAAAGGAAATGGCATTTGCCATTTTTTTCCTGAGTATTCCGCAGATGTGGATTGTTTACACGGAAACACCATTTCGTAGTGGAATAAGTATTGCGTTGATGAGCTGCTTAACCGCGGTAATGATGAAATATCTCGCACTGGGTGAAGACGCGCTCATTTTTCAATTTTCCATCAGTGTCCTCGCCGCCAGTAGCTATTTTGGCTTACTGATCCCCGTGCTGGCCTCCAGCAACAACCGATTGCGGGAACTCACCCGTAAAGATGTTCTGACGCAAGCCTATTCCAGGCAGCATTTCTTTCCCCAGGCGGAATTAGAGATCCAACGTGCGCGCTATTACCGACACCCCATCTCACTGGTGGTATTTGATATTGACCATTTCAAACAAATTAATGACCGATTTGGTCATTCCATTGGCGATATTGCGTTAATTTCGCTGGCAAATTTAGTGGCATCGCAGTTACGTCAGGCTGATATGTTAGGGCGATTTGGCGGTGATGAGTTTTTGTTGCTATTGCCTGGCAGCGATATCAACGATGCGATCGCCACCGCTGAACGCTTAAGAACCTCATTACCACAGATACAGATAAATGGCTTGCACGCTCCCATCACCGGCAGCTTCGGCGTGACGGAAATCGGCAGTGAAGACACCATTACCTCCGCATTTGAAACCGCCGACAGGTTACTGCTGGAAGCCAAACGCCAGGGACGCAACAAAGTGTTAAGTCCTAGCTAAATAGACGTTTTCCCTGGTTTCGACACTGCTTAGCTGTGGCATAATAGCAGCCACACTGGGCACAGTCCCATCGGAGACCGCTATGCAACTCATTCACTGCAACTATGCCCAACATGGCAGTGCAGTTCAGCAGATTTTTAATTTTGCCATCGCCAACACCACGGCCCTCTACGAATACCATCCACGAGACAATCAACGCATTGCGCAGTGGTTTGCCGCCAAAGAGAGTGGCCATTGGCCGGTGATTGCAGCGGTTGATGACGCCGGTGAACTGTTGGGCTTTGCTAGCTACGGACCGTTTCGGGGTTATCCCGCTAACAAATACTCTGTCGAACATTCCGTGTACGTTGCACCTGAACACTACGGCAAAGGAATTGCTACCGCACTGATGCAGCGTTTAATTGCACTGGCGACAGAACAACAACTGCATGTGATGGTCGGTGCCATAGATGCCGCCAATACTGCCAGCATCGCTCTGCACCAAAAACTAGGATTCAGTCACTCGGGAACCTTACCGCAGGTTGCCTTTAAATTCGGGCGTTGGCTGGATCTGGCCTTTTACCAACGGCTACTGCCAACCCCCGCAGCCCCCACTGATGATTAATCCTTCAGCTTATAACTGACCTCAACCCGATCGCTGAAAGTCACTTTGCCATACTGGTAACTTTGATTTTCAGCGCTGTCCATCATGGCTTTGCGACTGACACTGAGCACCGGCATTGGCGTCTGATCAAAATAGCGAATCGACCAGATACCATCGAGTTTGGCACCGAATCCGGTCGCCAGCGCCTCCGCCTTATGTTTAGCATCACTTATCGCCGCCGCTCGCGCTTGCAGGCGCATGGTTTTTTCCTGACTGGATTTCAGACTGATCTGTCGCACGCTGTTAATCCCTTCCTGCAGCGCGTTATCCAGCACCGGATTCAGCTGCTCAATCGGGACTTCTAAGGTCACAGAGCGACTGGCGCGATAGCCCGACAACTTTGCGTCACCGCCGCGCTCCGGATAGACATATTGCGGCTGCAAGTTGAGATTGGCACTGCTGATTTTATCTTTGCTGACCCCTGCCTGCTGCAATCGTCCGATAAATGCCGCAACCGCTTTATCCGCCTGCTGTTTAGCGTCGGTGGCTTGTTCCGCCTTAATAACCACCTCCACCGTGACATCCGCTAGATCCGGCTCAACTTCAATCTGACTCACGCCTACCGTTTCCAATAACGGCCGCTCTTGGGCTCCGACATCATCTGCCAGACTCAGCATTGGCAACACCAATGCTAATGCCAATCCCGGTAACATCGCCTTGTTCATCAGAGTGTTCCTTTGGTTGTAAATCCGGTGTCTACGCTAGCAAAGCGGTGATATTTGGCAAGTGCAATCAACGACTCATTCAGCTGCGCTTCAGGGTGTTTTTTAATCAACTGATCTGTACCTTTTAGCTGGCTGCGGTATAATCGCCGCCTTCTTCGCCGGGGCACACCCGGCGGCGTTTTAACAGCACAGCGGAATGCCAATCTTGAAAAATCCTGTAGAAACTTTTGACCCCAAACAGACCACCACACTGGAAACACCGGCCAAGACACTGGCGCAGACCACCGTGGAGTCTGACGCTACCGCTGGCGGTAATCGTATTGGTTTTGTCAGTCTGGGTTGTCCCAAGAACCTGGTGGACTCAGAACGCATTCTGACCCAACTGCGCATTGATGGTTATGAAGTCACCAATACCTACGATGATGCCGATTTGGTGATTGTGAACACCTGTGGCTTTATTGATGCGGCGGTGGAAGAGTCGCTGGATGCGATCCGCGAAGCACTGGAAGAAAACGGCAAAGTATTAGTAACTGGTTGCCTCGGTGCCAAAGAAAATCAGATCCGCGAAGTCCATCCTGATGTGCTGGAAATTACCGGCCCACATAGCTATGAAGCGGTTCTGAATCATGTGCATAAATACGTGCCGAAGCCAGACCATAATCCGTTTACCTCGCTGATCCCACAGACCGGCGTCAAACTGACCCCCAAGCATTACGCCTATCTGAAAATTTCCGAAGGCTGCGATAACCGCTGTACTTTCTGCATCATTCCTTCACTGCGTGGCGACCTCGACAGTCGCGATATCGGCAGTGTGCTGGACGAAGCCAAACGCCTGGTAGAAAGCGGCGTCCAGGAGATCCTGGTGGTGAGTCAGGACACCTCCGCTTATGGCAAAGATAAAGCCGGGCGCACCGGGTTCTGGAACGGCATGCCGGTTAAACAGAACATCACCGAGCTGGCAAAGCAGCTTGGTCATATGGGGGTCTGGATCCGCCTGCATTATGTTTACCCTTATCCTTGGGTAGATGAGCTGATCCCGCTGATGGCACAGGGCTTAATCCTGCCTTATCTGGATCTGCCGCTGCAACATGCCAGCCCACGCATTCTCAAACTGATGAAACGCCCGGGGCGCATTGACCGTCAGTTAGAGGCCATCCGTAAGTGGCGCGAGATCTGTCCAGATCTGGTGATCCGTTCTACCTTTATCGTGGGCTTTCCCGGCGAAACTGAAGAAGATTTCCAGATGCTGCTGGATTTCCTTAGAGAAGCCCGATTGGATCGTGTTGGCTGCTTCAAATACTCAGAAGTGGAAGGCGCTGCTGCCAACAATTTGGGTGAAGAATTAATCAGCGAAGATGTGAAAGAAGACCGCTATGCCCGCTTTATGGAAGTACAGGCGGAAATCAGTGCAGAACGGCTGGCGCGCCTGGTGGGCCGTGAGCTGGACATTCTGATCGACGATGTCGATGAAGAAGGTGCCATTGGCCGCTGTTATGCAGATGCCCCCGAAATCGACGGCATGGTGTTTATTAATGATGAAACCGAGCTGCAACCGGGGAACTTGGTACGGGCAGTAATCACGCACTCTGATGAACATGATCTGTGGGCCGAGCTGGTTGATATGCCAGATGAAACAGAAGCCGAATAAACGATAGCGTTAGAAGGAAGCGTGCCTCAGGGTGCGCTTTTTTTATGATAAAAATTGATAGTGGCCGTTAGTTAAGCCGCCCATAAAAATCAGAAGGGGCATAGCCCTTGTAAGCTTGCCCCTTCTGGTTGCGTTGTTTGCGTTGAAATGCGCCTTTGCCTTTTTTGGCTTTTTCCGTCCGGCAGCGAAACAGTTGACTGGTCACCAATGCCTTCAGCGCATTGTCTTTGATTTCGCCGCGGCCTACATCATGTGCCGGCAGCATTTGTACATCTTTTGCCATATTGGCTCCTATTGCTTACTGTCACCCATTGGACCTAGCTAACAGCCGATTGTTCAAAATCGCGCAAATAATACCCAATTTTTCCTAAAACACCAGCAGTTTACCGGACAAACTGCAACGCGTCATTTTGGAACAATCGCGACCTTATTACCCGTCGGCGACTAAATGGTTGTTAAAAATATTCATTCTGATGGCACATTCCGGACTGTATTTCTCTCGCCGCTTGTTTTAAATTGGACAAACAGATTAAACGATCCAACAGAGATCGCTGGGTTTTTCTGCAAAGCTGCAAGAAACGAACTCAATAATTACTTTCGATTAAAGGTTCATAATTGATGGCCGTTGGCATTAAAGGATTACTACGCTGCAGTTTGTTGTGCTTGTGTCCCCTCACCGCATGTTGGTGGCTGCCAGCCCATGCGGTTCCGGTCAGCATTCCCCCATTGATGACCGCAGCAGAAATGCTGACCCAACTGAATCAGCGCTTAGTGCATACTAAAAACGCCCCCGCCACACTTGGACATTGGTGCCACAGGCAACTGGCGGACACTGCAGAATTAACGGTTGAACAGGAAGATAAACGCCAACGTCAGGCACCTGCGGATGTCTATGATACGCTTAAAATTTCGCCATCAACCCCCGTCAATTACCTGAAACAACGCTTTATTTGTGGCGGTAAGGTCATCGCCGTATTTGATCATTGGTATCGCACCGATTTGATGACGCCAGCAATGACGAAAACGCTCGCTGAGCACAACAAACCGCTGGGAAGCATTGCCAGGGATGCGGGCTTTTTCCGCCGTAGTTTGAGCAATAACCCTTTATGGCCGGATGAAGGGGCATTGCCCGTATTTGTGCTGGAACATCAAGCGGTGATTTACCGCAGTGATAACACGCCGTTTAGCCTGGTTCAGGAACACTATACCCGGCAGTTGTTGCCAAGAGCGCAGCAGTTAGACCCCTACTAAAAAGGGCGCCAATCGGCGCCTTTTCCTTCACATTCAAGTATTAACTACCGGCAATCTTCATACTGTCGAGCAGGATAGCCCCAGTACGAATTGACGAGCGCATTTCGCGATCGCTAGAAACTGCCTGAATGTTGCGGTACATATCCCGCAAATTGCCCGCAATGGTGATCTCTTCAACCGGGTAACAGATTTCACCCTTTTCCACATAGAAACCGGCAGCACCGCGAGAATAATCCCCGGTTACCGTGTTCACACCCTGCCCCATCACCTCAGTGACGATCAACCCTTTATCCATAGTGCTGATCAGCTCCTGAAAACTCTTACCACTATCACTCACGGTCCAGTTATAGATACCACCGGCATGACCGGTATTCTCCATACCTAGCTTGCGAGCCGAGTAACTGGTCAGGAGATAACTCTGCAACACGCCCTGTTCAACAATGAAACGATCGCGAGTCGCGACCCCTTCACTGTCATAGTTGGCGCTGGCAAAGCCACCTTGTAATTTGGGCTGTTCCTGAATTGCCAGCCATTCGGGAAAAATCGGCTGGCCCAAGGCATCCAACAGAAAACTGGATTTACGGTAAAGTGTCGAGCCACTGATAGCGCTGACCAAGTGCCCCATCAAACCAGTAGCGACATCGGCGGCAAACAGCACGGGCAGATTTCCCGTGGCGATTTTGCGGCCCCCCAGGCGACTTAGGGTCTTGTTGGCAGCACTGACACCCACTAAATCGGCCGCCAGCATATCGTCAAACTGACGCGCTACCGTGTAATCGTAATCACGCTGCATATCGCCGTTATCATCACTGCCAATCACAACACAACTGAGGCTGTAGCGACTGCTGCAATACCCGTGCAAAAAGCCATGGCTGTTGCCATAAACCCGCACGCTATTGTGGGCGTTAGCCGAAGCACCGTCGGAATTAGTAATGCGCTTGTCGCGACCGAGCGCAGCGGCTTCGGCAGCAATCGCTAATTGTGCCAGTTCTTCCGGAGTCGTATGTCGCGGATGATACAACTGCAAATCCGGAAACTCGGTCGCCATCAGCGCTTTTTCTGCCAAGCCAGAGGCGGGATCTTCGCTGGTATAACGGGCAATGCTGTCTGCGGCTTTTACCGCTTCGCGAATCGCTTCGGCGGATAAATCCGAAGTCGAAGAGTTGCCCTTGCAACCGTCGCGATACACGGTAATACCGAGGGCGCCGTCTTTATTAAATTCGACGGTCTCCACTTCCTGCAACCGCGAGGAAACACTCAATCCCTGTTGTTTACTGATTGCTACCTCAGCAGCGTTCACGCCCAACCCTTGGGCAAACTCCAGCGCCATAGCGACTGCATCTTTCAGGGACTGCAGTTCACCATCAATAAAATTTGCAGACACAACAATACTCTTCTTTGAAGACATGTTGCCTAGCATAACAAACACTGCTGATATTCGCAGCGCAAACTGGCAATCAAACGGTAAAAATCCACCACAAGACGCGCCTCAGCGACAATGTTACAATTAGCAGCAGTAGCCAAATAGAGATGTTAAGTGCCATGAAAATCGTCGATGACTCCGAAAAAATGAAACAGCCCTATGACGATGATGAGAATTACGTCAGTAAATCCGCCCTCAAGCGGGAAAGTACCGCGGCGCAGGAGCTGGGAAAGCAGCTCCTGGGATTGAGCAAAGGTCAGTTAGAACGTATACCGCTGGATGAGACTATGCTGGATGCACTGGCATTAGCCAAACGCATTAAGGTCAATACCGATTCCTATCGGCGGCAAGTGCAATATATTGGCCGACTGATGCGCGATGTTGACCTGGACGCCGTCAAACAGGCGTTGGATAAAGTAACGAACCGTTCCAACCAAGTTGCCGCACAGGATCAAATTACTGAAAAACTGCGCGATAAACTGCTGGCAGAAGGTGATGAGGCCATTCAGCAACTACTGGATGAACAACCACATCTGGACAGACAGAAACTCAGACAGCTGGTGCGTCAGGCCAAGAAAGAGTTAGAAAAGACCCCAGAGTCAAAATCTGCGCGAGAACTGTTCCAGTATCTACGTCAGGAAATCGAATAGTCATAACGCCGGCAACTGCCGGCGTTATGCTGCTTGATCGCCAATAAATCACAGCCTAGTGGCGGTACCGCCAAAATAGCTATCTTATTTTTGCCCCTTTATTAGTTACACCCCTAAGTTCAAACAGTGATGTTGAGGTCACTTTGATATACAAAAAGTAATGAACAACAAAAGAAAAAAGCTGAGCAAATTTGTTCACACTATTCAGTTAGCATGAGCTTTGCTTTAAGAAACGTAAGTTTGATGTCATCAGTTTTGGTGAACTTGAACTTACCGTCAGTAGAAGCGTTAAACCTTTCAAAATAGTATTCAAGTAGCGGATCATACCTGCCACCGTGAACCCAAGTGTAGAACTTACCAAGTTCATAACGTAACTCTTTATCAAGTTCAGATCTTATTCTCAGCTCAATATCGTTTGCTAGGTCAACGATGTTCATTTCTTGAAGATTCGTCTTAATCTCTTCAATCAGAGGTAGGAGGGATTCTTTATACTTATTAGCCAATGGTACAAGGTCAGCATCAGTTACTTCCGCTTCAAAAATCATAATCAGGTCGTCAATCTCCCCGTTATAGTAATCGTTATCTAATCGTTTTTCTGACTCAGTACGAAGAACATATAGTTGTTCTAAAGGATCTGATTTAGTCTCAATTTTTTCTTTTGAAATTTTGTGTTGATACTCAACAAACAGCGTTTCAATCCTATCAGCAATAACATCAAGATACTCATATCGAATTCTGAGAAATTCCAGCAGCTCATTGATATTGAGGTTTAACGTTAGGTCTTCTTTACCCACATCTCGACTGTACAAATGAACACTCAAATCGCCATTGTTGAAATGACTTTGAAATGGCCAACTTGCGAAACGCTTTGAGTTTTCTTGATTAAGGTTTACGGGGTGAGCACCGAAACACGCCCTGATAGTTTTAAAATAATTATTATCATCTTCATTAGCGAAGAGGCGATCTTTGAAACATTTCTTTTCACCATAAAACGGATCTTTCTTATCAGTTATAAACACTCGATGGAGTTGTTTTATCGACTCGAAAATAAGGTCTATTGAAGAGATCAGAGAATAGACCTGCATACATCTACTGTCTATGTTCTTGTCAAACTCAGGCGCATTTTCTAAGTGGCGAACAGAGACAGAGATCCAATCCATAGCAGAGCAAACGAGGTTAAAAAGATTCTTACCACCTTTATCTTTGTATATTTGATACACAAAGCTAGAGTTTGAGTTAACTAAGTCTCGAAAATCACTGATTTTATCGTCACTAACAACATTTCTCATTCTCTAATCGTCTTCTAACCAATTGAAAATATTATGAAGAATGGCAAAAATGATAGTGATAGTTCTTCAATTCATCAACTTCTTCTTTGATTTGAAGTCAAGTGATACGCTGGGTTTTGTCACTTGAACGATGAGGATCTCTAGCCAGTTGTATTGCTCGACATTATCCGAAGACAAATAGAAGAATTGAACCTCGAAGTAGCTTTTATCCTAGAACGTGCTGAAGCTGGTCTCCGCAAACTTGTGATTTAGGCCAACACGCCTTTGTCATTCCTTTTTAGCGGTGTGACTTCAAGCTGTAGTTGCCCCCACCAAAACGGACAGCTTAACTCGCCACTTTAAGAGCTCGATACTCTCTAGGTGACATCATTTTC